>NZ_VYKD01000014.1:0-311561 GCF_032424295.1 Pseudomonas sp. JV449 | reverse complement strand
GCGAAGCGGCCCCAATCAAGATCACTGTGTTCCATCAGACAAGCCGCAGTGCCTGGTTTTGGGGCTGCTTCGCAGCCCAGCGCGGGGCAAGCCCGCTCACCACAACAAGCCCGGTCACTCACAACAGGCCTGCTCACCATAGTAAGCCTGCTCACCACTACAAGCCGGCTTGCCACAACAAGCCCGCTCGCAACAAGATAACCACTCATGCCAAGCTTGGGTTAACGTCCACTCATCCCTCTGCATGAAGCCCGCTCATGTCCATCGCCGAGAACCTCATCGCCTTCACCTTCGCCGCCACCCTGCTGACCCTCACGCCCGGGCTCGACACCGCCTTGGTCCTGCGCACCGCCACGGTGGAAGGCAAGCGCCAGGCGCTGCAGGCCACGCTGGGCATCAACGCGGGTTGCCTGGTGTGGGGCGCCGCGGTTGCCTTTGGCCTGGGCGCGTTGATCGCGGTGTCGGAGATGGCGTTCAACCTGCTCAAGTACTGCGGCGCGGCTTACCTGGCCTGGCTGGGGCTGAACATGCTGGTGTGTCCGCGCCGCTCATTGGCACCCGCTTCAGCCGATGGCAAGCCCGGCGGCAACTGGTTTATCAAGGGCATGCTGGGCAATGTGCTGAACCCCAAGGTGGGGATTTTCTACGTGTCGTTCCTGCCGCAATTTATCCCCCAAGGGCATTCGCTGATTGCCTGGACCTTCGGCCTGGTGAGCATCCATGTGTTGCTCGGACTGTTGTGGTCGCTGGTATTGATCGGCGCCACGCAGTCGCTGTCCGGGTTCCTGCGCCGCGAAAAGGTCATCCAGTGGATGGATCGCACCACCGGTGTGATCTTCTTGCTGTTTGCCGCAAAGCTCGCGCTCAGCAAGCGCTGAGTTTTTTCCAGACCAAATCCCTCCTTGCTCCCTCGGCGTAAACACGCTACAAATCACCCGGTCGCGAAGTTGTACGACAACCTAAAAATAAATCGCCATCCCCGACGATGGCGCCAACCGCCCGAGCCCCAGCATGACTCCGCCTGCCCCGACGCAAACTGCCCCCGCCCTGTTCTCCCGCCCCATTGCCGTGTTGATTCTGCTCTGCATGGGCTGTGCCTTCGCCGGCAATCACATCGCCGCTCGGGTCGCCTTCGATGATGGCGCCGGTGTGCTGTTGGCCATTCTGCTGCGCTCGGGTGGCACCTTGCTGGTGCTGGCGGTGCTGGTACTGTGGCAACGCCAAAACCTGCGCCTGCCCGCAGGTGCATGGCGCTGGCAAGTGCTGCTGGGCCTGCTTATCACTACCCAGAGCCTGTGCCTCTACTCCGCAGTGGCCCGCGTGCCGGTGGCGCTGGCGCTGCTGGTGGGCAACGTGTTCCCGATTCTGCTTGCCCTGCTCACCTGGGCATTCGGCGGCCCACGTCCGACGGCGCGCACCGCCTTGCTGATGGGCTTGATCCTGGTGGGCCTGGTGTTTGTGCTGGACGTACCCGGCCGCCTCTCAGGCAGTGCCGATATCGGCCCGCAATGGCTGCTCGGCGTCGGCCTGGCCTTCTGCGCCGCGTTCGTGTTCGCCTGCGCGCTGTGGATCACCGACCACAAGTTGTCCCAGGTACGCGGCTCCGTGCGCAGCCTGCTGACCATCTTCATCGTATTCAGCAGTGTCAACCTCGCCGGCCTCAGCGGCGCCCTTCCCGGCGGCCTGAACCCGCCGGCCACGGGTACCGGCTGGCTGGCACTCGCAACGTTGGTGGTGCTGTACGGCACCGGTTTTATCGTGCTGTTCATGTCGGTCCCGCGCCTGGACATGCCGCGCAATGCGCCGGTCATGAACATTGAGCCGCTGGCGACGTTGCTGATGGGCTGGATCGTGCTCGATCAAATGCTCAGCGCCGGCCAGATAGTCGGCGGCGTCATCGTGGTGACCGGGATTGTGCTGCTGACCTATCGCAAGTCTGCCCGGTAACGATAAATCCCCGCCTGACCTGGCCCAATTCCTGCCTCCCCAATCCCACCCGGTCGCTACTGACTACGCGGACGACTCTTTTGAGCCCGGCCGCCCAACACCCTCCCCGGATAATCCAGCATCCCCGACCCCTTTCGAGGCCTTCCCCATGACGAGCCCCTCCACCGAACAGGTAAGCCCCCAAACCCTGCGCAAGGTCATCATCGCCGCCGGTATCGGTAACTTCGTCGAATGGTTTGACTTCGCCGTGTACGGCTTCCTCGCCACCACCATCGCCCAACAGTTCTTCCCCAGCGGCGATGCCAGCGCGGCCTTGCTCAAAACCTTCGCGGTGTTCGCCGTCGCCTTCGCCTTCCGGCCCCTGGGCGGGATTTTCTTCGGCATGCTCGGCGACCGTATCGGGCGCAAGCGCACCCTGGCCATGACCATCCTGCTGATGGCCGGCGCCACCACCTTGATCGGCCTGCTGCCCACCTACGCCGCCATCGGCGTCACGGCGCCGATCCTGTTGTCGCTGATCCGCTGTGCCCAGGGTTTCTCCGCCGGCGGCGAATACGCCGGTGCCTGTGCCTACCTGATGGAGCACGCGCCCCGGGACAAACGCGCCTGGTACGGCAGCTTCGTGCCGGTGTCGACGTTCTCCGCCTTCGCCGCCGCCGCCGTGGTGGCGTACGCCCTTGAAGCGTCGTTGTCCGCCGAGGCCATGGGCAATTGGGGTTGGCGCCTGCCGTTCCTGATCGCCGCGCCGCTGGGCCTGGTGGGCCTTTACCTGCGCTGGAAGCTGGATGAGACGCCCGCCTTCCAGGCCGTGAAGCAGGAGCACGCGGTGGCCCACTCGCCACTCAAGGAAACCTTGCGCAACCATGGTGCGGCGATCTGCTGCCTGGGCGCTTTTGTGTCACTGACGGCGCTGTCGTTTTATATGTTCACCACCTACTTCGCGACGTACCTGCAAGTGGCCGGTGGGCTGAGTCGGGCGATGGCGTTGCTGGTGTCGCTGATCGCGTTGATCTTCGCCGCGGCGATTTGCCCGCTGGCGGGGCTGTATTCGGATCGCGTGGGGCGTCGGGTCACGGTGATGACGGCGTGCGTGTTGTTGATGGTGGTGGTGTATCCGTCGTTCCTGATGGCCAGTTCCGGTTCGTTCACGGCGTCAATTGTCGGGGTGATGTTGCTGGCGGTCGGCGCAGTACTGTGTGGTGTGGTGACGGCGGCGTTGCTGTCGGAGACCTTTCCGACCCGCACGCGTTATACCGCTTCGGCGATTACCTACAACATGGCGTATACGATCTTCGGCGGCACCGCGCCACTGATGGCCACGTGGTTGATCAGCACCACCGGCAGCAACCTGTCACCGGCGTTCTACCTGATTGCCGTGGCATTGCTGGCGTTGGCGGGCGGGTTGGCGTTGCCGGAGACGTCGAGGATTTCCCTGCACGACGTGGGCGCAGAGGACAAAAGCCCGGCGCCGCTGCTCTCGCGTTAAGCACCCACACCGTCCAAACCGTAGCAGCGGCCGACGCATGAGCAGCGCTTTTTGAAGGGGCCGCTATGAACACAGCGGTATGCATCGTTGCACCGGTTTGGGATGCCAAGCCTTGAGCGGGCACTCAGCCCCCCGCCAACAGCCCGACCAACTGCCACGGCGTCATCTTCGTCACCATGATCATCACGATCACAAACATCCCCAGGAAGCCGAAGACGCCCAGCCAGAACCATTGCCGGTACACACCACGGAATCCATCATCCAGCACCGTGTCGGTCTCGACCGCCCGCGAGGCCATCTGCTGCAAGCGCTTCTGCAGTACCAGCACCGGCAGCCACAGCGAGCCCACGCAGAGGAAGATGATCAACGCGGTCAGTACCCATTCCGTGGTCACAGACAGCCCGGCAAGCTGGATCAGCAGCAAGCCCGTGATGATCTGAATAACGCCCGCCGGCGTGGTAATCCAGGTATCAAACCGTACGACCATGCGCGCCACATGGGCGATCACTTGCGGGTTGGCCGTGCGACTGGCGGCGATCAGGTAGAGGTACGAGCCCATGCCGAAGCCGAACAGGAAAATCGCCGCGATGATGTGCAGGTACTTCAGGCACAAGTAGAGCATCCGTCAGGCCTGCCCGTCAGAGAAGCGCACCGTCAGGCTCAGCTTCGTCGGTTCGTTGATGGCGGCCATGTATTCGTCGACGCTGATTTCGCCTACGCACGGGCGGGCACCGGGCTCGGGCACGTAACCGTGGGCCATTTTGGTGGCAAGGGCAACGGCTGCACAGCTGGGGATTTCCGGGCCCTTGTCGTCCAGGGCCGTGAGTTGCACCGCCAGGGACAGCGGCTGACCGTGCATGCCCAGGCCTTGCACGTCGATGTACATCGCGCTTTTGCCATCACCCAATCGTTCGAACCAGGTGCCCAGGCGATGCAGTCTGGCGGCCCATGCAAGGTGGTCGCGCACAATGCCCATGCGTAGCGCTTGCGCCAGCAGATAATTGGCGACACCGCCCAGTTTGAGCCCCGCACCGGCCTTGAAGCGCAAGGTATGGGCGCCATAACGACCAGCGAATATATCCATGTCGGGCACGTCCACATTGGCCAGCACCCGCGTGCCGAGCTGGGGCATCCTGCGCAGGGTCAGGTCCTGCCAGCCCAGCACTTCGTGCACCTGGCCCTGCTTGAGTTGCTTGATCGGTTTTCCCGCGTAGGCAAGCACACCTTCGATGGTCGACAGCCCCGGCATCTTCGCCGAAGAGGAAATGCCATGCTCGATGGTGTCGATGCGCGTAAAGCGATCGCGGTACTGATCGATGATGGCGGACGACAACGTCGGTACAGAGCTGCAACCGCTGAGGACGGCCACGCTCGCCTGCCGGGCTTTCGCATCCAGCACGCCGACGCCATTGACGAAGGTCCGGCAATCCGACAGGTCGCAGTAGTTCACGCCCGCGTCGATGCAGTGCTGGGCGACGGCATAGGATTGCCCCTGGAACGGGCCGCCGGTGTGGATCACCAACTGGATGTCCATCGACTGCAAGACGCCAGCGAACCCGGCCGCCATGGCATCGCCGCACCAGCTTTCGCACACGCGGCCGGAGGATGTTTTCAACGCATCGACTTTGCCCTGCAACTTGTGTGGGTGGCGGCCCGAGACCACCAGTTCAATGCCCGGCGCGCCCGCCAGGTGCTGGCAAATGATGCTGCCAAAGTTGCCGTAGCCGCCGATCACCATCACCCTGAGTGCCATTGCATGCTTCCCTGATCAATCAATTGTGCGCGGGGCCTGAGACAGGCCAGCAGCTGAAACGGCTAAAGATACCCGATTTGCTTAATCGCCTGAGCCAGGATCGACACTCAGGCAGCATTGCTCCCAAGCCTCAGGGCTGCTTACGATAAAACCCGGTCAGGTAGTCCTGGCTGTCCGGCGCCGAGTTGTGCTCGATCACCGCAAAGCCCTTCACCAGTTGGATGTGATACGGCCCGGCCCGAGGAGGCGCCTGGGGTGCGCGCACGATGATCAGGTTTTCGGTTTCCATCGGCACGCTTTGGTGCGTAGTGATGATGATCTTGTCGGTGCCGGTGTCTTTGAGCGTCACGCTGAGTTCCGCCACTTCCCGGCCCTGGGCGTCGCGTTCGGGAAGGATTTTCAGGTCCAGGTCACCGTCGCGGCCGAGGAAGTCATCGCGCATCTGGTAATGGCCATCGCGCTGGTCGCGGGC
Organism: Pseudomonas sp. JV449; assembly: GCF_032424295.1. Lineage (NCBI taxonomy): Bacteria > Pseudomonadati > Pseudomonadota > Gammaproteobacteria > Pseudomonadales > Pseudomonadaceae > Pseudomonas > Pseudomonas sp. JV449. Next base: position 305,903 of record NZ_VYKD01000014.1, on the reverse strand, counting down.
CACGTCGCCGAGCTTGTCGTACTCAGGCTCCCGGTCCTGCCTGTGCAGTTGAATCTGCAGCTCGGGCTGGTCGCCCTTGGCGCCACTGACCCAGGTGCCCGCGTAGGCATAGGGTTCGACGGTTTCCCGCGTGATGCGCCAGATGCCGGTTTGACGGCCATCATCGGCATATTCGTGCAGGTAGATAAACGACTGGTCGCCGTACTCACCCTGGTCGCCCACCAGCTTGATCGGCTTGCCGCTGCCGCTTTTGGTGTAGCGCAACTCACCGATCAGCACCGCGCCTTGTTGCTGGTACCAGAGCTGCACCGGGATCTTGCCGTTGAGGGTGCCGGTCAGGAACTCGGGGTCTTCGTTGACCGGCCCTTCCAGCCTGGGCGTTTCCAGCCACTGGCCGTCCTTCCACTCACCGGTGGTGCGCAGCATGTAGCCGCTGGGCATGCTGTTGTTGGCGTCATCGTCCGTCGCCGGCACTTCTGCCTGGGTGTACGCGCTGAGTCGCACCAGTTTGCCATCGCGCATCTGATAGCGGCTGGCGCGGGTCCAGCAGCAACCCCGGTCGGTCTGCGAATGGATAATGCCGTCCTTGGGATTGATCGAAAACATCCCGCCGGAGGTCTCGTTGGCGAGGTCGGTCAAGGGGCCATTCAGCACCCAGCGGGACGTGTGCGGGTCTTGCAGATACACGTCGTAACTGGACTGGAAGTCCTTATCCGCACCGGTGCCATTGCGGATCGCCAGGTCCTGGCGGCCATCCTGGTTGATATCGGCGAAGTACACCACGCCGTTCTCCCCCATCAGGCGCCAGTCCACGGTTCTGCCTTGCTGGTCCAGCGGCACCTGGGCATCCGGGGTCTGCAATTGCTGAAGGATTTCAAGGGAGCGTTTGTCGCGCAGGGTGATGAGCGCCGGCGCCAGGTGCTGCAAGTCCTGCGGCACCTCCGGGAACAACACTTCGACCAGGTATTGACCACTGGGGTCATTGACCGAGAACGAACGGGGCTCGGCCATGACGGGAGCGGCCAGGGCCAGGGAGAGGAGTACACCGCTGAGTCGCGTACGCATCCAACGCATCCTTGCTGAAATTCGGGGGCGGCAGTGTAAAGGCAAATGGCGAAGGCATCGAACAAATCGCTGTTTAGGCGCACTCAATGGCTGCTATGTTTTGTGCCTCACAAGCCAAAGGATGTGCCATGGCCCCCCTAGCCACAAACGCTGCACTGGTGCTCATCGACATGCAGCAGGGCATGAACGACCCCAAGCTCGGGCGCCGCAATAATCCGCAGGCCGAGCAGCAGTTGCAGCAGTTGCTCGGCGCCTGGCGGCAGTCGGGGCGACCTGTGGTGCACGTCAGGCACATCTCCCGTACCCCCGGTTCGGTATTCTGGCCGGGCCAGCCGGGCTGCGAATTTCAGCCTGGGCTGCAACCACTGGCCCACGAACACGTGGTGGAAAAGAACGTACCCTGTGCCTTCATCGCCACCGGGCTGGAACGCTGGCTGCACGCGCGTTCGATCAAGCAACTGGTGATCGCCGGGGTGATCACCAACAACTCCGTCGAAGCAACGGCACGCACAGGCGGCAACCTGGGCTTTGACGTGCTCGTCGCCGCAGACGCCTGCTACACCTTCGATCAAACCGATTTGTCCGGGCGCCTGTGGCCGGCCGAGGACGTGCACGCACTGTCGCTGAGCAACCTGGCCATGGACTATGCCAGGGTGGTCGAGACGGCCGGGATTCTCGGCGCTATGCGCTGAACACGCCGGCTTGCACCAGCATGTCAACCAGCGCTTCGGGCCAGACCGTTTCCTCGGTGGCACGCAACGCCTGGGCCGACCACCACTGATGGTCCGCCATCACCTGGGTTTCTTCCAGCGTCCACTCAGCCCTGGACAGTTCGGTGTTGGCGGTGTGGACCACAAAGTAGTGCTCGACGGCCGACACCGTTTCACCGCTGGGCAGCATCAGCGCAAATCGGCGATCCGCGATGGGCGCTGCAACGGCCTGCACCTGGATACCGGTTTCCTCGCACAGCTCACGGATGGCAGCAGCCTCGAAAGTCTCCCCCGGTTCGACACCGCCGCCAGGGGTAGCCCAGTAATTTTGACCGGCCAGCGCGCCGTCTTTATGGATGAACCTGAAGAGCAGTACTTCATGCGCGGGGTTGATAACCAGCAGTCGTGCAGCCTTTCGTTCACGCATGGGTCTTCCTTGGGGTCGGAGGTTGATGAGCCTGCAGATACGCCCTCAGCATCAAGGTGGTTTGCTGCTCCAGCGCAGCCTCGAACGCAGGCGCGGCGTTCCCCTCAAGCAGGGTGCGCACCGGGCCGACGATGGCACTCAGCGAGATCGCCGCGACCAGGCCAGGGTCGTCAAAGTGGGCGTCGGACGCCGTTGCCAGCATGGCTGCAATCGCGCCCACCATGCGCAGGTTGATACGTGCGACCAACTCCGGCCCGCCGCGTTCGGCTGCGATCGCATACAGCGCCTTGGATACCGCCTGTTCGCGCAATTTTGCGGTGAGTAATGCCTTGACCAGGCCGCCCGCCATCTCCGCAACCGACGCGCCCTGAAGCCCGGAGCACGCCAGCTTGACGCTATCGGCCACGCGCACCAGGTGTTTTTCCAGAATGGCGGCGAGCAACGCATCGCGATTTGGGTAGTACTGGTAGAGACTGCCCACCGACATTCCCGCGCGCTCCGCCACCCGCGTAGTGGTGCAGCGCACCAGACCCTGCTGGGTCAAAACCTGAAGGGTTGCCTCATGCAATGCTTCGACGGTTGCCGCAGAGCGTGCTTGAACCGCTGATTTTCTTGGTTTCAATGACGCTTTGACGGTGCTCATGGAATGCGAATTCCAAAATCTGAAGGATCCTTCATATTAGGGCCTTATTCAGTTCAAGCAAGAGCAGCAGTCATGAGCAACCTGGCAAGCAGCGGCACCTTCACCCTTGGCGACCATAAGGTCAACCGCATCGGCTACGGCACAATGCAACTGGCTGGGCCGGGTGTATTCGGCCCGCCCAAGGACCGGGATGCGGCCCTGGCGGTACTGCGTGAGGCCGTCGCAGCCGGTGTGAACCATATCGATACCAGCGATTTCTACGGACCGCACGTCACCAACCAAATTATCCGCGAGGCGCTGCATCCTTACCGGGACGACCTCACGATCGTCACCAAGATCGGCGCCCGTCGCGACGATCAAGGTGGATGGCATGGCGCAGCATCGAAGGCGGAACTGACCCAGGCCGTGCATGACAACTTGCGTAACCTGGGCCTGGACGTGCTGGATGTGGTCAATTTCCGTTGTACCCACAACCTGATGGGCACGGCAGAAGGCTCGATCGCAGCGCCCCTGGCCGCACTCGCCGAACTGCAACAGCAGGGCCTGGTACGCCATATCGGCATCAGCAACGTCACGCCGACGCAAGTGGCCGAAGCCCGTGGCCTGATTGAGTTCGTCTGCGTGCAGAACCTGTACAACATCGCCCACCAACACGACAACGCCTTGATCGATGAGCTGGCCAGGGACGGCATCGCCTATGTACCGTTCTTCCCCCTAGGCGGATTTACCCCGGTCCAATCATCGACACTGACTAACGTTGCCCAGCGCCTGGGCGTAACGCCAAAGCAACTGGCCCTGGCGTGGTTGCTGCGTCGCTCAGCGAATATCCTGCTGATTCCGGGGACCTCATCGGTCGCTCATTTGCGAGAAAACCTCGCCGTAGCCGAACTGGACCTGACGGACGACGTGCTGGCAGAACTGAACGACATCGCAGGGTAAACGCATCAGCCTGCCAGTAATTGCGCGATAGCCTTACGCAGATCCCCATGCACGTCTTCCGCGTACGGCAACGCATTTTTCCAGTCATAAAACCAGACGGGCATCTTGCGCTTGTCATCCGGCTCCGAGGCGTAGCGCGGAAAAATATGGCAATGCAACTCCGGCTCCGAATTGCCCAGGATCTCGTAGTTAACGCGCGACGCACCGCTGGCTTGCAGCACCGCGTCGCCGATGCGCGCCATGTCGAGCAGGTAGATCGCGCGGGCGTCGGCATCCAGGTCGTTCAGGCTGGCGACCACAGGGTCGGGCAATAGCAGGCAGTAGCCAGGCAGGAATTGCACATCGCCCATCACTGCCCAACCTGAGGGCATGCGACAGATGATCTTGTGGTTGATGCCGTTGCGGGCCTGTTCTACGCGTTCCATGATCAGCGGCATACCCTGTCCTTGCGTTAGGTGAGTGCGGGCTGCATCTTAACCATCGTCGACATTTTCAGCACTGGAAACAGCCCATGCGCATCGCCTGCCTTCATACCGCAGCCAGCAATATCAGCGTGTTTGAAACCGCCGCGAAAGCACTGGGTATCGGCGCTGGTGTGCTACGCCATGAAGTGCGCGCCGACCTGTTGGCTGCTGCCGAAAACGCCGGTCATCTGAGCGCCGACATCTGCGCATCCACCGCATCAGCCCTGCTTGCACTGGCTGAACAGGCCGACGCCGTGGTGCTCACCTGTTCGACCCTGGGTCCGGTCGTTGAAGGTATCTCCAGCAGTGTCCCGATCCTGAGGACAGGCGAAGCGCTGGCCGCCTCGGCGGTGCAGGCTGGCGGAAAAATTGCGGTGCTGTGCGCGGTGGAAACCACCCTCGAACCGACCGCGCGGCTGTTTCACAAGGCCGCGCTGCAATCGAACGCGGTCGTCGAAGTGCGGCTGGTTCCGGGGGCATGGCGCTTGTTCAAGGCGGGTGACATCGACGGCTACCTGGCGACAATCGCCAAAGCTGCCGATGCCACCTATAGGGATGGAATGACACGGGTTGCGCTGGGCCAGGCGTCGATGAGCGCGGCCGCCGTGCAGGTAACGGCCGGCCCGCTGCCCCTCACCAGCGCAGCGGCCGGGCTGGCGGCAGCTATGCGGGCCGTTGCCCTCAGTGCGGTTGTGCAACCATTGCACGCCAGGCTTGAACGCTAGGTCGCTCGTTGACCCTGGCCTGCCAGGCGCGCAGGGCTTCACACGTCTGCGGCAGCGGCAATTGCACCAGGTCCGCGAAGATCATGCCGCCGAGTAACGCGATATCGGCCATTGAGAAGGCATCGCCGGCCACAAAGGCCCGGCTCTTGAGCACGTTATCGAAATAGTGCATCCCCCTGACCGCCTTGTCCCGCATGCGCATGCCCCATTCGGCGTTCTGATAAAGCTCTACCTCAGGCCCAAGCCCAGGGGTGGCATGATGGAAATACACGCTGACCGCATCCATCAATTCAATCTCTGCGCGCTTGGTCATCATGTGGATCAAGCCTTGCTCGGTCGGCGTCCTGCCGGTGAGGGTCGGGTTGCCATCGAGCGTGTCCAGGTACTGGGTGATAGCCGTGCATTCAGCGATGAACGTGCCGTCTTCCAGTTGCAGCACTGGCAGGGTGCCGGAGTAGTTGAGGGCCAGGAACTCAGGTTGTTTGTGCTCCCCTTTCCAGAGGTTGACCGACACGAACTCAACGCGCGGCAACAGATCTTTCTCGGCCAGCGCGATACGAACACGCGCTGGATAGGGGCCGTTGTACCAATCATAAATCCGCATCAACTGAGGTTGGGATACGTCGGGTTGTGGTTGTTGGAACGTCATGATCTGCTCGCCTACCTGTCAAATGGTAGGTAAAGACTGAAGGCATTATTTCAAGCCGTCAAGCATTACCTACCAGTTGGCAGGTAAAACCTTATCAGCGTAGAATTCGCCCCTCCCCCCACTGAAGAGCAATCCCCACGTGAGTGAAAATGCCCGCGAAGCGATTCTGGAAGCCGCCAGACTCGCCGCTCAGCACTACGGCTACAGTGGCATCAACTTCCGCAGCATCGGCGAAACGGTGGGGATCAAGAACGCCAGTATCTATTACCACTTCCCGAGCAAAGCCGATCTCGGCGCGGCCGTCGCCAGGCGCTATTGGGAAGACGCCGCCAGCGCCCTCGCGGCGATACGCAGCGAGAACCCGGATCCGCTGCAATGCCTGCGTGCTTATCCGAGCATCTTTCGAAAATCACTCGAAGACGGCAACCGCTTGTGCCTGTCCAGTTTTATGGCGGCCGAATATCAGGACCTGCCGGAGCCGGTGAAGGAAGAGATACTGACGTTTGCCAATATCAACGTAGCCTGGCTGGCGGCGCTGCTTGCCGAGATCGAACCCGGCAATACAGAGGCCTGCGAGCGTCGCGCGCGTGCCATCTACACCGCCATTGCCGGCGCGCAGTTGATTGCTCGCACCCGGGCCGATCTCGGTTTGTACGACGAACTGGTCCAGAGTTATCGGGACGCGGGGCTTATCCCGGCGTGACAAGCTGGAGCCCTGCCGGCGACAGGTAGCGCTCCAGCAATGGCCCCATCGCTGTTGGCCCAACAACACTGCTTGGACAGCCTGTGCTGAATCAACACACGCCTCCTCCCCCAAAAATCCACATATCCCCTTGAAATAAAAGCATTTAATCCTCTGGCATGACGCGTGCAATTGCCTTCGCATACTGACGAAGGATACCCCCATGCCCCAGACACTGCCCCAGGCGCTGTTGCGCCAAGCCCACACCCGAGGGTCGGCGATTGCCTTGCGCTTCAAGCGCCTGGGTATCTGGCACGAGCGCAGCTGGAGCGCGGTGGCTGACGAGGTCAGCCAGCTCGCCGCCGCCTTGCATCAGCGCCGCTTCGGGCCTGACGATAACCTGTTGATCCTCAGCCAGGCGCGCCCCGAAGCGTTGCTGCTGGCGCTGGCCGCGCAATGGCTGGGCGCCAACGTCACGTTGCTCGACCCGGACCGCGACAACCGGGCGCTGCTGGCCGGGCTGCGACCGCGCTTTGTGCTCGTGCAGGACCTGGAAGCGCTGCAACAACTCGGTGAACGCGGGGTGGTGGTGTTTCTTGACGGGCGTGGCCTGAGCCAGTTCGCAGACGCCGATTTGATCGACTATGCCGAGCTGCGTGCCGATGCACCGCCACCCGCCCACGCCCCGCAGCCGAACGACACCGCCTTCGTCTTTCATGCCGACACCTCCCTGCACTTGACCCATGGGCAACTGCTCGCGGGCGCCCGAACGCTGGTCGACCGCGAACACCTCGGCGCCGACGACGAAGCCCTCGCCGCACGGGTGTTTGCCGCCAGCGGGCAGGCACGCTACCTGCTCGCGCCCTGGCTGCACGCCGGCTTTCGGCTGAACTTCCCCGAGGCCCTCGCCACCCGCGACACCGACCGCCGCGAGCTGGGCCCGACCCTGGTGCTGGGCACCCGCGAATCCTATGGGCGCCTGGAGCAATGGGTGCGTGAACGCCTGCCACTGCCGGGCAGCTTCAGCCATCGTTTATACGACTGGGCCATGCAGCCGACCCCCTCCCCCGTGCGCCGCTGGCTGGGCCATTGGCTGGTGCGTCGGCCGTTGCTGGATGTGCTGGGCATGAGCCGCCTGCGCGTGCCCTTGCTGGTCGGGCCGCCACTGCATCCGGAAAGTGCCGCCTTCTTTGCGGCCCTGGGTATTCGTCCCGGCCATTGGCAAGAGCCGTCCACCCGCCACGAACCCAGCGACCACTTGCTGCCTCGATCTGCCTGACGAGCCTTCCATGCCCACACCCACTGAAGCGGTATTACTGCGGCTCGATGACATTTCCCTGTCGTTCAAGGGCATCAAGGCCATCACCTCCATCAGCTTCGAGGTCAAGGCCGGTGACATCTGCGGCCTGATCGGCCCCAACGGCGCGGGTAAAAGCTCGCTGCTCAATGTGATCAACGGGGTCTACCACCCCCAGGGCGGCAGCATCCGCTACGCCGGCCAGACCCGGCGGCGCATGCGCGCGCACCAGGCGGCCGAAGGCGGGATTGCGCGGACCTTCCAGAATATCGCGCTGTTCAAGGGCATGAGCGTGCTCGACAACGTGCTCACCGGGCGCAACCTCAAGCGCCGCAGCAGTTGGCTGGAACAGATGCTGCGCCTGGGCCGCGCGCCACGGGAGGACGACGCCCACCGCCTGCACGCGGAAAAGGTGATTGCCTTCCTGCAGATCCATCCCTGGCGCCACGTGCTGGTCGGCACCCTGCCCTATGGCCTGCAAAAACGTGTCGAGCTGGCCCGCGCCCTGGCCGCCGAACCGACCCTGCTGTTGCTGGATGAACCCATGGCCGGCATGAACGCCCAGGAGAAAGCCCAGATGAGCCAGTTCATCCGCGACATCAACCGCGAGTTCGGCACCACCGTGGTGCTGATCGAACACGACATCGGCGTGGTCATGGGCTTGTGCGACCACGTGGTGGTCCTCGACTACGGTCGCAAGATCGGCGACGGCACCCCGCAACAGGTGCGCGCCAACCCCGATGTCATCGCCGCCTACCTGGGGACCTGAGCATGGAATTTTTCTTCGAAGTGCTGATCGGCGGGCTGCTCGCGGGCGTGATGTATGCCCTGGTGGCGATTGGTTTTGTGCTGATCTACAAGGCCTCCGGCGTGTTCAATTTTGCCCAGGGCGCCATGGTGCTGTTCGCCGCGCTGACGTTTGTCAGCCTGTTGGAACGCGGCTTCCCGTTTGCCTGGGCGTTCCTGATCACCCTGGCGAGCATGGTGGTACTGGCGCTGCTGATCGAAAAAGTGGTGCTGCGGCCCTTGGTCAATCGTCCACCGATCATCCTCTTCATGGCCACCCTCGGGCTGTCCTACATGATCGAGGGCTTTGCGCAGTTCCTGTGGGGTGCGCAGGTGCACGGGCTCGACCTGGGCATCGCCGACGAGCCGCTGGAAATCCGCGGCATGCTGCTTTCGCAATTCGACCTGTTTGCCGCCGGCACCGCCGCCGCGCTGGTGATCGTGCTGTCGCTGCTGTTCAACAAGACCCGGGCGGGCCTGTCGTTGCGTGCGGTGGCCGATGACCCGCTGGCGTCCATGGCCATCGGTATTCGCCTGCCGCGCATCTGGGCGTTGGTGTGGGCGGTGGCCGGGTTCGTCGGGCTGGTGGCCGGGTTGCTCTGGGGCGCACGCCTGGGGGTGCAGTTCTCGCTCTCGCTGGTGGTGCTCAAGGCGCTGCCGGTGCTGATCATCGGCGGGTTCTCGTCCATCGGCGGGGCGATTGTCGGTGGCTTGATCATCGGCGCAGCGGAGAAGATCGCCGAGATCTACCTCGGCCCGATCATCGGCAGCGGCATCGAGAACTGGGTGCCCTACGTCCTCGCCTTGCTGTTCCTGCTGGTGCGGCCTGCCGGGTTGTTCGGCGAGCGCGCCATCGAACGGGTTTGATTGTCCTTGGGGAAATGCCTGCATGTTGTATCAAGAAGTCGGTCAAATCAGCACCTCCTACGCGGCCGAGCGCCGCACCTTTCGCCTGCGCCAGGACCGCGTCGCGCTGTGGCTGCTACTGGGCGTGGCGTTTTTTGCGGTGCCCTGGCTGGGCAATGACTACTGGTTCAGCGCAATCCTGGTGCCGCTGCTGGTGCTGTCGCTGGCCGGGCTTGGGCTCAACCTGCTGACGGGCTACGCCGGGCAACTTTCACTCGGCTCGGCGGCGTTCATGGCGGTGGGCGCGTTTGCCGCCTACAACCTGCAGTTGCGGGTGCCCGGCCTGCCGCTGCTGGTGAGCTTTGCCCTGGGTGGCGTGATCGCCGCCGCGGTGGCGGTGTTCTTCGGCTTGCCGAGCCTGCGCATCAAGGGCTTTTACCTGCTGGTGGCGACCCTGGCCGCGCAGTTCGTGGTGGAGTGGGTGCTCACCCGCTTCAGCTGGTTTACCAACGACAACGCCTCGGGCGTGATCACCTCACCGCCGCTGCTGATTGCCGGGCTGGATTTCAGTTCACCGCGTGGCCGCTACGTGCTGACGCTGGCCGTGGTGGTGACGCTGTTCTGGCTGGGCAAGAACCTGGTGCGCAGCGAACTGGGCCGCAACTGGATGGCAGTGCGCGACATGGACACCGCCGCTGCCGTCATCGGCATTCGCCTGTTGAAGGCCAAGCTGCTGGCGTTTGCCATCAGCGGCTTCTATCTGGGCATCGCCGGTTCACTGTGGGCGTTCGCCTACCTGGGCACGGTCGAGCCCCACGGCTTTGACCTGAGCCGCTCGTTCCAGGTGCTGTTCATCATCATTATCGGCGGCCTGGGCAGCGTGCTCGGCAACGTCCTTGGCGCGGCATTCATCGTGTTGTTCCCGATCCTGCTGGCCAATCTCTTCGCGCTGTTGCCCGCTGGACTGATGGATGCCGGACAGCTGGAGAACATCCAGAAGATGCTGTTTGGCGCGCTGATCATCGCGTTTTTGATCAAGGAACCGGAGGGGCTGGCCCGTCTGTGGCAGCGCTTTCGTCAACGGGCCAGGGTTTGGCCGCTGCGTTACTGAACTCAATAACCCCCCAGGAATGACCTCCATGACACACCGCTTATCGCTGCGCCGCCTGGCCTTGGGCCTGGCCCTGATCACCGCCGGGCTCACGGCCGGCGCCCAGGCTGCCAACGAACAATACTTCCCGTTGCAGAGCTACCGGGTCGGCCCGTACGCCGCCGGCGGCACCGGTTTCTTCGGGGGCTTTATCGACTACCTGCAATACATCAATGCCAAGGGCGGGGTGAACGGCGTCAAGCTGACCTGGAGCGAGTGCGAGACCGAGTACGTGGTGGAAAAAGGCGTCGAATGCTACGAGCGCCTCAAGGGTGGGCTCAACGGTGCACCGGCCGCCGCCACCAACCCGCTGTCAGTCGGCATCGCCTATGCCACCCTGGACCGCTCCACCGCCGACAAGCTGCCGCTGATCACCATCAACCATGGCCGCACCGACTCTACCGACGGCAGCGTGTTCCCCTACGTGTTCCCGCTGCAGCTCACCCCCTATTCGGAAGTCTCGGCGATCATCAACTACATCGGCCAACGCGAAGGCGGCGCCGACAAGCTCAAGGGCAAGAAAATCGCCGTGCTCTACCACGGCTCGCCCTACGGCAAGGAAACCAACGGCGTGCTCGAAACCCTGGCGAAAAACGCCGGCTTCGAACTGACCCTGCTGGAAGTGCCGCACCCCGGCAACGAGCAGCAATCGCAGTGGCTGAACATCCGGCGTCTCAAGCCTGACTGGGTGATCCTGCGCGGATGGGGTGTGATGAACCCGGTGGCGCTCAAGTCCGCGCAGAAAGTCGGCTACCCGGCCGATCACATCATCGGCAATATCTGGAGCAACTCCGAAGAAGACGTGGTACCGGCCGGTGCCGCCGCCAAAGGCTTTATCTCGATCACCACCCACCCGTCGGGCACCGACTTCCCGGTGCTGCAAGGTATCCAGCAAAGCGTGGTAGACGCCGGCAAGGGCAACCTGGCCGACCCCAAGCGTTTCGGCACCGTGTATTACAACCTGGGCGTGGTCAACGGCATCCTCAACGTCGAAGCGCTGCGCCTGGCCCAGGAAAAATACGGGCAAAAACCACTGACCGGCGAGCAGGTACGCTGGGGCTTCGAACACCTGAACCTCGACGACGCACGCCTGCAGGCGCTGGGCGCCAAGGGCCTGGTGCAACCGCTGAAACTCTCCTGCGCCGACCACGAAGGCGGCGGCGCCGTACGCTTCCAGCAATGGGACGGCCAGCGCTGGAACCTGATCAGCGACTGGGTACAAGCCGACCGCGCCTTGCTGCGGCCTATCATCGAAGCCTCGGCGGCGCAGTACGCCAAGGAGAAAGGCATCACGCCACGGGATTGCCGCAAAGAGCAGTAAAACGACCCAACTGTGGGAGGGGGCTTGCTCCCGATGGCGGTGGATCAGCTAATGAATATGTTGGCTGACACACTGCCATCGGGAGCAAGCCCCTCCCACATTTAGACCGAGGTGTGTCAGCTCATGCCTACTTCCAACAAGCAACTTTTGGCAGCCGACCATGCGACTGAAGTCTGCCGGATGTAAACAGCTCAACTGTGGGAGGGGGCTTGCTCCCGATGGCGGTGGATCAACTAATGAATCAGTTGACTGACGCTCTGCTATCGGGAGCAAGCCCCCTCCCACATTCAGACCGAGGTGTGTCAGCCCATGCCTACTTCCAACACGCGACTTTTGGCAGCCGCCTATGCGACCGAAATCTGCCGGATGTAAACAGCTCAACTGTGGGAGGGGGCTTGCTCCCGATGGTGGTGGGTCAGCTAGTGAATCTGTTGGCTGACACACTGCTATCGGGAGCAAGCCCCCTCCCACATTCAGACCGAGGTGTGTCAGCCCATGCCTACTTCCAACACACGACTTTTGGCTACCGCCCATGCGACCGAAATCTGCCGGATGTAAACAGCTCAACTGTGGGAGGGGGCTTGCTCCCGATAGCGGAGTGTCAGTCAACTGATTCATTAGCTGATCCACCGTCATCGGGAGCAAGCCCCCTCCCACATTCAGACCGAGGCGTGTCAGCCCAGACCTATTTCCACCACTCCAGCATTCAACCGCACCGGCCATACCCGCAAACGCTGGTGCGGTGCCTCCAGGCATTGGCCGTCTTCCAAACGGTAATGCTGCTTATAGATCGGCGCGGCCACCACCAGGTCGCCCTTGATGCTGCCGACCAGCCCGCGTCCGATCACATTCGCGCCGGATTCCGGGTCGTGGTTGTCGATGGCGTACAGCGTCTGGTCCCGGGCGCCGGGCAGGTAGAACAGCGCGACTTGGGCGCCGTCCAGCCACACCACGACGCCGGAATTACTCACCAGGTCGGTCTCGTTGCACACGCTTTTCCAGGTGGCAAGGTTGCGCTGCGTGTTGGACTGGCTCATCAGGCAAGCTCCTCGGTGACGGCAATCAGGTTGAGTTCGGCGGCCATGATCGGCCGACGCTGGCCGCGTTCCTGGACAAAGTGGATGTCCGGGTCGGGGCGTTTGTCGTTGACGAAGGTGCGGAAGCGCTTGAGTTTTTCCGGGTCCTTGAGGGCGTTGGCCCACTCGCATTCATAGCGGTCGACCACCCGTTGCATCTGCGCTTCGAGCTCGGCGCCCAGGCCCAGGCTGTCGTGCAGGATCACGTCCTTGAGGAAATCCAGGCCGCCTTCCAGGCTTTCGCGCCAGACCGAGGTGCGTTGCAATTTGTCGGCGGTGCGGATGTAGAACATCAGGAAGCGGTCGATGTACTGGATCAGCGTGGCGTCATCCAGGTCGGTGGCGAACAGTTCGGCGTGGCGTGGGCGCATGCCGCCGTTGCCGGCGATGTAGAGGTTCCAGCCCTTCTCGGTGGCGATCACGCCCACGTCCTTGCTCTGGGCTTCGGCGCATTCGCGGGTGCAGCCGGATACCGCGAACTTGAGCTTGTGCGGCGAACGCAGGCCCTTGTAGCGGTCCTCGATCAGCAGCGCCATTTTCACGCTGTCCTGCACACCGTAGCGGCACCAGGTGCTGCCCACACAGGACTTCACCGTGCGCGTGGATTTGCCGTAGGCGTGGCCGGTTTCAAACCCGGCCGCGATCAGCTCGGCCCAGATGTCCGGCAGCTCGTGCAGTTGCGCGCCAAACAGGTCGATGCGCTGGCCGCCGGTGATCTTGGTGTAGAGGTCGTATTTCTTCGCCACTTCGCCAATCACGATCAACTTGTCGGCGGTGATCTCGCCGCCCGGAATACGCGGCACCACCGAGTAGGTGCCGTTTTTCTGCATGTTGGCCATGAAGGTATCGTTGGTGTCCTGCAACGGCACCAGGGACGCGTCCATGATCGGCTGGTTCCAGCACGAGGCCAGGATCGACCCCACCGCCGGTTTGCACACATCGCAGCCGGTGTGGCCACGGCCGTGTCTGGCCAGCAGTTCTTCGAAGGTGGTCACCCCTTCCACGCGCACCAGGGCATACAACTCCTGGCGGGTATAGGCGAAGTGTTCGCACAGGCTCTTGTCGACGCTGACGCCACGGGCAATCAGCTCGTGCTCGAACACCTGCTTGAGCAACCCGGCACACCCACCGCAACCGGTGCAGGCCTTGGTCTGCGACTTGAGCAGGCCGAGGTCGCTGCACCCGCCGTCGATGGCCGAGCAGATCGCGCCCTTGTTGACGTTGTGGCACGAGCACACCGTGGCCGAGTCCGGCAAGGCGCCTGGGCCGAGGGTCGGTGCGCCGCTGGACGATGGCAGGATCAGGCTGGCCGGTTCGGCCGGCAGCGCGATGCTGTTCTGCATGTATTGCAGCAAGGTGTCGTAGTAGCTGTTGTCGCCGACCAGCACCGCGCCGATCACGTGTTTGCCGCTCGCATCCACCACCAGGCGTCGATAGCTGGCGCTCGCCTCGTCGATGAACTGGTAGCTGCGCGCACCCGGTGTGTGGGCGTGGGCGTCGCCGATGGAGCCCACGTCCACGCCCAGCAGCTTGAGCTTGGTGGACATGTCGGCGCCGACAAAGGGCTCAGCGCTGTGCTCGCACAACAGCGCGGCGACGCCACGAGCCATTTGGTAACCCGGCGCAACCAGGCCGAACAGGCTGCCGTTCCAGGAGGCGCATTCGCCAATCGCGTAGATATTGGGATCGCAGCTCAAGCACTCGTCGTTGATCACCACGCCGCCGCGCGGGCCAATCTCCAGGCCGGCCTGGCGAGCCAGGGCATCCTGGGCGCGGATCCCGGCGGAGAACACGATCAGGTCGGTCTCCAGGAACTCGTCATTGGCAAAGTTCATGCGGTAGCGGTACTGCTCGCCGACACTGATCGATTGGGTGGCGCGGGACAGATGCACACCGACGCCCAGCCGCTCGATCTGGGCCTTGAGCGCAAGGCCGCCGAAATCATCCAGTTGCACTGGCATCAGGCGCGGCGCGAATTCCACCACATGGGCTTCCAGGCCCAGGCTTTTCAGGGCGTTGGCGGCTTCCAGGCCGAGCAGGCCACCGCCCACCACCACACCACGGCGCGCATTGGCGGCAGCGGCACGGATGGCGTCGAGGTCTTCGAGGGTGCGATACACCAGGCGCGAGTCGCCTTCGGCGCCCTCGATCGGCGGCACGAACGGATAGGAACCGGTGGCCAGCACCAGCTTGTCGTAGCCCACGCAGCCCTGGGCGGTGATCACTTCACAGCGTTCGCGATCGATCTCCAGCACCGGTACACCCAGGTGCAGGGTGACACCCGGCGTCTGGTACAACGCGGCGTCGGACAACGCCAGGGACTCGGCATCGCGGCCGGTGAAATACTCGGAAAGATGCACGCGGTCATAGGCACGCATCGGCTCTTCGCTGAACACGTGCAACCGGTAGTGATCCAGCGCGCCGCGTTCGATCAATTGCTCCACGCAATGGTGGCCGACCATGCCATTGCCGACGACGATCAGGGTTTTCATCTGTTTGTTCATAGCAAGCACCCGACAACGTTCATCACGGTTTAAAAAGCAAAAAAAAACGCCTGAAACCTTGCGGTTCCAGGCGCCTTTGCCTGTTCTTATGCGGGATCGGATCGGCGACTGCGCCGGATCTACCGCTTTATGCCCCTGTTGTCGATCGTCGTTGACCGAGGTGGGTTGAGGGGGGAGCTTGCAGGGTCTGTGCCAATTGGTCGCGAGCCTTACTGCGACGCCTTCTAGCGGCACTCATCGAGTCTGAATGCTCACTTCAGCGCCTCCAACTGGTGCATCCCGCGACAAAAAAGTGCATTCCCGGATAAAAATCAAAGGGTCACAGAAGAGCGGGCTTATTGTGGTGAGCGGGCTTGCCCCGCGCTGGGTGGCGAAGCCGCCCCATCACTGCCACAGCTTACTTCCTGTAAGGACTGAGGCGCCTGGGTTTAGGGCTGCTACGCAGCCCAGCGCGGGGCAAGCCCGCTCACCACAGCAAGCCCACTCACCACTGTAAGCCCACTCACCACAACAAGCTGGCTTGCCACAATTTGCCCATGCTTAAGAAATTGGCGCGTGACTTGCTAGGAACACACACAGAGCAGTCAACGCTGATTGCCCATTCACGACAAAGGCGCCGTGCAATCCCCGTTTCCAACGGAGGGTTGCAGGGCGCTTTTTTGTTGGCGGGCAGAAAAAGTTTCGAGGGTGACGGATGGCAAACCAAAGCGTACGCAGTGTGTGTCCCTATTGTGGTGTGGGCTGCGGCATCATCATGCAGGTCGAGCACAATAAGGTGGTCAAGGTCATCGGTGACAAGGCCCACCCCACCAACTTCGGCCGCCTGTGCACCAAAGGCACCACCTGCGGGCAGGCCATCGCCGAGTCCGGGCGGATGGAAAACGCCTACCTGCGCGAGAAGCGTGACCACGACCCGGTGCGCATCGCCATGGACACCGCCATCAGCGAAACCGCCGGGCGCCTGCGCGGCATCCTCGACAGCCACGGGCCGGATGCCCTGTCCTTTTACGTCTCCGGGCAAATGTCCCTGGAAGCCCAGTACCTGATCAATAAACTGGCCAAGGGCTTTGTGCGCACCAACAACGTCGAGTCCAACTCGCGGCTGTGCATGGCCAGCGCCGGCAGCGGCTACAAGCTTTCCCTCGGTTCCGATGGGCCGCCGGGCTCCTATGAAGACTTCGACCGCGCCGACCTGTTCTTCGTGATCGGCGCCAATATGGCCGACTGTCACCCGATCCTGTTCCTGCGCATGATGGACCGGGTCAAGGCCGGGGCGAAGCTGATCGTGGTCGATCCACGGCGCAGCGCCACCGCCGACAAAGCCGACCTGTACCTGCCGATCAAACCGGGCACCGACCTCGCCCTGCTCAATGGCCTGTTGCACCTGCTGGTCAAGAACGGCCACACCGACCCGGCCTTTATTGCCGCGTTCACCGAGGGCTGGGAGGCCATGCCCGGCTTTCTCGAGGACTACCCGCCACACACGGTCGCCGAGATCACCGGCCTGGCCGAAGCGGATATCCGCCAGGCTGCCGACTGGATAGGCGCGGCTGCCGAGTGGATGAGCTGCTGGACCATGGGCCTCAACCAAAGCACCCACGGCACCTGGAACACCAACGCCCTGTGCAACCTGCACCTGGCCACCGGCGCCATCTGCCGCCCCGGCAGCGGGCCGTTTTCCCTCACTGGCCAACCCAATGCCATGGGCGGCCGTGAGATGGGCTACATGGGCCCGGGCCTGCCGGGGCAGCGCTCGGTGCTGGTAGAAGCCGACCGCGCATTTATCGAAGACCTCTGGCAGATCCCCCCAGGCAGCCTGCCGCGCCAGGTCGGCGGCGGCACCGTGGCGCTGTTCGAGCAGATGAGCGCCGGGCAGATCAAGGCCTGCTGGATCATCTGCACCAACCCGGTGGCCAGCGCGCCCAATCGCCGCAAGGTGATCGAAGGCCTGCAAGCCGCCGAACTGGTGATCACCCAGGACGCCTTCCTCGACACCGAGACCAACCGCTACGCCGACATCCTGCTGCCCGGTGCGCTGTGGGCCGAGGCCGAAGGGGTGATGATCAACTCCGAGCGCAACCTGACCCTGATGCAAAAAGCCGTCGAACCACCGGGCCAGACCTTGCCCGACTGGCAGATCATCGCCAGGGTCGCGAGTGAAATGGGCTTTGCCGAAGCCTTCACCTATGCCAGCGCCGCCGAGGTCTTCGACGAGATCAAGCGCGCCTGGAACCCCAAGACCGGCTATGACATTCGCGGCGCCAGCCATCAACGGCTGCGCGCGCAACCGCTGCAATGGCCCTGCGCTTCAGACGCGGGCGCCGACCGCAACCCGATCCGCTACCTGAATACAGGCACGCTCAGATTCGCCACCGACAACGGCAAGGGCCAGTTCCTCGCGCGCCCGCATAGGCCGCCGGCGGAGATGCCCGACGCTGCCTTCCCGTTCGTACTCAACACCGGCCGTTTGCAACACCAGTGGCACACCCTGACCAAGACCGGCAAGGTCGCCACCCTGAACAAACTCAACCCCGGCCCCTTCGTCGAACTGCACCCTGAAGACGCCGCCAGCCTCGGCATCAAGGACAAGGACCGCGTGGAAGTGCGCTCCCAGCGCGGGCGTGCCGTGCTGCCTGCGGTGGTCACCGACCGCGTGCGCCCGGGCAATTGTTTTGCGCCCTTCCACTGGAACGATGTGTTTGGCGAACACCTGGCGATCAACGCGGTGACCAACGACGCGGTCGATCCGATTTCCCTGCAGCCCGAGTTCAAGTTCTGTGCCGTGGCCTTGGCCCGAGTCGAGTTGATCGATCATCAGTTTCTCGATAGGCCGGCCACCAATGACCTTTCCCCCTTAGCAGAGGACCTCGCCATGTCGCGCCTCGACGCCTTCGCCGATATTGCCGGCATCCGCAACGTGCCGGCCCCCTCATTGAGCGACAGCGAACGCACTTACCTCGCAGGTTTCCTCAGCGGCCTGCGCTCCGACGCCGGGCGCCAGGCAGCCGGTGTACCGGTGATGCCAAGCCATGCGCCGCTGGCCAGGGACACCCGACTGTGGCTCGACGGTTTGCTCGGCGGGCTGTTCAGCCGTGCAGAAGCCAGCGCCGTCGCAGCACCGCCCTCCCCGGCCGTTACCCTGTTATGGGCCTCGCAGACCGGTAACGCCGAAGCCCTCGCCGAGCGATTCGCCAAGCGCTTGCGCGACGCGGGCATCAGCGTGGAGCTCAGCGCAATGGCAAATTTCCCGGCCAGCAAACTGGCGAGCACACAAAACCTCGCGCTGATCAGCAGCACCTTCGGCGATGGCGACCCGCCCGACAACGGCGAAGGCTTCTGGCACAGCCTCAGCACCGTCGAGATCCGCCTGGAGTCGCTGCGCTTTGCGGTGCTGGCCTTGGGTGATCCGAATTACGACCAGTTCTGCAAGCACGGCCAGCGACTCGACCAGCGCTTGCTGGAGTTGGGCGCCACCCGCCTGCTTGAACGCGTCGACTGCGACACCGAATTCGAAGAGCGCGCCGATGCGTGGCTGGCCCGGTTCCAACAGACCCTCCACCCGGCAAAGCCCGTAGCCCCGGTAACGCCCGCCACACCCGCAGGCAAAACCAAACTGCATGGCTCACGGCTGCTGCTCAACCGGCACCTGAACCCACAGAGCGCCCACAAGGAAACCCGCCAGTTCGCCTTGGACCTGACCGACTCCGGGCTGAGTTATGAAGCCGGTGATGCCCTGGGCGTCATGCCGCGCAACTGCCCGGAATTGGTCAGCGAACTGCTCGACCTGACGCGCCTGGATCCCGCTGCCAGCGTGAACATCGACACCTTCGGCGATGTACCGCTGCACCAGGCACTGACCCAGCGTTTCGAAATTGCCCGGCCCAGCAGCGACACCCTGGCCTTTATTGCCGAGCGCAGCACCAACCCAGGCCTCAAGCAACTGCTGAACCCTGAGCGCAAAGCCGAATTGCAAGGCTGGCTGTGGGGCCGACAACTGGTGGATGTGCTGCACGAATACCCCATCGATTGCTCGGCGGACGAACTGCTCGGCACCCTCAAACGCCTGCAACCGCGCTTGTATTCAATCGCCTCCAGCGCCAAGGCCTACCCGCAGGAAGTGCACCTCACCGTGGCCGCCGTGCGCTATGGCAAGCGCAAGGGCGTATCCTCGACCTTCCTCGCCGACCGCGCCGCAGACAGCGAGGTGCCGTTGTTCGTGCAGCCGTCCAAGCACTTCCGCACACCGGCCGACGGCGACGTGCCGATGATCATGATCGGCCCCGGCACCGGTGTGGCGCCGTTCCGCGCGTTTTTGCAGGAACGTCGGGCCCAGGGACACCAAGGCCGCAACTGGCTGTTCTTCGGCGAGCAGCACGCGGCCAGCGACTTCTATTATCAGGATGAACTGCAAGGCATGCAGCGCGACGGCCTGCTCACCCACCTGAGCCTGGCGTTCTCCCGTGACCAGGCGCAAAAGATCTACGTACAGGACCGCCTCCACGAACAGGGGGCCGAGCTGTGGCGCTGGTTGCAGGACGGCGCCAAGCTGTATATCTGCGGGGACGCCAGCCATATGGCCAAGGACGTCGACCAGGCATTGCGCCAGGTCGCGCAAACCCACGGCGGGCTTGGTGTTGAGGGCGCCGTGGAGTACTGGCGCCAGTTGAGCGAACAGAAGCGCTATCTGCGTGATGTCTACTGATTGGATACAGAACAATAAGCACTTTGTATTGTGTACAAAAAACCCTAAAGATTTACCGGCATCGGGCCGAAACAGCGGTGATAGCAAATCGCCGCGCTCTTTTTCCGGAGCGAGACGATTTGACCGCCCTCTACGCTGATGGTCGTCTCGATGAAAATAAAAAATAAGCTGGTACTGGCATTTGTCTCGGTTGCGTTTATCCCGGTAAGCCTGGTGGCGGTCATCTCCGTGATGAACACACGGACCCAGGCCGTTGACCAATTTATCGACGGCAGCACCCGGGAAATCCGCCAGATCGATGGCAATATCCGCCAGTTCTTCGACGGCACGCTGCAGAACGTCGATCAAATGGCCATGGATCCTGTGTACACCTCCGTGGAAACGCTGAAGAACTACCAGCCCGCCGACGCCGCCAGCCAACCGATGCCAGCAGCGGCACAAGCGGTCATCGAGCGCTTTGCGCGCTTTGGCGCCACGCACCCGGCAGCCGCCATCCTCTCCATCGGCCTGGAAGACGGTACCTACGCCAAATGGCCGGATGACCCGCAGCTGGCCAAGTACGACCCACGCACGCGCCCCTGGTACAAGGCCGCGATGGCCAGCCCCGGCAAGACCGTGCGCACGCCGGCTTACTACTACGACAAAGACGATGTGGCGCTGGTGGGCACTGCCCGGGCGTTGCTGGATAACGCCGGCAAAGCCAAGGGCGTGTTCGTGGTCAGCGTGTCGCTGAAGAACCTCACCGAACTGGTCAAGAGCATCAAGCTCGGCGAAAGCGGCTACGTGATGCTGATCGAAGACGGCGTGGTGCTGGTCGACCCGCGCGACGCCGCCCACAGTTTCAAGCCGCTCAAGGACCTGGGCGCCGCCTATGCGCACCTGGCCGAGACGTCCCAGGGTTCTACCGAGGTGGAAATCAACGGCGTGCGCTACATGGCCAACGTGTGGACCTCTCCCGGCCTGGGCTGGCGCTATATCGGCCTGATCGAGCACCGCGAAGTCATGGCTGAAGCCACGCGCATGACCTACCTCACAGCGGTCATCGTCGGCGTGCTGGTGCTGATCTTCGGCGTGCTTGCGGCGGCGTTTTCCAAGGTGATCGTCAAGCCCATCGGCCAGGTCAGCAGCGGCTTGCAGTCGATTGCCGAGGGCGAAGGCGACCTGCGTCACGCACTGCAGGTGCAGGGCAAGGATGAAACCGCCGAACTGGCCGGCTGGTTCAACAAGTTCCTGGCCGCGATTCGCCAATTGATCCAGCACATCGGCGCGGCCTCGGCCAATTTGCACAACGCCTCCAAGGTCAACAGCGAAGTCGCACATAACATGAACGAAGCCGCCGGGCGCCAGCGCGAGGCGGTGGAACTGGTGTCCACCGCGTTCAACGAAATGGTCGCCACTGCCAACGAAGTCGCGCGTTCATGCAGCAGTGCGGCAGAGTCGGCGGAGAACGGCCATCGCCGGGTGGCCGAGGGCAAGCAACAGATCGAAGTCACCACCGATAACGTCAACCGCCTGGGCCGCCGCTTGACCGAGTCGTCCGACGCCATGGTCGAACTCGAAGCCGGCAGCCGCAGCATCAACCAGATCATCGGCACCATTCGCGCGATTGCCGAACAGACCAACCTGCTGGCACTCAATGCCGCCATCGAGGCCGCCCGTGCCGGCGACCAGGGCCGTGGTTTTGCCGTGGTCGCCGACGAGGTGCGCGCGTTGGCCAAGCGCACCTCCGACTCCACCGGCGAGATCGAGCACCTGCTCGGCACCCTGGAAAACAAGACCCAGGAAGTCACGCAAAAAATGGGCAGTTGCCTGGACCTGTCACGGGCCAGTGTGTCGTCCATCGAAAGCGCGCGCGACAGCTTTGAAGGCATCCAGCTGTCGGTCAACGAGATCCGCGACCAGAACCTGCAAATCTCCGCCGCCGCCGAGGAGCAACACAGTGTGGCCGAAGAGATCAACCGGCATATCCAGCAGATCTACGACGAGGCGCGCCTGGTGGAAAGCCTGGCCAACTCGGCGCAGGACGACTCGGGGCGCCTGTCAAATCTGTCGGATGAGTTGAATGGCCTGGTGGGGCGCTTCAAGTCCTGATGATTGTCGCCACCTGATCATCCGCCTCCTCCCGTAGCAGCTGCCGAGCGCAAGCGAGGCTGCGTCGGACGCACTGCCGATTCAAGCCCGAGCCGCGACCGACGCAGCCTCGCCAAGGCTCGACAGCTGCTACGAATACCAACCCCTCAAGGCCTCACCCCCGTAGCAGCTGCCGAGCGCAAGCGAGGCTGCGTCGGACGCACTGCCGATTCAAGCCCGAGCCGCGACCGACGCAGCCTCGCCAAGGCTCGACAGCTGCTACGAATGCCAACCCCATCAAGGCCTCCCCCCCCGTAGCAGCTGCCGAGCGCAAGCGAGGCTGCGTCAGGCGCGCTGCCGATTCAAGCTCGAGCCGCGACCGACGCAGCCTCGCCGGGGCTCGACAGCTGCTACGGGGTTTTACGCGGTGCTGGATAAGACGGTATCTACGATGGGTGAAGCCATCCAATCCAGAAAAGCTCGAAGCCGCGTGGTGAAGTTTTCCATCGTGGCGCCAGGGTTCCTGGCCTCAAAGAGAAAGAACGCAAGGTGAGTGACCCGCTGCGGATACCCCCGGACGAACATCGCCACATGCTCTTCGAGGGTGCGCGGCCATGTCGACGCATCTTCCGAAAGCAATACATGGGTGGACCTGATCAGCTTGCGTGAAGCCTCGCGCTGCAAGCTAAGGCGCTGCGTTTCGGTGTCGGCGCACGCGATGCGCGTGAGGTACGCGCTCAATACGGCGTGAAAATCACCATTTACCGCCAGCGCGATGTCACGGGATGGCCGAAACCGTTCGAAATGCACTGACAGATCATTGCCCCACAGGCAGCGGCACTGGTGTTTGAGCCAGAAGCCCCACCTGTTGCGGTTTTCCGCCGCCAGTACTTGCGCGCGGTGGCCGATATCGAAATCCACCTTGGTGACAAGGGAATGCCGCTGCTCCAGTGCACAGCGGACTGCCTCCAGCCGGGCCAATAGCTCCGCCGTTGCCGGCTCGCGCAGCACCAGGGTGAGGTCGAGGTCGGAAACACCGGGAATGGCGTCGCCCCTTGCGACACTGCCGTAGAGATAGAGGCCGTCCAGGCCCAGGTCGTCCCTCGAGAGCGACGCGCAGACGTCCGCCAGCAACGGTTGGTATTCACGCTGCACGGGGGTGTCGGGGACGGTGAGGATAAAACCGTCCGCGTCGATGCCCGCAGAAGGCGTACTCATGGGCGATGCACCTCGATCACCAGCCCTTCCGCCTCGCTCGGCACGCAGAAATGCCGGGTGATCAAGTCGAACTCGGCATCCGTCGCCGCGAAATCATGATCGCCCCGGGCATTGCGCGCATGCAGCCTTGCGCGGCAGGTGGCGTCGTCCAGCTCGAGGTAATGCAGGCGGTGCGGCACCTTGGCGGCCTGCGCCAACCCCAGCAGCCATTCGCGATTGGCCAGGGTATTGGCGGGAAAATCCAGCACAACGTTGACGCCGGATTCAAGCAGGTTGATCACCAACGGGCCCAACACCCCGCGAATACGCTGGGCACAGCGCAGGTAGTCGGCGATCGAGAGGATTTCACCGGGGTACAACTGGGCGAGCCAGGTGTCTTCGCTGAGCAGGATGGCGGCGTGTTCGGCCACCAGGGTCTTGGCCAGTGTTGACTTGCCCGAGGCGATCTTGCCGCACAGCAGGTGCAGGGTTGGCATGGGGACGGCTCCTTATGTGAAGCCCTGAGCATGCCAGCTTTCAGGCTGGTTCTTAATATTTCGACACGAATTATGCTGAACTATCTGATACGTAAGGCGTTCATTTTCTATGCGCAGCCCCGACCAGGGGCGTTGTACAACAAGGAGCCGCCTTACCATGACAACCCTTCCCGCCTACCGATACACGCCGGGGCCGCTGCATGCGACCTTGCTGGCCGGCACCGTGCCGCTGTTTCTGGGTGCCTTGCTCAGCGACATTGCCTACACCCAGACCTACCAGATTCAATGGGCCAACTTTGCGTCCTGGTTGATTGCCGGTGCTCTGGTGTTCTGTGGGCTCGCGTTCCTGTTTGCGCTGGTCAACCTGCTTCGCGCCGAGCGCAAGGCGGGGCAACCCACGCGGTATGTCCTGCTGCTGTTAGCCACCTGGGTATTAGGGCTGGTCAATGCCTTTCAACATGCCAAGGATGCCTACGCCTCAATGCCTGCCGGGCTGATCATGTCGGCCGTCGTCTTGCTGCTGACACTGGCGGCCACCTGGACCGGCCTGCGCTCGGGAGGTGCCAAATGAAAACGTCCCACACACTGAGCGTATTGAGCGCCGCGCTGTTGCTGAGCGCCTGCGGCGGCGAAGGCGACAAGACCCAGGCCCGTGGCCCCGACCCCACGTTGCCGGAGCAACAAAGCAGCCTGTTGCCGAGCATGAAGATCGCCGAGCCCACCCCCTGGGGCGATCAGAAACCCCAGGTACCCGAGGGCTACAGCATCACGGCCATCGCCACCGACCTGGCCATCCCGCGCCAGACCCTGGTGCTGCCCAACGGTGACATCCTGATCGCCGAAGGCCGTGGCGGCAGTGCGGCCAAGCTCAAGCCCAAGGATGTGATCGCCAGCGTGATCAAGGCCCAGGGCAACACCAAGGTAAAAGGCGGCAACCGCCTGACGCTGCTGCGCGATGCCGACGGTGACGGCACCTATGAGTTGAAGACGGTGTTCGCCGACAACCTCAACGCGCCCTATGGCCTGGCGTT
This sequence comes from Pseudomonas sp. JV449, assembly GCF_032424295.1. NCBI lineage: Bacteria > Pseudomonadati > Pseudomonadota > Gammaproteobacteria > Pseudomonadales > Pseudomonadaceae > Pseudomonas > Pseudomonas sp. JV449. The sequence continues at coordinate 281,122 of NZ_VYKD01000014.1, read as the reverse complement.
TGCCGATGGCAAGCTCTACGTGGCCAACCAGGATGCGCTGGTGCGCTTCGACTACACCGATGGCCAGACCAAGGCCAGCGGCGCACCGGTGAAAGTCACCGACCTGCCGGCGCAGATCAACCATCACTGGACCAAGTCCCTGGCGGTGAGTGCCGATGGACGCCAGTTGTATGTGGGGATCGGCTCCAACAGCAACGTGACCGAACGTGGCATGGAAGTGGAAATCGACCGCGCCATGGTCTGGCAGATCGACGCCGCCACCGGCGCACACAAGCCCTATGCCACTGGCCTGCGCAACCCGACGGCGCTGACCATCCAACCCGACTCCGGGCAACTGTGGACGGTGGTCAACGAACGCGACGAACTCGGCCCCGACCTGGTGCCCGACTACCTGACGTCGGTGAAAGAAGGCGCGTTCTACGGCTGGCCCTACAGCTATTGGGGCCAGAACGTCGACCCGCGCGCGCAACCGCAGAACCCGGCCAAAGTCGCCGCCGCGATCAAGCCCGACTACAGCCTGGGCTCCCACGTGGCCGCACTCGGCGTGGACTTTTCCATCCCGGCCATGGGCGAGCAATTTGCCGACGGCGTATTCGTCGGCGAGCACGGCAGCTGGAACCGCGACAAGCCGGTGGGCTACAAGGTGATCTTCGTGCCGTTCAGTAATGGCAAGCCATCGGGTGAGCCGATTGATTTCGCCACCGGCTTTCGCGGTGACGACGGCAAGACCCGTGGGCGCCCGGTGGGGGTGACGGTGGACCCGAAAGGCGCGCTGATCATCGCCGACGACCTGGCCAATACCGTGTGGCGGGTGACGCGCAAGCCATAGCGGCATATGACAGGGGCGGCGGCGCCCCTGTCAGCCTTCATCCTGCAATTGCGCCTCCAGCCAGTCGAGCAACGCCACGACCTCGGCCCGGCTGCCCTCTCCCTGCTGCCGGTAAATCGATAGCGCCTGGGGCAAATGCACACTCTCGACACAGGGCCTTACCAGCGCCCCGCTGTCAATCAACCGGCTCGCCGTACGCCGCCAGCCCATGGCGATCCCATGCCCTTCCACCGCCGCCTGCAACATCAGCGGGTAGCTATCGAAGGTCGCACCGCGCACCTCCCCGCTCAAGGCCTGGCCGAACACCTGCAACCAGCTGTCCCACTCCATCAAGTGCGGAGGATGGGAGCTGTGGTGCAACAAGGTGCGCGACTGCAACCCGGCGAGCGACAGCGGTGGTTTGCTGTCCAGATAGCCGGGGCTGCACACCGGGAACACTTCGTCGGCGGCGGTGAACATCAGCGGATGGCTGCCACTCGCGCGCCCGGTACTTTGCAAGGCCACGTCGAAGTGACTGGTGAACTCCGTCAGGGGGCGGGTGGAGGTCACCACCTGGATTTCGATGTGCGGGTATTGCTGGTGGAACGTCGACAAGCGCGGCATCAGCCAATAAAACGCTTCGCACAACTGACACAGCAACACCACGCGATGACTGTGGGGTGACCCCCGCAGGCTGGTGGCACTCTCACTGATGCTGCGCAGCGCTTCGCCGACCACCCGGCCCAGTTCCCGCCCCTCTTGGGTGAGGAACACCGCCCGGTTGCGCCGACTGAACAGCTTCACCCCCAGGTTGTCTTCCAGCCCGCGAATCTGGCGGCTGATGGCAGCCTGGGTGATGTGCAGCTCATCGGCCGCCTTGGAGAAACTGCCCAGGCGTGCCGCCGCTTCAAACGGCAACAGGCTGGCCAGGGGCGGCAGGGTCTTGCCAAGTGTATTCATAATCTGAGGTTATACATCCACGGCCGAGAACTCGTTTGTAGCACACCCGCATGACTGGGCACCATGGATCCATTACCTCAATGGATGCCCCGGATGAACGCTGCACAGACCTCCATTGCCGTCGGCGTGCTGCTCGCGGTTGTTGCGACATTGGGCTGGGCGTTGAACTTCATCGCGCCTTACGTCACCGGCGACTACAGCCTCTATGACTTGATGGCTGTGCGATTTCTGATCGCCGGCACATTGGGTGTCATGGGGGTGATCCTATGCCGGGCACAGTTGCACTTGCTCGGGCCCGGCGAGGGATGCCTCGCCGCAGCACTCGGGGCGTTGGGGTGCCTGGGCTACGGCGCGTGCATCGCCGCCGGCGTGATGTTCGGCGGGCCGGTCATGACCCCGGCGTTTATCGGCACGGTGCCGGTGTTGTTGGCCCTGGTGGGTAACGCCAGCACGAGGACAGTCCCGTGGCGCCGCCTGGCAACCCCTTTGTCATGCCTGACGGTGGGCCTCTTGCTGTCGAACATCAGCAGCTTTCATCAACCTTCATTGGACACAAGCGCCTGGTGGGCAGGGCTGTTTTTTTCCCTGAGTGCAGTTGCTCTCTGGTTGTGGTTCAGCGTGATCAACCAAAGGCAACTGACACACCTTGCGGCGCAGGCAACCGGTCTCTGGACCGCACTCATGATGGTGGGCAGCGGTGTCGCCACCCTGTGCCTGCTACCGTTCATCCATGGGCTTGGCATGTTCAAGCTGCCGATGCTCGGCTTCGGCCTTTCCCAGGCTGGCCCGCTCTATGCCTGGAGCCTGGTGATCGCGGTGATGTCCACCATGGTCGGCGCCTGGGCCTGGAACGCCGCGACCCGACGCCTGCCGATGGTACTGAGCGGCCAATTGATCGCCCTCGAATCCCTCTTCGCCACCCTGCTCGGCCTGGGGTTTCACGGGCGCTGGCCCACACTCATGGAAGCCGTGGGACTGGTTGCGGTGCTGATCGGCGTGGCCATGGCGATTCGAATCATATTGACGAGCCCACAGGCGACGGCCAAGCCTGGGATGACCATGACCGGCGATCATAGCCGTTGACATGCTTGCCTGAAGCAACAATATAATTGACTAAGGCAACCATTCAAGTATCCGCCATGTCCACTCCCCTGCTTGTGGAACGCGCCGGCATCGTGCGCGGCTTCAATCGCTTCTACACCCACCAGATCGGCGTGCTGCAGGAACACCTGTTGCACAGCGACTATTCCCTGACTGAAATTCGGGTGATGTACGAGCTGTCCTCCCGTGGCGACCTCACCAGCGCCGACCTCTGCCAGATGCTCAGCCTCGACGCGGGTTACCTGAGCCGCCTGACCAGTGGTTTCGAGAAAAACGGCCTGATCCAGAAAGTCCGCTGCGCCACCGATGCGCGCGCGGTGCAATTGCACCTCACCGATCTCGGCCGCGCGGTCCTGGCGCCCCTGGAACAGCAGACCCAGGATGAAGTCATCGCCCTGCTCGAGAGTCTGCCCGAACCCCGGCAGCAGCAATTGACCGACGCCATGCAACGTATCCAGGCCCTGCTGCAAGACCGCCCGTCGAGCTACCTGCTGCGTGATCCACGGCCAGGGGATATGGGCCTGGTGGTGCAGCAGCAAGCGGCGCTGTATGCCCGCGAATACCACTGGAACTGGGAGTTTGAAGCGCTGGTGGCGGAGATCGTCGCCAAGTACCTGCGCGAGTTCGACCCGGCGCGGGAGCGCTGCTGGATCGCGGAGAAGGAGGGCGAGGTGGTCGGCTCGGTGTTCGTCGTGCGCCATGACGATACAACCGCCAAGCTGCGCATGCTCTACGTGGATGCGAGTGCGCGGGGCCTGGGCATCGGCCAGCGCCTGGTGGACGAATGCCTGCGCTTTGCCCGCGATGTCGGCTACACCCGCATGATGTTGTGGACCATGAGCGCCTTGACCGATGCGCGCAAGCTCTACCAGAAAGCCGGTTTCGAGTTGGTGGAAGAGGAGCCCACCTTGAGTTTCGGCAAGCAACTGGTCAGCCAGACCTGGGCGCGCGCGTTGTAGAAAAGGCGCTTGAAGGAATGGGTCTCGACACAACGTTATGGGTGATTCGACGGACCTGTGGCGAGCGGGCTTGTCCCGCGTGGGGCTGCTGCGCAGCCCAACGCGGGACAAGCCCGCTCGCCACAGAGGTACCAGTTTGCTGCGCGACAGCGCGGCGGCCACGAGGTATTACAGGTCAGTGATTTCCTTATGGCGCGGCACCAGGGTCTTCATCACGCTCCAGGCCACCAGGTACGCCAGCGCACAGATCGCGAACATGATCATGTAGCCGGTGTGGATGTCATTGATGGACTTGTAGTAGTCGAACACCCAGCCGCCGATCTTGGTCATCACCACACCGCCGATGCCGCCGGCCATGCCGCCGATGCCGACCACCGAGGCCACGGTTTTCTGCGGGAACATGTCGGACACGGTGGTGAAGATGTTGCACGACCACGCCTGGTGCGCCGAGGCGCCGACGCCGATCAGCAATACCGGGACCCAGAAGCTGATGTAGCCCAACGGTTGCGCCAGCAACACCACCAACGGGAACAGCGCGATCACCAGCATGGCTTTCATGCGGCCGTCGTAGGGGGCATCGCCACGGGCCATGAAGTAGCTGGGGAACCAGCCGCCGCCGATGCTGCCGACCATGGTCATGCTGTACAGCACGGCCAGCGGCATGACGATATCGGCGCCTTTCATGCCGTATTGCGCCGACAGGTAGGTGGGCAGCCAGAACAGGAAGAACCACCACACGCCATCGGTCATGAACTTGCCGAAGGCAAACGCCCACGTCTGGCGGTAGGTGAGCAACTTGAACCACGAGACTTTTTTCTGTACCGCGCCTGCAACCGGCGGGATAGAGGGCTGCTGCGCCTGGTCGCTGCGGATATAGGCCAGCTCTTCGGCCGACAGGCGTTTTTGCTGCTCCGGCTTCTCATACACCGCCGCCCATACCGCCACCCACACAAAGCCCAGCATGCCGATGACCATAAAGGCCGCTTCCCAGCCCCACATCCCGGCGATCAGCGGCACACAGATCGGCGCCAGGATCGCGCCGACGTTGGCGCCGGAGTTGAAGATCCCGGTGGCCAGCGAGCGTTCTTTCTTGGGGAAATATTCGGCGGTGGCCTTGATCGCAATCGGGAAGTTACCCGCCTCGCCGATAGCCAGCACCGCCCGGGACAGCATGAAGCCGGCGATGGACACCGGAATCACCGCCAGGCCGATCGCACCGCTGACCGCGGCGATGCCCTCGCCCATCGGCACCGAGAACGCATGCATGATGGCGCCGGTGGACCAGATCGCAATCGCGATCACGTAGGCGGCCTTGGTGCCGATCTTGTCGACGAACCGCCCGGCAAACAGCATGGAGATCGCATACACAAACTGGAACACCGCCGCGATATTGGCGTAATCGGTGTTGCTCCAGCCAAATTGCGTCGACAACTGCGGCGCGAGCAGGCTGAGCACCTGGCGGTCGAGGTAGTTGACGGTGGTCGCGAAAAACAACATCGCGCAGATGGTCCAGCGATAGTTGCCTACAGCTTGGCCAACGCGCTGGGCGTTGATGGGCTCGATCAAGTTCATGGCATCACTTTTTATTTTTGTTAGGTAGGACATATGTAACATCATATGTCGTCGTACAACTGTGGCTTTTATATCGGGCTACCTACCCGCTGTCAATCTGAAAGATTACGGCTTTTGCGGGCTATCTCGCGGGTGTAAAAAGTGCCAGGCGCAGCTAGGTTGTAGGACGACAAGCGCACATGACCACGGCGAGCGGGCTTCTTGTGGCAAGCCCGCTCACCACAGAATGCCGGATCGCCCCAGGGTAGGTGCTCACCCCGAAAACCCAGGCAATTGCACGCAAATTGCGCCCCAGGCAAAAAAACGCAAATAGCGGTGAATTATTTCATGTCCGCTTGTATCTGAACTGACAGAGCGGTGCCATCGCAACGATGGCACCTCCCCTGTTCTGTTTTAGAGTGGTCCGCATGAAATTACGTAAGAAAAGCGTCAAGCCCATCGGTTTGAAAGACATCACCATTGTTGACGACGCCAAGATGCGCAAGGCGATCACCGCCGCCGCACTGGGTAACGCCATGGAGTGGTTCGACTTTGGTGTCTACGGGTTCGTCGCCTATGTATTGGGCAAGGTGTTCTTCCCCGACGCCTCCCCTAGCGTACAAATGATCGCGGCACTGGCGACGTTCTCCGTGCCGTTCCTGATTCGTCCCCTGGGCGGCCTGTTCTTCGGCGCGCTGGGCGATAAATACGGACGCCAGAAAGTCCTCGCCGCGACCATTGTGATCATGTCGCTGAGCACCTTCGCCATCGGCCTGATCCCCGGGTACGCCTCCATCGGCATCTGGGCGCCGATCCTGCTGCTGCTGTGCAAAATGGCCCAGGGCTTCTCGGTGGGCGGTGAATACACCGGCGCCTCGATCTTCGTCGCCGAATATGCGCCGGACCGCAAGCGCGGCTTCCTCGGCAGTTGGCTGGACTTCGGCTCCATCGCCGGTTTCGTCCTCGGTGCCGGCGTCGTGGTGCTGATCTCCAGCGTGCTGGGCGAAGCCGACTTCGAGGCCTGGGGCTGGCGCCTGCCGTTCTTCCTGGCCCTGCCCCTGGGCATGATCGGCCTGTACCTGCGCCATGCGTTGGAAGAAACCCCGGCGTTCCAACAGCATGTCGACAAGCTCGAACAGGGTGACCGCGAAGGCCTGACCCATGGCCCGAAAGTGTCGTTCAAGGAGATCGCCACCAAGCACTGGCGCAGCCTGCTGACCTGCATCGGCATTGTCGCGGCCACCAACGTGACGTACTACATGCTGCTCACGTACATGCCGAGCTACCTGTCCCATAACCTGCACTACTCCGAAAACAGCGGTGTGCTGATCATCATCGCAATCATGGTCGGCATGCTGTTCGTGCAGCCGTTCATCGGTTTTGTCAGCGACAAGATCGGCCGCAAGCCCTTCATCATCGCCGGCAGCATCGGCCTGCTGTTCCTGGCCATTCCGGCCTTCATGCTGATCACCAGCGGCAAGACCGGCCTGATCTTCGCCGGCTTGCTGATCCTGGCCATCGTGCTTAACTTCTTCATCGGCGTCATGGCGTCCACGCTGCCGGCGATGTTCCCCACGCACCTGCGCTACAGCGCGTTGGCCAGTGCGTTCAACGTCTCGGTATTGATCGCCGGCGTCACGCCTACCGCGGTAGCCTGGCTGGTTGAAAGCACCAATGACCTGTACATGCCCGCCTACTACCTGATGGTGTTTGCGGTGGTCGGCCTGATCACCGGCCTGACCATGAAGGAAACCGCCAACAAACCCCTGCGCGGCGCAGCACCGGCTGCGTCGGACATGGAAGAAGCCAAGGAGTTGCTGCAGGAGCATCACGACAATATCGAGCAGAAAATCGAAGACATTGACGCCGAGATTGCCGAACTGGAAGCCAAGCGCCAGAACCTGGTGCAGCAGCATCCGCGTATCAACTAAGACCTGACCAAGCGTGGTGGCAAGGGCCGCCACGCCAGTGGAGTGTTCAACCATGCTTCCAAGCTGCACCGCCGCACACGCGTTACTCAGCGCCGACGAACGCGCTGCCATCGCCGAAATCGAAGCCACCACCAGCATTCTGCAATTGGTCACCCGCCTGACGGGCATGCGCTTTGCCGGCATCGCCAAGTTCACTGACCTGGAATGGATTGTCTGTTCAGCGCACGACCCCTTCGACATGGGCATTCATGCCGATGACGTGCTCGACCTGGAAACCACCCTGTGCAGCGAGTTCTGCATCAACCCACAGACCCTGTTCATCCCGCAGGTCAGCGCCAATGGCCGCTTTGCCGCACGCCCGGTGGTCAAGCAATACGCCATCGAGAGCTATGCCGGCGCGCCGATCTTCCTCCCGGATGGCCGGCTGTTCGGTGCACTGTGTGCGCTGGATTCCCGGGCGATGCTGTTTGACGACCCCAACCTGCCGGAAACCCTCAGCCTGTTTGCGCGGCTGATCGGCTGCATCTTCTACGCTAACTTGACGCCAGCGGATCGCTGACCGCCGCTTTGCCGCGCAGCACGGCCATATCGCGCTTGGGCGGCACACCAAACAGCCGGCTGTACTCGCGGCTGAACTGCGACGGGCTTTCATAGCCGACCTTGAACGCCGCGCTGGATACGTCCCGATGCTCGTTCAACATCAAACGCCGCGCTTCGTTGAGGCGCAGCCATTTCTGATACTGCAGCGGGCTCATGGCCGTCAGTTGGCGAAAGTGATGGTGAAACGTCGCCGCGCTCATCTGCACGCGCGCGGCCAGTTCGTCCACGCGCAGCGGCACGTCGTAATTGAGCTTGAGCCAATCGATCGCCCGCGCAATCCGATAACCCTGCCCGTCCACGGAGCAGATCTGGCGCAGTCGGCCGGCCTGGTCGCTCTGCAATAGCCGGAAGTGAATCTCGCGCTGGATCAAGGGCGCGAGCACCGGTATCGCTTCGGGCTCATCAAGCAATTCAACCAGGCGCGCAAAGGAGGCAAGCATGGCGCCGGTCACCACACCAATCCCCACGCCTTTCATCACCGCCCGCTCACGCGTTGGCGGCAACTCCCCCTGGGCGATCAGCTCGGCCAGGATGCGCAGGTCGAGCTTGAAGGTCAGGCCCAGGCACGGGCGGGTCGGGCTGGCGACCAGTACTTCGGAGTTGGCCGGTATATCCAGCGACGTGAGCAGAAATCGTGCCGTGTCATACGGGTAGCCCTCGCCGCCGACCCACAGCCGCTTCTCACCCTGGGCAACCAGCACGATGCTCGGCTCGACCATGCACACCACGGGTGTCGCGGGCTGCTCACGCCGATAAAAGCCCAGGCCGGGGATGGCCGTGGGGTAGTCGCCGGGTACGCAGACCCTTGAGCCGATCACGCGGACCAGCACGTCCAGGGGCGTTTGATTGATCTTCATAAAGGGCCCTTTGCTCTGATCGTTGGACTTTACCCCGACCGGCCCGCTGGCGTCCCCGGCAACCCGCCAGACTCAGAGGATCAGGCAAGTAATCCAGTGGAACGCACTACAGAACCCTCAGCCACGCCGGGAAAATGTGCCGACCCCCTTCTCAAGGATCCATCCATGAAAAGCCTCTTGCTCACCCTGAGTCTGCTGGTGATTTCGTTCTCTTCTCTGGGAGCCGACATGTCCAACGGTGCAAACAACTTCTACACAAGCGACAAGGTGACCGCCGAAAAAGTCACCTTCAACAATCAATACGGCATGCCGGTGGCGGGCAACCTGTTCGTGCCCAAACAGCTCGCCCCGGCCTCGAAAAATGCCGCGCTGATCGTCGGCCACCCGATGGGCGCCGTCAAGGAACAGAGCGCCAACCTCTACGCCACCAAAATGGCCGAACAGGGCTTTGTCACCTTGTCGCTGGACCTGTCGTTCTGGGGCGAAAGCGCAGGCACACCACGCAATGCGGTGCTGCCCGACCTCTACGCCGAAGACTTCAGCGCCGCCGTAGACTTCCTCGGTACCCGGCCGCTGGTCGATCGTGAGCGCATCGGCGTAATCGGCATCTGCGGCAGCGGCAGCTTTGCCATCGCGGCGGCAAAGATCGACCCACGCCTCAAGGCCATTGCCACGGTCAGCATGTACGACATGGGCGCCGCCAACCGCAACGGCCTCAAGCACGGCATGACAGCGGAACAACGCCGGCAGGTGCTGGTGCAGGCGGCCAACCAGCGTTACGTGGAATTCCAGGGCGGCGAGACCCTCTACACCAGCGGCACGCCGCTCAAGCGGAGCGGCAACCCGATTGGCGATGAGTTTTTCGATTTCTACCGCACACCGCGCGGTGAAGTCACACCGGCCGGCGCGTCGCCGCAGACCACCACCATGCCGACGCTGACCAGCAACGTGAAGTTCATGAACTTCTATCCGTTCAACGATATCGAGACCATTTCCCCTCGCCCGTTGCTGTTGATTGCCGGTGCCGATGCGCACTCCCGCGAGTTCAGCGAAGACGCCTACCACCGTGCCGCCGAGCCCAAGGAGCTGGTGATCATCCCCAACGCCGGCCATGTGGACCTCTACGACCGGGTCAACCTGATCCCCTTCGCCAAGCTCACCAGCTTCTTCAAAAGTCACTTGAAGTGATCTCGATAAACCCTCACACGCCCCGCTGGGGCGCAGTCTTCGCCCTGTCCCTGGCGGCCTTTGCCCTGGTGGCCTCGGAGTTCATGCCGGTGAGCCTGTTGACCCCGCTGGCCGCCGACCTGGGCATCAGCCAAGGCCAGGCCGGCCAGGGTATTTCGGTGTCAGGCCTGTTTGCCTTGCTCACCAGCCTGGTGATCGCCCGAGTGGCGGCGCGCATGGATCGCAAGCGCCTGCTGGTCGCGCTGACCTTGCTGATGATCGTGTCCGGCAGCGTGGTAGCGTTCGCGCCGAACTACCTGACCTTCATGCTGGGCCGCGCCCTCATCGGCGTTGCCATCGGCGGCTTCTGGTCGCTGTCGGCAGCCACCGCCATGCGCCTGGTGCCCGAGGGCCAGGTGCCGCGCGCCTTGGCTATCGTCAATGGCGGTAACGCACTGGCAACCGTGATCGCGGCACCGCTGGGCAGTTTCCTCGGTGGTTTGATCGGCTGGCGTGGCGCGTTTTTCTGCGTGGTGCCGGTGGCCGTGGTCGCGGTGCTGTGGCTGCTGCTGAGCCTGCCGTCGATCACGCCCCGCAGCCAGGCCGACAACGGCAACCTGTTGCGCTTGATCAAGCGCGCCCCGGTGGCCCTGGGCATGCTTGCCATCAGCGTGTTTTTCATGGGCCAGTTCATGCTGTTCACCTACCTGCGGCCGTTTCTGGAAGGTGTTACCCAGGTGGGTGTGTCGCTGCTGTCGTTGATGTTGCTGGTGCTCGGCCTGGCCGGATTGGCCGGCACACTGCTGATCGAGCGTGTCCTGAAGAACGGCCTGTACCCCACGCTGATCGCCATTCCCGTATTGATGGCGGTGATCGCCCTGGCATTGGTCGCATTCGGCAGCTCGACCGTTATCACCGGCGCGCTGCTCTGTGTGTGGGGCCTGGTAGCCACCGCCGCGCCGGTGGGCTGGTGGACCTGCCTGGCAAAAACCCTGCCTGAGGATGCCGAGGCAGGGGGCGGCTTGATGGTTGCCATCATCCAACTGGCAATCGCCGCCGGGGCAACGCTGGGCGGTGTGGTGTTTGACCTGTCGGGCTACCAGGCGACGTTTGCCTTGAGCGCAGCGCTACTGTGCATGGCGGCGATACTCGCCTGGGCCGCGAGTACGGCGACAGCGTTCCGGTGAAGCCCAACCCACGTGGGCGCACGGTGCTGAAGCGCTAATTATTTTGCCCAGACAGCCGATACGCAGGCATATCCCTTACTTGCAGCGACGTCCTGCGGGAAATAATGCCGAACTCTCTCGCCCCCATTGTGCGCAAGCTCTCCAATCGCACCAGCCTGTCGCTGGCACGTACATCGCTGTTCAATTTCGTGGCGTTGCTGGCCCTGGTCTTTGCCGCCGCCGCCTACTCCCTGGTTTACCTTGCGCACGAACTGGATCACTCCGAACAGCAGGAAAGCGCGTTTTATACGCGTAAAGCCGTGCAATCCCTGGAGAAGTCCCTGCGGGTGACCGTCAAGGACTACGCCTTCTGGAGCGATGCCTACAAGCACCTGCACATGACCGTGGACAGCGACTGGGCCTACGCGCGCGGCAACGTCGGCGCCACGCTGTATCAGGACTTCGGTTTCCAAGGCCTGTTCGTGGTCGATAACGACAATCGCACGGTCTACTCGGTGATCAAGGGCGCGCTGCAAAGCGTCGAGCTCTCGCAGTGGCTCGACCAGCCCCTGACCGAAATTATCGAGCAGGCGCGTGCCGGGGCTGAAAACGAAACACCGGTCACGGCGTTCATCAATGTACGCGGCAGCCCGGCACTGGTGGCCGCCGCCGCGATCACGCCCGGCACCGATCCCACGGTAGAGCCCGATGGCCGGCCGGCCTCGGTATTGATCTTCGTCGACGTTCTCAACAGCGCCAAGCTGAGTGCGATCGGCGATGACTTCGGCGTGGGCAAGCTGCATGTGGCCACGCCCGATGACATCGGCCAGACCCTGGTTTTCCCCCTTGGCGATAACGGCGCCGCTGGCAGCCTGCATTGGGAACCTGCGCGACCCGGCCTGCGCTTGATGAGCGTAGGCTTGCCGCTGCTGGGGTTGGCCGCGCTGCTGGTGTGCCTGATGACCTGGGTCATTCTGCGTCGCGCCACCGCCGCCGCCCTCGCCCTGGATGCCAGTCACACCTCCCTGCTGGACAGCCAGGCCGCCCTGGCCACCAGCGAGGCGCGCTTTCGCGACGTGGTGGAGGCCAGCTCGGACTGGGTCTGGGAAATCGATGTCGGCTGGCGTTTTACCTACCTGTCTGAGCGTTTCGAAAGCGTCACCGGCCTGACCCGGCAAGCCTGGCTCGGTGCGGCCATGAGCGACCTGCTGGACACCGAGGCCGACCTGCTGTCGCAGTGGCTGAGCACTCCGGGCCGGCGCGTGGACATCAGTGTGCAATGCCGCTATATCGATGCCCAGGGACAGGAGCGCACAACCCGGCTGTCGGCCCGGGAAATGCCCTGTGGCGGGTTTCGCGGGACGGCCACCGACGTCACCGAAGAAGTCGAAGCACGTCGGCGCATCGAGTACCTGTCTCAACACGACGCCCTGACCGGGCTGCCCAACCGCACGCGCCTGCAGGCATTCCTGGACGGCAAACTCAAGGCCCTGCCCAGCGCCGAGCAGCCGCTGGTGATGCTCAGCCTCGACCTGGACCGCTTCAAGCCGGTCAATGACCTGCTCGGCCACGCCGCCGGTGACCGGGTGCTCAATCAAGTGTCCGCCCGCCTGGCTGCTTGCGTGCGCCATGGTGACCTGGTGGCTCGCGTCGGCGGCGATGAGTTTGTGCTGATCCTCAGCGACGCCGGCAGCCAGGATGAAGTCGAAAGCCTGTGCCTGCGCTTGATCGAGTCCATCGAGCAGGCGATCAAAATCGACGAACAAGAGGTGTTTATCAGTGCCAGTATCGGCATTGCCCTGGCGCCCACCGATGCCCGCGATGCCACCGAACTGCTGCGCTACGCCGATATCGCGCTGTATGAGGCCAAGGCGGCCGGGCGCAATACCTGGCGCTTTTACTCCGGGGACATGAATACGCGGATCATCGAGCGGCGGCGCCTGGAGAGCGATCTGCGCTTTGCGATCAAGCACGCCGAACTGCGCCTGCACTTCCAGCCGCGCTATCGCATCGCCGATGGGCAGATGGTCGGGGCCGAAGCCCTGGTGCGCTGGCAGCACCCGGCACGCGGGCTGATCGCCCCGGACACCTTTATTCCGATTGCCGAAGAATCGGGGCTGATCCTGGCGCTGAGTGACTGGGTACTGGCAACTGCCTGTGCGTGCGCGGCGCAGTGGCCCGACACGCTGTTCGTCTCGGTGAACCTGTCACCCACCGAGTTCAAGCGCGGCAACCTGGTGGAGCGCGTGCGCCACGCCCTGGACGCCTCGGGTATCGACCCTGCGCGCCTTGAGGTGGAAATGACCGAAAGCGTCATGCTCGAGGACGCCGTCGGCGCACTTGAGGTGATGCGCACGCTCAAGCAACTGGGCATCCGCATTGCCATGGATGACTTCGGCACCGGCTATTCGTCCCTCAGCTACCTGCGGGCGTTCCCGTTCGATGGTCTGAAAATCGACCGCAGCTTCCTCACCCGACTGGAGGAAAGCGAGGATGACAAGGCGATTATCCAAGCCATTGTCGGCTTGGGCCGTGCCCTTGCCCTGACGGTCACGGCCGAAGGCATCGAAACCGCTGAGCACCTGGCCATGCTCAAAAGCGTGGCGTGTGAAGAAGGCCAGGGCTACTTCCTCAGCCGACCGCTGGATATCGACGCATTCAACGGCTTGCTGGACGACTACTGCGCCGACGTCAGCGGAAAAAATGACTCGGGGTCTTGCCAAACTGTTTCTTGAACATGCTGGTAAACGCACTCGGGCTTTCGTAGCCCAGCTCCAGGGCCACGTCGATAATCTTCTGCCCCACCGCGATACGCTCTAATGCCAGCAGCAGCCGCGCCTGCTGGCGCCATTGGCCGAAGGTCATGCCGGTGTCCTTGCGGAACAGGCGCTGGATGGTTTTCTGGTCGAGGGCCAGGCGCTCGCTCCAATCCGCCACGGTGGAGGCATCGCCCGGGTCCTCCTGCCACGCCAGGCAGATCTGCTGGATACGCGGGTCGGCGGGTTGCGGCAGCGACAGCGGCAAGGCCGGCAACAGCGCCAGCTCGTCGAGGATCAGGTGCATGATCCGCGCATCGCGGGAGTCTTCGGTATAGGGCGGTTTCAAGCTCACGGAGGCCTTGATCAGCTCGCTCAGCAGCGGCGAAATACTCACCGCCTTGGTCTCGGTCGGCAGGTTGGGGAAACTGTCAGGGCGCACGAACACGCTACGCATTTTCAGGGCGCCCACGCAGCGCAGGGAGTGCACGTGCCCGCAGGGCATCCAGAAGCCGCGGTTGGGCGGTACCGTCCACTGGTTGTGCGCCGAATGCACCACCATCACGCCTTCGGTGGCGTAGAGTAATTGATGCTTTTCGTGACTGTGGTCGGGGATCACCCAGTTTTCCGGATAATCGGTGGCCGAACTGATGACAGCCCAGTCGCCCTCATCGATTTCCTGCAAAAATTTATCCAGTGATTTGATCATTTCGCCCTTTTTACGATGGTTGCCTCCCGAATTACGCGAGACAGGCATTCCTGACGAATCTAGCATAAGCTCTGAAACAAATTGAAATGGGCAGCCTGCTCAAGTACTCGCTGCCCCTCTTCGCTGCCTTGTATGGAATGCCTGCATGTCGACCCTGACCGCATCACCTGCCGCCACCTCGAGTCCGCCCCAAGTAAGCCCGTTAGTCCTGCGTATCCTCGGCGCCTGTGCCCTGGCGCACCTGATCAATGACCTGATCCAGGCCGTATTACCGTCGATCTACCCGATGCTCAAGGCCAACTACGGCCTGACGTTTACCCAGGTCGGCCTGATCACCCTGACGTTCCAGCTGACCGCCTCGCTGCTGCAACCCTGGATCGGCTACCACACCGACCGGCATCCCAAGCCGTGGCTGCTGCCGGCGGGCATGGTCTGCACCCTGGTCGGCATCCTGATGCTGGCGTTTGTCGGCAGCTTCCCGGCGATCCTGCTGGCGGCAGCCCTGGTGGGCGTCGGCTCATCGACCTTCCACCCGGAAACCTCGCGCGTCGCACGCCTGGCCTCCGGCGGGCGCTATGGCCTGGCGCAATCGACCTTCCAGGTCGGCGGCAACACCGGCAGCGCGTTGGGGCCGTTGCTTGCGGCGGCGATCATCATTCCTTACGGCCAGGGCAACATCGCCTGGTTCGGGCTGTTTGCCGTGTTCGCGATCCTGGTGCTGTACGGCTTGAGCCGCTGGTACCGCAACCACCTCAACCTGTTCAAGCTCAAGCAAGGCGGCAAAGCCACCCACGGCTTGTCCAAAGGCCGCGTGACGTTTGCCCTGGTGGTGCTGGCGGTGCTGGTGTTCTCCAAATACTTCTACATGACCAGCCTGACCAGCTACTTCACGTTCTACCTGATTGAAAAATTCCACCTGTCGGTATCGAGTTCTCAGATGTACCTGTTCCTGTTCCTCGGTGCAGTGGCCGTGGGCACCTTCGCGGGCGGGCCGATCGGCGACCGGATCGGGCGCAAGAAAGTCATCTGGTTCTCGATCCTCGGTGCCGCGCCGTTCACCCTGGCCCTGCCCTACGTCGACCTGTTCTGGACCGCCGTGCTCAGCGTGGTGATCGGCTTCATCCTCGCCTCGGCGTTCTCGGCCATCGTGGTGTTTGCCCAGGAACTGGTGCCCGGCAATGTCGGCATGATCGCCGGGATCTTTTTCGGCCTGATGTTCGGCTTCAGCGGGATCGGCGCGGCCTTGCTCGGACTGCTCGCCGACAGCCACGGCATCGAGTACGTCTACACACTGTGCTCGTTCCTGCCACTGGTGGGCATCCTGACGATACTGCTGCCGTCGACCAAAGGCGTCTAGACCGCCGATCATCGGATGGCTGTATGCCATTATCCTTTGGGCTCTGAAAAACCTGCGTGTGCGCTTACAATCCCCAGCCTCAACGCACACCCAGGCAGACCCGGCACGAAATGACGCTCGACCCTCCTACGATTTTGGCACTCACCGTTGCCCTGGCCGCCGCTGCTGCCCTGTACCTGGCCATAGAATGGCGCAGCGTACGCGAACCTTCGCTGCTGTTCTGGAGCGCCGGTTTCGCCACCATCACCGTCGGCTCCACCTTGGCCCTGCTGCGCATCAATGGCTACCTGCTCATCGGCATCTGGTTTGCCAACGGCTTGCTGGTGGCCGCGCACTGCCTGTTCTTGCTCGGGGTCGCGCGCTTTACCCAGGTACGCCTGTCGCCGCGGTGGTGGCTGCTGCTGGCCGTGTGGCTGGGCATGCTGATGCTCCCGACCGACCTGCCGTGGTCCAAAGCCATGTTGGGCGTGCAGTCGCTGCTGGTCGCGCTGCCGACCCTGCGCGCCAGTTTCCTGCTGCGGCCCCACGGCCGATCATTGAGCATCGGCGCGGTGCAACTGCGTTATGTGCTGCTGGTCCACGGCATGTTCTACGTGGCCAAGGCGCTGTCGGTGGTGATCCCCGGCACCTTGATCGACCTCGCCGCGTTCAAGGGCGAGATCATCCAGGTGTCCCTGGTGGAAGGCGCCATGGCGATCATGCTGATTGCGCTGTCGATGACCGGCTCGGAACGCTACCGCCGCGAACAGCAGATCGCCCGCCTCGCCGCCCGCGACCCGCTCACCGCCCTCTACAACCGCCGCGCCCTCGACCTGCGCGCGCCGCGCCTGCTGGCCCAGGTGTCGGCGCAACAACCGGGCGCCCTGCTGCTGATCGATATCGACAACTTCAAGTCGGTCAACGACCTCCACGGCCATACCGCCGGCGACCGTGTGCTGATCGCCTTGAGCGAGATGATTCGCGCAGTCGTGCCCCGAGGCGCGCTGGCCGCACGTTTGGGCGGTGATGAGTTTGTGATCCTGCTTAACCCGGCCTCGACCGAGCAGATCGTCGAACTGGGCAGCAGCCTGCGCGAGCAGTTCCAGCAACTGGCCGCACAAACCTTTGCCACGCCCGCGCCGGTGACCCTGAGCATCGGCGCCACCCTGTTCGACCAGCCGCCGGCCAGCCTGGCGGCGCTGATCGAACAGGGAGATACCACGCTGTATGAATCCAAGCGTGGCGGACGGGACAGCATTCGGTTGGTGGATCGGACCGGGGCCTACAGGTCGTAACTGACCGCCACGCACCTCCCCGTCCTCACCGACTCCAACGCACAATCGGCCAGATGCAGCGCATACAACCCGTCGCGCACACTGGTGGGCAGTGCCTGGCCGTTGTTCAGCGCATCGATAAACCGGGTCAGCTCATTGCGATAGGCATCGGCGTAACGCTCCAGGAAGAAATGCTGCAACGGTTCCAGCGCTTCGGTGTGGTCGGCGCTCCAGTGGCGCAGGGTGCTGGGGCGATGGTTGTCGGTGAGCAGCACGCCAAGGGCGCCGGAGACTTCCACGCGCTGGTCGTAACCGTATACCGCCTGGCGGCAGCAGTTGATATGGCATTGCTTGCCGGAGGCGGTACGCAGCAGGACCATCACGCTGTCGTAGTCGTCGATCTGTTCCAGGCTCGGGTCCACCAGGCGGCTGGCGATGGCGCTGACTTCCACCGGTTCTTCGCCGAGCAGGTGGCGGGCGGTGTCGAAGTCGTGGATGGTCATGTCGCGCAGGATGCCACCGGAGTGTTCCAGGTAGTCCCGCGGGGCCAGGCCTGGGTCGCGGCTGGTGATGATCACTTGGCGCACTGCGCCGATCTGGCCGGCATCCAGGGCCTGGCGCAGGCGCAGCATGTCGGGGTCGAAACGGCGATTGAAGCCGAGCATCACCTTGCCGCCCTGGCGCTCCACGGCCTGGGCGGCGCTGCGGGCCTTGGCGATGTCGAGGTCGATGGGCTTCTCGCAGAGTACCGCCTTGCCCTCGGCGACCGCCGCCAACAGCAGGTCGATATGGGTGTCGGTGGGGGTGCCGATGACCACGGCGTCGATGTCTTTGCGCGTGAGGACGGCGGCGCAATCGTAGGCCGCCTCGCAGCCCAGTTGGCGGCTGAGGGCATCGACGCCTTCGCGCCAGGGATCGGCCACCAGCACCAGCGTGGCATTCGGGTGGGCGGCGACATTGGCGGCGTGGATCCTGGCGATGCGCCCGGCACCTAGAACAGCGATACGTAGCATGGTTGAACTCCTGATCTTGTTGTTTGGGGGAGTGCTCAGTCCGGCAGGTTGAACGGGGTGACGATCTGCACCTGTGACGGCGCAATCGGACCGGCCTTCCACAACCGGTGGTAGTGCAGGATGTGCAGGAACACGTGGCGGGCATCGATCTGCAGGTTGTGGTCGATGATCGCGGCGATTTTTTCGTCCAGCAGCAGTTGGCGGTTTTCTTCGTCGAGGTCGTGGCCGATAAACACCTCCAGCGGGCGACCCAGGGCGGCGAAGGCGTCGACAATCGCACGGTTGCCGCCGCCGACGCTGTACACCGCCTTGAGGCCGGGATGCTGTTGCAGCGCCTGGGTGACCCGCTCGAAGGTGCGCGGGTACACGCCATAGCCGCCGCTGACGTCCAGCACCCGCAGGTGGGGGGCTCGCCCGCGCAGCCAGGCGCGAAAGCCCATCTCGCGCTCCTCCTCGCCACGGAACAACTCGCTGCCGATCACCACCGCCACGTCCTGGGGCAACGCCGGCAGCCAGCGCGACATCAGGTAGGCGGCGGTCTGGCCGGCGGTGCGGTTGTCCATGCCGACGTAGCCGATGCGTTCGCTTTGCGGCAGGTCCGTCACCAGGGTCACCACCGGGATGCCCGCCGCGATCAGGTGCTTGACGGCCTGGTTCACCGCCGGCTCGTCGGCGGCCTTGAGCACCACGCCCTGGCTGCCGGTGTCGAGGCAGCGCAGCAACTGATCGTGCATGGCCTGGGGCTCGATTTCTTCGAACAAGTGAAAACGCGGGGCGATGCGAAACGGCGCCAGGCTGGCCAGTTGCGCGGTGATCGCCGCCTGCACCGCGGCGCTGAAACGCTGAGGGGTGTGCATGATCACGTCGACATGGAAGGTGCGCCCTACCGCCAGGCCGTTTTTCTCCTGGGATTCCAGTTCATCCAGCGCCTGCTCGATACGTCGGCGAGTCTGGCCGTGCACGCTGCCGCGCTGGTGCAGCACGCGGTCGACCGTGGCCTTGCTCACGCCCGCCTGGGTCGCGAGTTGCTTGATGGAGAAGTGTTTGGCGCGTTCGAGCATGGGTTTCGCCTGAGGTGTTTATGAGGTCTTTTTTAGGTATTACTGAGGTTTTGCAATGCTAGTCTCAGTTTTGTCCGGCGTCGAGCCGGGCAATCAAAACAACAACAATCCAGGAGAACCCCATGCCTCAAGCCGACCTCGCCAGTACGTTCAACGGCCAATATTTTGTCGTCACCGGCAGCACCCAGGGCCTGGGCGCCGCCGTGGCCCACACCCTGGCGCGACGCGGCGCCGCCGGGCTGATCATTTGCGGGCGGCGCCGCGCCCAGGGCGAAGAACAGGTGCGGCAGTTGGCGCAGCTGGATTGCCAGGCGTTTTTTGTCGAGGCCGACCTTGAACAGGTCGAGGATTGCCGCGCGATCATCGAGGCCGCGCGCACCCACTTCGGCACCCTGCATGGCCTGGTGAACTGCGCCGGGATGTCGGACCGCGGCACCATTGTCGACACCTCGCCGCAGCTGTTCGATCGGCTGATGGCGGTGAATGTGCGGGCGCCGTTTTTCCTGATGCAGGACGCGTTGAAATTGATGATCAGCCAGGGCGTGGAAGGCGCCGTGGTAAACATCCAGAGCATCACCGGGCATGGTGGTCAATCGTTCCTTTGCGCGTATGCGGCGTCCAAAGGTGCGCTGGCGATCCTGACCAGGAACGTGGCGTTCAGTGCGCTGCGCAACCGGATCCGCGTCAACGGCCTGAACATCGGCTGGATGGACACGCCCCATGAGGATCAGATCCAGCGCCAGTACCACGGCGCCCAGGACGGTTGGCTGGCTGAGGCGGAACGCGCGCAGCCGTTCGGCCGCCTGCTCAAGCCCGAAGAGGTGGCGCAAAGCGTGGCGTTCCTGCTGTCGCGCGAGTCGGGGATGATGACCGGCGCGGTGATCGACCTGGAGCAAGGCGTGGTCGGCTGCACCGACAGCGGCAGCCCGCAGCCCTTCAATGCCCTGAGCCTGGGAGGTGAGTAATGTCGGCATTTGTGACACTGCAGGATGTACGCATTGAGGATTTCAAGCGGATTTGCGCGCAACAGGCGCGTGCCGAGGACTATCCCCTGGCTGCGGAAGTGCTCGGCAACGTGCCGGTCTATCAGGCCTGCACCTTGCGCAACAGCGACCGCCACACGGTGATGAATGAGCTGCACCGTTTGTTTCGCGATGGACCGGGCGTGATGGTGGTGCGCCGCGCCTATGAGGACCTGGAAGTGGTGGATCGCCACAGCCAGGTGTTCGAGGCGATCTTTGCCCAGGAGGCCGCCCAAGGCGTGGCCGCCGACCATTTTGCCAAGGCCGGCAGTAACGGGCGTATCTGGAATTCATTGCAGAAGGCCGCGCTACAGTCGCCGCAATCCTTTGTGGAGTATTACGCCAACCCGCTGCTGGGGCTGATCGCCGAGGCATGGCTGGGCCCGAGCTATCAGGTAACGGCGCAAGTGAACGTGGTGCACCCCGGCGGCCAGGCGCAACAGCCGCACCGCGACTATCACCTGGGCTTCCAGACCACTGAGGTGGTGGAGCGCTTTCCCCTGCCCTTGCATGTGCTGTCCCAGTACCTGACGTTGCAGGGCGCAGTGGCCCACTCGGCGATGCCGCTGGAAAGCGGCCCCACCCAGTTGCTGCCGTTTTCCCAGCAATACGCCCTGGGTTACCTGGCCTGGCGGCGCCCCGAATTTATCGAGCACTTCCAGCAGCACGCCGTGCAACTGGCGCTGGACAAGGGCGACCTGCTGTTTTTCAACCCGGCGCTGTTCCACGCCGCCGGCACCAACCGCACGGCCGGCCACCAGCGCATGGCCAACCTGCTGCAAATCTCCTCGGCCTTCGGCAAGCCCATGGAAGCCCTCGACCGCGA
Organism: Pseudomonas sp. JV449; assembly: GCF_032424295.1. Lineage (NCBI taxonomy): Bacteria > Pseudomonadati > Pseudomonadota > Gammaproteobacteria > Pseudomonadales > Pseudomonadaceae > Pseudomonas > Pseudomonas sp. JV449. The sequence continues at coordinate 260,025 of NZ_VYKD01000014.1, read as the reverse complement.
CCGCATGATGCTGGCGGTGTACCCGGTCCTGCTGGCCAACACGGCCCTGGATGCCCAGGCGATTGCAGCGGTGGTGGCCTGCACCGCCGACGGCTATGCCTTCCCCACCAACCTCGACACCGACCCACCCTTGCAGGGCCTGGCCCCGCAAACCGGGCAGCAACTCATGCTGCAGGCCCTCGACGAACGCTGGGCGTATGAGGACTTCGCCGCGGCCGTGGCGCAACTGCGGGCCAAGCGCCAGGCGTGATGTTTTAACAACAACAAAAACAACGGAGCACAACCATGAAGAAGCAACTCCTTGCGGCACTCTTGACCCTCGCCATCACCCCCTGGGCGCTGGCCGATATACGGATCGGCGTGAGCATCGCCCAGGTCGACGACGTATTTCTCGCGCAAATGCGTGACTACATGGCCGCCCACGCCCGGGAACTGCCCGGCGTGACCCTGCAATTCGAAGACGCCCAGGGCGACGTGGTGCGCCAGCTTAACCAGGTGCAGAACTTCACCGCCCAGGGCATGGACGCAATTATCGTCAACGCCGTAGACACCGCCGCCACCCAGAAAATGACGGTCAATGCCCAACAGGCCAGGATCCCGCTGGTGTACGTCAACCGCCGCCCCGAGTTCAAGGAAGTACCGCCAGGGGTTGGCTATGTCGGCTCGGATGAGATCAAGGCCGGTGAAATCCAGATGCGCTACCTGGCCGAGAAAATGGGCGGCAAAGGCAACCTGGCGATCATGCTCGGGCTGCTGTCCAACAACGCCACCCACAACCGTACGCTGGGGGTCAAGAACGTGCTCAAGGACTATCCAGGTATAAAGATCGTCGAGGAGCAGAGTGCCGAATGGCAGCGCAGCAAGGCAATTGACCTGATGAACAACTGGATCGTGTCCGGGCGCAAAATCGACGCCGTGGCGGCGAATGCCGATGAAATGGCGATTGGCGCGGCCATGGCGATCAGCCAGGCCGGCATGCAGCCCGGCAAGGATATTCTGGTGGCCGGCAGCGATGGCGGCGCGGCCGGTTTGGACGCAGTGAAGAAAGGCCAGTTGCTGGTGACGGCGTATCAGGACAACAAGGGGCAGGCCGTGGGCTCCATTGACCTGGCGGTGAAGATGGTCAAGAAACAGCCGTATGACGCCGAGCTGACCATTCCTTATCAGCAGATCACCAAGGACAACTACCAGGCATTCCTCAACCCATAAACTTCATCGTGGCGAGGGGGCTTGCTCCCTCGCCACAAGTAGACCCGTCAGTCCTGACGTTCTGCGCGTCGCACAACCCCATTGACGACGATATACAGCAACGGCCCCACCGACACGAACACCGCCGTCAGCAAGAAGTACGGCAGCACCGACGCCAGCGACCGCCCCCGCGCCCGTGCATCCCGGTACATCCACACACAGGCCAGTACGGCCATCAGGTACAGGTCGATGACGACCTGCGCGGTGTCCGGGCGCGATATCAACTCTCGTCCGAAGGCCAGCAACGATTGCTCGGCCGTGAGCAGCGTGAACAGGGTGTACAGCGAAAAACCCAGCAGAGCGGCGAGGGCCAGATAAGGTTTGTGCATGGTCTGTTCCTTGACGTGATCGAGGCCCACCCTAGTGATAAGGTTGCCCCCTCGCAATGACCTCGGAGGTCATAGTCACGCCATGGATAACCCCGCTACTGCCGGCGAACATCTGCGCCAGCTACGCCGACAGGCTGGTCTGAGCCAACTTGACCTGGCCCTGATCACCGGCGTGTCCCAGCGCCACCTCAGTTGCCTCGAAACCGGCCGCGCCAAGCCGAGCCCAGGTACGTTGAATCACCTGCTCAGCGCACTGGAAACACCGCTGGAGCAGTGCAACCGCGTATTCCTCGCCGCCGGCTTCGCGCCCCGCTATACCGCTACCCCGCTCGCCTCCCCGGCCATGGCCGCAATTCGCGAGGCGGTCAGCCATGTCCTGCACGCCAACAACCCGGCCCCGGCGATCCTGCTGGGCAGCCACTGGGAAGTGCTGGCGGCGAATGCGAGTACCGGCGCGCTGTTGGCACTGGCGGGGGTCACGCCGCCGCTGGAAGGCCTGAACCTGCTGACCACCCTGCTGCAACCCGGCGGCCTGGGCGACCACCTGGTCAACGCCGAAGAAATCCGCACCCTGGCCTGGCAACGGGCAAGCCGCGAGGCGCTGGACAACCCTGTGCTGGCCGCTCTACTGGCGAGCCTGCCCGCCCCCGCCCACACCACGCCGCCGCCTGAAATGCCGCCGCTGGTGTTGACCCGCGTGCATACCAGCCAGGGCGAGCTGAGCTTTCTGTCCACCTTCACCACCTTCGGCATGCCCCAGGACATCACCCTCGCCTCCCTGCGTATCGAACATCTGATTCCCGCAGACGACGCCACCTGGCAGGTGATGCGTGCCGCCCATGGGGAAAATGCCGCACTGGTTTTGTGAAATATCTGTACGTAGACTGCCGCCATACCTCAACTTAAGGCGGCGAAGAAAACGTCATGCAAGTTACCGAAGTCTCCATTGCCCAATTGCGCGCGGCGCTCGAATCCGGCCAGACCACAGCCGTTGAACTGGTGCAGGCTTACCTCGCGCGGATCGATGCCTACGACGGTCCGCAGACCGCTACCGCCCTCAACGCCGTCGTCGTGCGTAACCCCGACGCCCTCAAGGAAGCCCAAGCCTCCGATGCACGTCGGGCCAAGGGCGAAACCCTGGGGCCATTGGATGGCATTCCCTACACCGCCAAGGACAGCTACCTGGTCAAGGGGCTGACCGCCGCCTCGGGCAGCCCGGCCTTCGCCAAGCTGGTCGCCCAGCGCGATGCGTTCACCATCGAGCGCCTGCGCGCCGGTGGCGCCATCTGCCTGGGCAAGACCAACATGCCGCCGATGGCCAATGGCGGCATGCAGCGCGGCGTGTATGGCCGCGCGGAAAGCCCGTATAACGCCGACTACCTCACCGCGCCGTTCGCCTCCGGTTCATCCAATGGTGCCGGCACCGCCACCGCCGCCAGCTTTGCCGCCTTCGGCCTGGCGGAAGAAACCTGGTCCAGCGGCCGTGGCCCGGCGTCCAACAATGGCCTGTGCGCCTACACCCCGTCCCGTGGGGTGATTTCGGTGCGCGGCAACTGGCCGTTGACCCCGACCATGGACGTGGTAGTTCCCTACGCCCGCACCATGGCCGACCTGCTGGAAGTGCTCGACGTGGTAGTGGCTGAAGACCCGCACACCCGTGGCGACCTGTGGCGCCTGCAGCCGTGGGTGCCGATCCCCAGCGTCGCCTCGGTACGCCCGGCGTCTTACCCTGAATTGGCGGCGACGGCCGAATCCCTGGCCGGCAAACGCTTCGGCGTGCCGCGCATGTACATCAACGCCGACCCCGAGGCCGGCACCAGCGAAAAGCCCGGCATCGGCGGCCCCACCGGGCAGAAGATCAACACCCGTGCCAGCGTGATCGACCTCTGGAAAGACGCACGCCAGGCGCTGGAAGCCGCCGGTGCCGAAGTCATCGAGGTCGACTTCCCACTGGTGTCCAACTGCGAAGGCGACCGCCCAGGCGCGCCGACCGTGTTTACCCGTGGCCTGGTGTCCAAGGAATTCCTGCACGATGAACTGTGGGAACTGTCGGCCTGGGCCTTCGATGATTTCCTGCGCGCCAACAACGACCCGGCCCTGAACCGCCTGGCCGATGTGGACGGGCCGAAAATCTTCCCCCACGACCCTGGCACCTTGCCCAACCGTGAAGACGACCTGGCCGCCGGCATGGACGAGTACGTGCGCATGGCCGAGCGTGGCATCACCCCGTGGAACGAGATCAGCACCGTCCCCGATGGCCTGCGCGGCCTGGAGCAAACCCGGCGGATCGACCTGGAAGACTGGATGGATAAGCTCGGCCTCGACGCTGTGCTGTTCCCCACCGTGGCCGATGTAGGCCCTGCGGATGCCGATGTGAACGAAGCCAGTGCGGACATTGCCTGGAGCAACGGTGTGTGGGTGGCCAACGGCAACCTCGCCATCCGCCACCTGGGCGTGCCTACCGTTACCGTGCCCATGGGCGTGATGGCGGACATCGGCATGCCGGTCGGGCTGACCTTTGCCGGGCGCGCCTACGATGATTCGGCATTGCTGCGGTTTGCGGCGGCGTATGAAGCCACCGGCAGCAAACGCCTGATCCCGCCGCGTACGCCGCCGCTGGCGACAAACTAACTGATTCACTGTGGGAGGGGGCTTGCTCCCGATGAGGGCGTGTCAGTTGATGCATCTGTGGCTGACCCACTGCCATCGGGAGCAAGCCCCCTCCCACATTTGGATCTGCATATATCAGGTAGATCTCGGTCTGCTTTTACTCTGGCTTTTGCAGTCTTCGAGCCGACCGGAGTTGTCACTGGTGTACTCGGTTAAGTGTGGGGGCTTGCTCCCGATGAGGGAGTGTCAGTTGATGCATCTGTGGCTGACCCACTGCCATCGGGAGCAAGCCCCCTCCCACATTTGGAACTGCATATATCAGGTAGATCTCGGGCTGCTTTTGCTCTGGCTTTTTCGGCCTTGGAGCCAATTGGAGTTGGGGCTGGTGTACTCGGTAAAAAATGTGGGAGGGGGCTTGCTCCCGATGAGGGCGTGTCAGTTGATGCATCGGTGGCTGACCCACTGCAATCGGGAGCAAGCCCCCTCCCACAGTTCTAACCGCATTTCAAGTCAGGCCATATAGGGCACCGCAATCAGCAGGATTGCCGTGCCATGGCAGGCCGTCGCCGCCAACACGCCATGACGCATGCGCACCAGTGCGCAGGCCAGCCCTTCGATCAGGGTAAACAGCAACACCGGCCAGCCCAGTTGAGTCACGCTCAAGGCCAGGAAGGCATGGCAGGCGGCAAACGCCACGCCACTGATCAGCGCCGCTCGCAGCGGTGTCACCTGCTGTTCAAGGTAGCCCTGCAAAAACCCGCGAAACAACACTTCCTCCAGCGCATTGGCGCCATAGGCCAACACCACCATGCCCGGCAGCCACACCCAGTAGCCGGGGATCGCGTGCGGCTCTATTCTTTGATAGAGCCGCAACGGCACACCGATCAGGCAACCGACCGCAAGCCCCACCGCCAGGCCAAGGGCGCGGTGGCCCCGGGTCCATACCACCAGGCGCCACAACTCCGGCGCCACCCGGACCAACACTACGGCCAGCAGCACCGACAGGCCACCCAGCGCCGCCAATACAAAGGCATTCGCGGTGAAGGCGATTTGCACGTCGTCACTGAGCGCCCACATGCCCAGGGGCGTCATCACATCGCGCATCAGCACGAACGCCGCGAGCAAAATCAGGATGCGCATGGCCGGCAACGACTTGGGCGTCAACCCGAACCACAGGCCAAACAGCAGCAAGCCCGGCGCCAGGTGCAGGCCGTAGTTGAGCAGGACGACCAGACCTTGGCTGACCATCAGTCGTGCGCGACCGCGACCATGTCGATTTCCACCGCCGCCGACTTCGGCAGTTGCATCACCCCCACCGACGTGCGCGAATGCACCCCGGCACCGCCGAGGATCTCGTGCAACAGGTCCGAGGCGCCGTTGGCCACTTCACTCTGCTGATCGAAGTCCTCGGCGCTGCGTACATACACGGTGATACGCGGGATGGCCTTGACCCGATCCAGCGAACCGAGCGCCTGCTTGAGCAGGCCCAGGCAGCGCAATGCACTGATGCCGGCGGCGATCTGTGCCTGGGCCAGGGTCAAGGTGTCACCGACCTTACCCGGCAGCATGACCGTGTCGCCGACACGCGGGATCTGCCCGCTGATGTACAGATGGTTGCCGTCGCGCACCAGCGGCGTGTAGTTGCCGCCGACTTTGAATTCATCCAATTGATAGCCGAGGCGTTTTTGCACGGCTTGGTATTTTTCATCCGGTGTCATGCTCGGGAGTCCTCGTTGCGACGCTGCCACTCATCCACCACGTCGCCCATTGTCTTGGGTGTTGCGTTGCGAATCCACGCCATGAAAGGCCGGTCGAACGTGAACCCCGCGCCACAGTGCTCACGCATGAAACGGCGTACGTTCTGGGTGTTTTTGTAGTGTGAAGTGACAGGCGTGCTGCGGGTGATAGGGGCGCTGTGCCAATCAAAGTCCATTTGCGTAACGCTCTGATGTTTCAGGAGCACGCAGCATAGCGCTAAATAGCCACTGTGAACGCCGGCCAACCGGCGCTGACAGTGGATTTTTTTCAGCGCCTATCAGGCGAAATCCGCCCCTCGCGTATTGACGAACAACGCGTAGATCGAATGGCTGCCGGCCATGAACAGGCGGTTGCCTTCGCGGCCGCCAAAGCACAGGTTGGGGCAGCGTTCCGGCAGCGAGATATGCCCGATGGCCTTGCCCTGGGAATTGAACACGCGCACGCCGTCGAGCTTTTCCAGGTCGGCCTTGGGGTCGCCATTGCCGCCCCAGCCACACCAGAGATTGCCGCTCTCGTCGCACTTGATGCCGTCCAGCGCTGCGTATTCGAGGCCTTCGATATGCTTGCGCCGTTCGCCCAGGGTGCCGTCGTCCTTGACGTCAATCGCCCAGATCAGTCGGTTGGGCTTGGCGCGCCCTTCCACCACGTAGAGGGTCTTTTCATCCGGCGAAAAGCACAGGCCGTTGGGACCGTTGAGGTCGTCGATCACCCGCGTGACCTTGCCGCTGTCAGCGTCAATGCGATACACGCCATGGGGCTGGGTGGGGGTGATCTTGTGGCCTTCGTAGTTGTTGCCGGTCTGGAATGGCGGGTCGCTGAACCACACCGAACCATCGCGTTTGCACACGATGTCGTTGGGCGAGTTGAAGGGTTTGCCGTCAAAGCTGTCCGCCAGCACCGTGATGCTACCGTTATGTTCGGTGCGAGTGATGCGCCGCCCCTCGCCAGAAGTGGTCGAACCTTCGCACACCAGCAGGCGGCCCTGGCGATCGCGGCACATGCCGTTGGAGAAGTTGGCGTTTTCACGGTACACCGACAGGCTGTCGGTCACCTCATCCCAACGCACGATGCGGTTGTTGGGAATATCACTGAGCAGCAGGTAGCGGCCATCGCCGATCCACACCGGTCCTTCGGCCCAGCGCAGGCCGGTCGCCAGGCGCTCAACGCTGGCATTGAACAGGCGCAGCTCGAGGAAACTGTCGTCGAGCACCTTGATCAGGGGGTCTGGATAACGCTGGCTCAAGGGCTCGGCCGCGTCTGCCAGGCGAGGCAGGTTGCCCAGCACCGCCACCGACGCGGAAACCGCCAGGGATCGCTGGAGAAAGACCCGGCGGCTGTGTTCGGAGCGGGCAGGCGAAGGGGGAAAATCCATGGGTATCTCCGTTATTTTATTGTTAGACGGGAGACTAGTTTTAACCTGTGATGAGACATCGTACAAGATTGAAGACTTCAACCACCCTTTACAACGTAAGGCACTGCGCAAATATTCCAAATTTTACTTTCCAAAAGCCCTTCGACTATTGCAATGTTGTACGACAACATATTCAGTAACGTGTTGCCCGTACACCTCCCCAACAACAATAAGGAAACACCCATGCAAAACGTCAAAGTGCTGATCGGATTTCTGTGCCTGTTCAGCGGCTATGTGGCCGCCGCCCCTGCCGCCGACAAAGACGTCGCCCAAGCGGTCGACCACCTCACCCAGGCCATGCTGCATAAAGACCTCAAGCAGCTCCAGAGCCTGACCGCCGAGAACCTCACCTACGGCCACTCCAGCGGCAAGATCCAGAACAAGCAGGAATTCATTGCCGATATCGAGACCGGGCGCAGCGGCTTCAAGACCCTGGAAATGCAGAAACAGACCATCACCCTGAGTGGCGATACCGCCCTGGTACGCAACCACTTCTCCGCCCTGGCGGTGAACAGCGGCAAGGAAGTGCCCACCGAAATCGAGAACTTCCAGATCTGGCAAAAACAGAAAGGCCACTGGCTGCTGATCGGTCGCCAGGCGTTTAAATTCTGATGGCTAGCGGTGGGCCATCGGGCTCACCACTGCACCACCTTGCGCACCGTCACCAACGCCTCGCGCAGCGCCGGCATGTCCACCGAGCCCAATGCCAGGCGCAACGCATGGGGCACGTGGGCCGAGACGGCGAAGGGCTCGGCGGTGGAGACGGAAATACCGTCGCGCTGCAAGGTCATGGCGACTTGATCGGCGCGGGCCTCTTCCGCCAGGGGCAGCCACAAGAAATACGATGACGGGTGGCTGGTGTAGGCCACCCCCTTGAGCACCTGCGCGGCCAAGGCTTGCCGCGCCCGCGCATCCTGGCGCTTGTGGGTTTCAAGTTGCGCCACGGTGCCATCCTCGAGCCAGGCCACCGCAATCGCACTCATCACCCCCGGCACGTTCCAGGTGGTGGCCATGATGGTGCGTTCCAGTGCTTTGACCCAACCCGACGGGGCAGCGATAAACCCCACGCGCAGGCCGGTCGCGACACTTTTCGACAGCCCGCCCACATAGACCGTGCGCTCCGGCGCCAATCTGGCCACGGGCAGCGGCGCGTCCTCGGCCAGGAACGCGTAGGCCGCGTCCTCGATGATCATCAGGTTGTGCTCACGGGCAACCGCCACCAACTGCTCGCGCTGCGCCAGGCTCAGCACCCAGCCCAACGGGTTATGCAAAGTCGGCATGCTGTACACGGCACGCACCGGGCGCTTGCGACACAGGCTGTGCAGGTAGTCCAGGTCCGGGCCGTCGGCGGTGACCGGGATGGCGACGATCTCCAGGTGCAGGGTCTCGGCCAGCACCTTGAACCCCGAATACGTCAAGGCGTCGACGGCGATCACATCACCGGGCTTGAGCAAGGTCATCATGGTCACGGCCAACCCGTGCTGGGCGCCACTGACCACCAGCACCTGTTCGGCCTCGACCGTCAGCCCTCGACTCAACAGGTGCCGCGCGACAGCGGCGCGCTCATGCAGGCGACCGGCGTGGGGCTGGTAACGCAGCAGCGCTTCAAGGTCGCCGGACAGCGCCAACTGGCGCAATGCGGTGCGCAGCAAGTCGGCCTGGCCCGGCAAGGACGGGTAGTTGAAACTCAGATCGAGCATGCCCGCCGCCACGCTCATCTGCCCGCTGCCCTGCCCCGGCGGCAGCGAGATTTCGCGCACAAAGGTGCCTCGGCCTGTCTCGCCACTGACCAGGCCCATGGCCTCCAGCTCGGCGTACACCCGGCTCGCGGTGACCAGCGCCAGGCCATGTTCGGCGGCCAGTTGGCGGTGGGTCGGCAGTCGCGTACCGGGGGGCATGCTGCCTGAGCGAATGGCCTCGGCGAAGCTGTCGACCAACGACTTGTAGCGGGCGCGGGGCATAGCGATGTATCCATGACAATTTTTTGATTGTCTTTATCTTCAACCCTAGGATGCCTGCCACGCAACTCATCCTTTTCGGACACCCATATGGAACGTACAGCCCCCCTCAGCAACCTGGACACCCGCACCCAAGGCTGGATCAACGGTTTTATCGGCGTGGTGATCTTCAGCGGCTCGCTGCCGGCCACGCGCCTGGCGGTGATGGAATTCGACCCGGTGTTCCTGACCATGATCCGCGCCGCCATTGCCGCGCTGCTGGGGCTGGCCTTGCTGGGGCTGTTCAAGGAGCAACGCCCCGCGCGCCAGCAATGGATGCCCCTGGCAATCGTCGCCCTCGGCGTGGTGATCGGCTTTCCGTTACTCACCGCGCTGGCGCTGCAATACGTGACCTCCGCGCACTCCATCGTCTTCATCGGCCTGCTACCGCTGGCGACCGCCGTGTTTGCTGTACTGCGTGGCGGCGAGCGTCCACGCCCGGTGTTCTGGCTGTTTTCGATCCTCGGCAGTGCGCTGGTGATGGGGTACGCCTTCGCCCAGGGCTTGAGCGCCGCACCGGCGGGTGACGTACTGATGCTGCTGGCGGTGCTGGTGTGCGGCCTGGGGTATGCCGAAGGCGCCAAACTGTCGCGCAGCCTGGGCGGCTGGCAGGTGATCTGCTGGGCGCTGGTGGTGTCGTTGCCGGTGGTGGTGCCGTTGAGCCTGGTGCTGGCGCCGTCGAGCGTCAGCGGTATCAGCCTGCCGGCCTGGCTGAGCCTGGGCTATGTGTCGCTGTTCAGCATGCTGATCGGCTTTGTGTTCTGGTATCGCGGCCTGGCCCAGGGTGGCATCGCCGCCGTCGGACAGTTGCAACTGCTGCAACCGTTCTTCGGCCTGGCGCTGGCAGCGGGCTTGCTGCATGAACAGGTCAGCCTGGGCATGCTGCTGGTGACGGTCGCGGTGATCGGCTGCGTGGCCGGGGCCAAGCGGTTCGCGCGCTAACGCTGGGGCGCGACCATCTTGAACTTGATGTTGATGTCGTCGGACACCACGCTGTTGCCGGCCCATTCGCCTTCGCCGATCCTGAAGTCGCCGCGCTTGAGGATGAACTCACCGTCGAACACGCCGATGCCATCCAGCTCCTTGAGCACCACGTTGACCGCCACCGGGCGCGTGGTGCCCTTGATCGTCAGGGTGCCGCTGATGTTGAAGCGGTTATCCCCCAGGGCCTTTACAGCGGTGGACTCATAGACGCCCACCGGATAGGTCGCGGTATCGAACCACGAGGCCCGTTGCAGCTCGTCGTTCGCATCGGGGCTGCCGGCATCGATACTCGCCAGCTGGATCTTGAGCAAGGCATGTCCGCTTTCGGGCTTTTGCGTGTCAAAGCTCAGCGTGCCTTCGAAGTCGCCGAAGGTGCCATACACCCGCTGCCCCAACTGCTTATAGGTAAAACTGATCTGGCTGGCGGTGCGATTGACGTCGGTGTATTCCGCCGCCTGGGCACAGCCGATAGCACCCAGGACCAGGACCAACGGGAGAATTCGACGCTTCATGCCACGCTCCGCAAAAAATGGATGTATTCCCATCAGGTGCCTGTCCTGCTAAACAGACTAGTCGCTCACACCAATAAGGACGCTGCATGCCCACCCCTTCTCTACAGGACATCACCGCGCCGGAAGGCATCTGCTACGGCTGCGGCGGCAGTAACCCGCATGGTTTGCATATCAAGAGCCGCTGGGATGCCGATGGTGTCCATCTCATCGCCGAACATCACCCCGAGGCAAAATACAGTGGCTGGCCCGACCTGGTCTACGGCGGCTTGATCGCCATGCTGGTGGACTGCCATTCCAACTGGACCGCCATGGCCTACCACTACCGTGCCGAACAGCGCGAACCCGGCAGCCTGCCGCGCATCGACTGCGTCACCGGCAACCTGGGGATCAAATTCATCAAGCCGACCCCCATGGGCGCTCCGCTCACCTTGCGTGCGCGGGTCGAAGGCGAAGTGGGCCGCAAAAGCCGCGTGGTCTGCGAGGTGTACGCCGGCGCGGTGCTCACGGCCATCGGCGATTCGCTGTTCGTGCGCGTCGACACCCGCGAACTGGCTGCGGCCGCCCATGGCCGTGACAGCTGATCCTGGTCTACATTGACTGGCACCGCTAATCGAGGACCGAACCGATGACTCGTCTCACCGCGAAAGACTTTGCCCCCGAACTGCTGGAACTCTACGACGGCTACGCCCACGGCAAGCTCAACCGCCGCGAATTTCTCGACCGCGCGGCGCTGTTCACCTTTGGCGGCCTCACCGCCTCGGCCCTGCTGGCGGCCCTGAGCCCCAACTATGCCCTGGCCGAACAGGTGAAATTCACCGACCCGGACATCGTCGCCGACTACATCACCTACCCCTCGCCCAAGGGCAACGGCACCGTGCGTGGCTACCTGGTGCGCCCGGCCAAGGCCACCGGCAAGCTGCCGGCCGTGGTGGTGGTCCACGAGAACCGTGGCCTCAACCCCTACATCGAAGACGTCGCCCGGCGCCTGGCCAAAGCCGGGTTTATCGCCCTCGCGCCGGACGGCCTGACCTCGGTGGGCGGCTATCCCGGCAACGATGAAAAAGGCGTGGCGCTGCAACAGACAGTCGACCCGACCAAGCTGATGAACGACTTCTTCGCCGCCATCGAATGGCTGATGCACCACGACAGCAGCACCGGCAAGGTTGGCATCACCGGCTTCTGCTATGGCGGCGGCGTGACCAATGCGGCGGCGGTGGCGTACCCGGAACTGGGCGCGGCGGTGTCGTTCTACGGGCGCCAGCCGGAAGCCAAGGACGTGCCGCGCATCAGGGCGCCGATCATGCTGCATTTCGGCGAGCTGGATACGCGGATCAACGAGGGTTGGCCGGCGTATGAAAAGGCCCTGAAGGCCGCCGGCACGACTTATGAAGCGTATATCTACAAGGGCGCCAACCATGGTTTCCATAACGATTCGACACCGCGTTATGACGAGGCGGCGGCGAATCTGGCGTGGGAAAGGACACTGGGTTGGTTCCGCAAATACCTGGCCTGAATGCAGTCAACATGTGGGAGGGGGCTTGCCCCCGATTGCGGTGTATCAGCAACAATTGAGGTAACTGACCCGCCGCTATCGGGGGCAAGTCGAATCGTCGCACCGCCCCTCCCACATTGACCATCACCACCTTAATGTTTCTTTATGCTCCAAGAAAACTCAGACACTCCCACCCTCCCCCAGCAACCAGTCCTTGAACACCAGCATCGCCGAGGTCTCGGCCCGCGACTGCAAGCGCGTCAGCCAGTAGCTGCCAGTGGTGATGCCGACGTCGAAGGGCTGGCGAATCACATCACTCTCCAGTTGCCGCGAGAACATCATCGCCGGCGCCAGCGCCACGCCGCTGCCTTGCAGCGCAGCCTCCATCATCGCCAGCGACGAGTCGAACACGATGCTGCGCGGTACCAGGGTGTCGGCGGGCAGCCCGGCGGCCTGAAGCCACAGGCTCCACTCATCCGCGCGGTAGGAGCGCAGCAGCGTGTGTTTCAACAGGTCGGCCGGCGTGTGCAACTGCGCGGCGAGTGACGGCACACACAGTACCGTCAGCGGCGCTTCCAGCAACTCCAGCGCATCCGTGCCGTGCCAGGCACCTGCACCGAAACGAATCGCGTAATCCAGGCCTTCGGCAGCCACGTCGACTCGATTGTTATGGGTGGACAGGCGCAGGTCGATGAACGGGTAGCGGCTCTGGAAGTCCGGCAGACGTGGCAGCAGCCAGCCGACGGCAAAGGTGCCGACCGCGCCCACGGTGAGTACCTCGCGGTAATGCCCGCCCTCGAACTGACCCAAGGTGTGGGCAATGCGGTCGAACGACTCGCGCACCACCGGCAGCAGGGTTTCGCCCTCGCGGGTGAGCATCAACCCGCGGGGCAGGCGCTTGAACAAGGTGACAGTGAGCTGCGCCTCCAGGCTCTTGACCTGATGGCTGACCGCCGCCTGGGTCACGCATAACTCAATGGCGGCGCGGGTAAAGCTCAAATGCCGGGCGGCCGCTTCGAAGGCGCGCAAGGCGTTCAACGGTAAGTGGGAGCGGAGCATATTGACCCCAATATTTCTAATGACTGCTGCGAGATATCATCGTTTGCCCAGGACCGGCGAACGGCCTACATTTGCCTCGCCCGCGCAGGCTCTTTATTCAATCGATCATTCTCATGGAAGCGTTATCATGCCCCAACATTTACTGTCTGGCGTGCGTAATTTAACCGCCCTCGCGGTGTTTATCGCCGCCGGCAACTGCCTGGCGTCCACCGACCTGCAGGCGGTGGTGGATGCCAATGTAAAACCGCTGATGCAGCAGCAGTCGATTAACGGCCTGGTGGTCGGCGTGGTGCGGGACGGCAAGACGCAATACTTTAACTACGGAATCGCCGCCACCGATACCCGCCAGCCGGTCAGCGAAAACACCCTGTTCGAAGTGGGTTCAGTGAGCAAGACCTTCACCGCGACCCTGGCCGGTTACGCGGTAGCCAGCGGCAAACTCACGCTCTCCGACCCGGCCAGCCATTACCTGCCGGCACTGGGCGGCGGCAAGTTCGACCACATCAGCGTGCTCAACCTCGGCACCTACACCGCCGGCGGCTTGCCCCTGCAATTCCCCGCCAATGCGGATAACAGCCAGCGCATGATCAGCTACTTCCAGCACTGGCAACCCGACTTCGCCCCTGGCACCCAGCGCCTGTATTCCAACCCGAGCCTGGGGTTGTTCGGCTACCTGGCGGCGCAGAGCCTCAAGCAGCCGTTCGATCAGGCGATGGAAAAAACCCTGTTGCCCGCACTCGGGCTCAAGCACACCTTCATCAAGGTGCCGCAGAGCCAGATGAGCCTGTACGCCCAAGGCTATGGCAAAGATGGCAAACCGGTACGCGTCGGCCCCGGCGCCCTGGACAGCGAGGCCTACGGCATCAAGACCAGCGCTGCGGACTTGCTGAAGTACGTTGACGCGAACATGCACCCGGCGACGCTGGATAAAACCCTGCAGCAGGCGATCAGCGTGACTCACACGGGTTACTACAGCGTGGACGGCATGACCCAGGGCCTGGGCTGGGAAATGTACCCCTACCCCATCCCGCTCGATGGGTTGATGGCCGGCAACTCCACACCCATGGCAATGGAACCGCACGCGGTCAACTGGCTGACCCCGCCCCAGGCGCCCCACGCCGACACCCTGGTGAACAAGACCGGCTCCACCAATGGGTTTGGCGCCTACGTGGCGTACGTGCCGAGCAAGGGAGTGGGCGTGGTGATATTGGCGAACAAGAACTACCCGAATGCCGAACGGGTAAAGGTCGCCCATGCAATCTTGAGTGCACTGGACCAATAGAGCCTGACGCAAAACCAATGTGGGAGGGGCAAGCCCCAATACCAGTCAGTTAAGACACTTTGCAGGAGCGAGGGGGACGCCTAGTTCTTGCTCGCGAAAAACGCCCAGGCAACGCGTTCATTCTCGATAAACGTGGTGGCCCTGAGTTCTTCGCGAGCAAGAACTAGGCGTCCCCCTCGCTCCTACAGTGAGTCACTTGCTGACCCGCGCTACATCCCCAACCAGTGCGGCAAGGCCAGCGAGATAAACGGCAAGTACGTGACCATGATCAGGAACACCAACAGGATCATCAGCCACGGCAACGCCGCACGAATGGTCTGCCCCAGCGTCAACCCGGTCACCGCCGAGGTGACGAACAGGTTCAGCCCCACCGGTGGGTGCACCAGGCCGATTTCCATATTGACCACCATCACGATGCCCAGGTGAATCGGGTCGATGCCCAGCTTCATGGCGATCGGGAAGAAGATCGGCGCCAGGATCAGCACGATGGCCGAAGGCTCCATGAAACTGCCGGCGATCAGCAGCACCACGTTGACCATGATCAAAAAGCCAATCGGCGTGAGGCCCTCGGACAGCACCCAGGCGGTGATTTCCTGGGGGATCTGCTCGGTGGTCAGCACATGGGCGAAGAGCATGGCATTGGCGATGATAAACATCAGCATGATCGCCAGGCGCCCGGACTCCAGCAGCACCTTGGGGCAGTCGCGCAGCTTCATGTCCTTGTAGACGAACAACGCCACAAAGGCCGAGTACACCGCCGCCACCGCCGCCGCTTCGGTGGGGGTGAACATGCCGCTGTAGATGCCGCCGAGGATGATCACCAGCAGCAACAGGCCCCAGAAGGCGCGGCGCGCACAGCCCAGCCATTCACCCAACGTCGCCCGTGGCTGGGCCGGCAGCTTCTTGATGCGCGCGACAATGTAGATCGCCACCATCAGCATCAGGCCCAGCAGCAAGCCCGGGATCACCCCGGCCATGAACAGCTTGCCCACCGAGGTTTCCGTCGCCGCCGAGTACACCACCATTACGATCGACGGCGGAATCAGGATGCCCAGGGTGCCGGCGTTGCAGATGATCCCCGCGCCGAATTCCTTCGGGTAACCGGAGCGCACCATGCCCGCCACCGCAATCGAACCCACCGCCGCCACCGTCGCCGGGGATGAGCCGGACAGCGCCGCAAACAGCATGCACGCCAGTACCGCCGCAATCGCCAGGCCGCCACGGATATGCCCGACACAGGCGTTGGCAAAGTCGATCAGCCGCTGCGCCACGCCGCCGGTGGTCATGAACGCACCGGAAAGCAGGAAGAACGGGATCGCCAGGAAGGTATAGGCGTCGGAGGTTTCGAACAGCTTGATCGCCAGGGAACTGACCGAGTCCGGGCTGAACATCAGGATCGACACCGCGCCCGACAAACCCAGCGCAATGGCAATCGGCACGCCGAGGAACATGAACACGAACAACAGCAGGAACAGACAGAGCACGGCCATCAGTGACGCTCCCCATGGCTGCCTGCCAATTTGCTGGCCTCACCGGCCTCGTCAGCCAGCCCCAACCCGACCTGACGGCGGGTAAAGATGCGGTAGAAGATCTCCAGGTAGCGGATAAACACCAGGGCAAAACCGATGGGCACGATGATCACAATGTCACCCACGTCGATACCGAACTGGTCGAGGTCTTCGGCGCCGATATGGGCGGTCATCACCGCGCTGACCCACTTGTAGCTGGCGACCATGAACAGCCCGGCATAGGCCAGGCAGCACAGGCAGGCGAGCATGCCCAGCACGCGCTGCACCGGACGCCGGGTCAGCTTGACCAGCGCGTCCACCCCCAGGTGGCCGGCGGTGCGCACCCCATAGGAAATGCCGAAGAAAATCAGCCAGCCGAACATGGCCTTGGTCAGCGCCACGCTCCAGGTCATGTCCTGGGCCCAGGTCATGGTGTGGTCGCCCAGCGCGCCGAAGAACGTGCTGCTCCACGCCCACTTGTCAGACAGGGCAAAGAACAGCGTGTAGATGTTGTTGAGCATGACGTAAACAAATGTCACCAGGGTCATGGCCGCCAGCAGGAAGGCAATAAAGCCTTCCTCCAGGTGCTCCCAGACGCGCCTTAGCGTTTGCATGGCAAAACCTCGCGAAAGCAAATGAGATGTCAGGGCGGAAACCGGATTCAATGGTTGGAGGCATCCGCCGCCTTGATCAGATCAGCCCCGATTTCCCCTTCGAACTTCTGCCACACCGGCCGCATCGCTTCGCGCCACAACTGGCGTTGCTCGGGGGTCAGCTCGATGATTTCGCTGGTCTTGGCCTCGACGATCTTCTGCCTGGCCGACTGGTTCAGCGCTTCGGCCTGTTTGTTCACCTCGACGGTGACCTCGACCATGACCTGCTCCAGGGTGCCGCGGATGTCCGGCGGCAGGCCGTTCCAGAACGTGGCATTGGTGATGACCATGTAGTCGATCAGGCCATGGTTGGATTCGGTGAAGTACTTCTGCACTTCGTTGACCTTCTGGCTTTCATAGTTCGACCAGGTGTTCTCGGTGCCATTCACGGTGCCGGTCTGCAAGCCCTGGTACACCTCGGCAAAGCTCATCTTGCGCGGGTTGGCACGGATCGCCTTGAACTGCTCCTCCAGCACGCTGGAGGCCTGCACGCGGAACTTCAGGCCACGGGCGTCCTTGGGTTCATGCAGTGCCTTGTTGGCGGAGAGTTGCTTGAGGCCGTTGTGCCAATAGGCCAGGCCGAGGATGTTCTTGCTCTGCATCGAGGTCAGCAGTTGCTTGCCCTCGGCGGCCTGGAAGCGGTCGACGGCGGCCAGGTCGTTGAACAGGAACGGCAGGTCATAGATCTGCACTTGCCGGGTGTATTGCTCGAACTTGGCCAGGGACGGCGCCAGCATCTGCACGTCGCCCAGCAGCAGGGCTTCCATTTCCTTGCCGTCGCCGAACAGTGACGAGTTGGGGTACACCTCGACCTTGACCTTGCCGGGCAAGCGTTCTTCGGCGAGCTTCTTGAACAGCAACGCGCCCTGGCCCTTGGGGGTGTTTTCAGCGACCACGTGGGCGAACTTGATCACGATCGGGTCCGCCGCCTGGGCCAGGCCCGCGGCAAACAAGGTGGCGGCGCAGAACAGCGCCCGAGAAAGCTTGAGCATGGAAAATCACCTTCTTATTGTTGTGTTGTAGGGCAAGGTGCCTGATATGACGCGTGTAGTGAATTTCGAATTTTTGATACCTGCGTTCGGCCACGCCGAACACCAACCTCAAGAAAAATGCAGTTCCCCCCTCCACATTTGATTCGGTTCCGTCAGCTATAACTGTGCGAGCAACCGCTGCGCCCGCAACAACACCGGCGCATCCACCATCTGCCCATCAATCTGGTAAGCCCCCGCCCCATGCGCCCCGGCGTCAACCACCCGCCGTGCCCAGGCCAGGTCGGCGGCGCTGGGCGCCAACGCTTCATGGATCACCGCCACCTGCCTGGGATGGATACACAACGCGCCGGCAAAGCCCATTTCATAGGCATGCCGGATCGAACGGCGCAGGCCTTCAGGATCGTCGATGGCCGGGTGCACGCCATCCAGTGGCGCCACCAGGCCAGCCGCGCGGGAATGCACGATCAGCGCCAGGCGTGCCTGGTCGAGGGCGAACTGCGCGGCCGGGGAGTTGCTGCTCAAGTTGAGGTCCAGCGCCAGGTCCAGGCCGCCGAATGACAGACGTTCGACCTGCGGCGCCTGGGCGATGTCGGCCAGCGCCAGCAAGCCGCGTGCGCTTTCGATAATCGGCCAGATCAGCTTGCCCGCCGTGGCGACCACCGCCACCTGGGCCGCGCTTTCCACTTTCGGCAACAGCACACCTGCCACGTTGACGTGGGCTTTGCAGAACGCCACATCTTCAAAATGCTCGGCATGTTCCGGCGCGTTGATGCGCACCCACACCCGGGCCTGCGGGTGACTTTGCAGGAACGCCCCGAGGTTATCCCGCGCCTGGCGCTTGAGCGGCTCTTCCACCGCGTCTTCAAAATCCACGATCACGGCGTCGGCGCCACTGGCCAGCGCCTTGGAAAATCGCTCCGGTCGGCTGCCGGGAACAAACAGCGCAGAGCGCACAAGAGGGTTTGGCATAACGGACTTCCTTATTAGATAACGCCGCGCGCGCGCAGGCTGTCGATGGCATCGCCGGAGTAACCGAGCTGCTCGAGGATGCACTGGCTGTGCTGCCCCAGCGCCGGCACGGCGTCCATGCGCGGGGTAAACGCCCCGTTGCGTGCCGGCGGCAACAGCGACGGCAACGGCCCGGCAGGGCTTGCAACTTCACGCCAACTGTCGCGGGCCTTGAGCTGCGGGTGGTCCCACACGCCTTGCATATCGTTGACGCGGGCGCTGGCGATCTGCGCGTCCTCCAGGCGCTGGATCACGGCCTCGGCATCCAGTTGGGCAAAGCTGTCGACGATGATCTGGCGCAGCGCCTCGCGGTTGGCAGAGCGCTTGAAGTTGGCGCCGAAGCGCTCATCCGTCGCCAGCCCAGGCGTGAGCAGCACCTTGTCGCAGAACGCCGCCCATTCGCGCTCATTCTGCAAACCGAGCATCACCGTGCCGCCGTCACCGGTGGGAAACGGCCCGTAGGGGTAGATGGTCGAATGCGCCGCGCCGGCACGCGGCGGCGGCGGCGCACCGTCGAAGGCGTAGTACATCGGGTAGCCCATCCATTCCACCAGGCTTTCGAGCATGCTCACGTCGATGCGGCTGCCCTGCCCCGTCTTGCCGCGCAACAGCAGCGCGGAAAGGATGCCGCTGTAGGCGTACATGCCGGCGGAGATATCGGCGATGGAGCAACCGGCCTTGGCCATCTGCTCGTCACCCGGGCCACCGGTCACCGACAAAAAGCCGCCCTCGCTCTGGATCAGCAGGTCATAGGCTTTCTTTTTCTCGTAGGGCCCGCCTTCGCCATAGCCGGAAATGTCGCAGACGATCAGCCGTGGAAAGCGTGCATGCAGCGCCTCGAACGACAGGCCCATGCGCGCCGCCGCGCCCGGTGCAAGGTTCTGCACCAGCACATCGGCATCCGCCAGCAGGCTGTCGAGGATGGCGTCGGCGTCGTCCTGCTTGAGGTCCAGGGTGAGGCTTTCCTTGGAGCGGTTGGTCCACACGAAATGCGAGGCCAGGCCACGCACGCGCTCGTCGTAGCCACGGGCGAAGTCACCGGCACCGGGGCGTTCGATCTTGATCACGCGGGCGCCGAGGTCGGCCAGTTGACGGGTGCAAAAGGGCGCGGCGATCGCGTGTTCCAGGCTGACAACGGTGATGCCGTCCAGCGGTCGTGGGTCAGTCATGACAGTTCCTCAGAGCCAGTGGGCCATGGACGCGGCGTTGCGCACATCCCAGACTTTGGCGATCAATGCGGCGGCCTGGGCCGGTGTGCGAGCGTTACTGAACCGGGCGAGGCGCTGGAATTTATCCGCCAGTTCTGCACGGCTCAGGGTGTTGCCCGGGTCGCCCTTGGGCTCGTCGATGGCGCCGTGCAGGGTGCGGCCGTCAACCGTGGTGACGGTGACGCGGCCGAGCCAGCGCTTCGGGTAGGCGCCATCGACCTCGGGGTCGAGGGTCATGCTGACCCTGTCGCGAAAGGCGGCGACGGCGGGATCGGTCAACGCCGATTCATGGAACTCGGTGAGCCCGGCCTTGCCATGCACGGCGATCAACCCCAGCACGGTGCCCATGGAGAACTTGGCCTGATGCACGCTGGTCGGCACGCTTACTCGCCCCAGCACATCGATGGCGCCTTGGTGCACACGGGTTTCCACACGGGCGATATCGACGGCCTCCAGGCCTTCGCGTTGCATCAACGCCAGCAACGCATCGGCGGCCGGATGGGTATGGCGGCACGACGCGTGGAACTTGAACGAGGTCTCCAGCAGCGCCCAACGGCTACCAAGGCCAGCCGATAACTTGCTCGGTTCGGCATCCGTGGACATACCCGCCGCCAGGCCCTGGTCGCCTTCGAGGATATTGCGCGCACCGGTCAGGCCATCCGCCGTCAGGTACGCGGCGAGCAAACCGTCCGCGGCCGCCTTGGCCGTGTGCAGTTGCTTGGAGTCGGCGGCATCGCGCAGGAATTCCCACAGCCCGGCGGCCTGGGTGCCGGCGCTGCCGAGCAGATGGATGAACTGGTCCTGATTGAAATCCAGCAACTTGCCCACCGCCACGGCCGCCGCCAGGGTGCCCACCGTGGCCGTGGTGTGGAAGATGCGGTAGTGGGAGCGCCCCATGAATTCGCCGATGCGGATCCCGGCCTCATAGCCGGCCACCGAGGCCAGCAACACGTCACGGCCGGATTTACCGAGGTCCTGGGCGGCGGCCAAGGCAGCGGGAAACACCACGGTGGCCGGGTGCAGCACCGAGCTGTTGTGCAGGTCATCCTGTTCCACCAGGTGGGACGAGGCGCCGTTGACCAGTGCGGCGAAATACGCGCTGCTGCCGGTGCCATTGACGATCACCTGGGCCGGGCCGCTGCTCGGGCCCATCTTCTGGGCATAGCGCTCGAACAACGGGATCGGGTGCGCGCCCTGGCTGGCCAACGCGGACGCCAGCCAATCCAGGAACAGGTCTTCGGTGCGCGCCAGCACGGGTTCGGGCAACTGCTCGTAGGCCAGGTCGGCCAGGAACCGACACAGGGCTTGGGTATGGCTCATGGGCAGGCCCTCAGAAGCTGCGTGGCAGCTCGAGCAGGTGCTCGGCCACGTAGGACAGGATCAGGTTGGTGGAGATCGGCGCCACCTGGTACAGGCGCGTCTCGCGGAATTTGCGCTCGACGTCGTACTCGCAGGCAAAGCCAAAGCCGCCGTGGGTCTGCAGGCAGGCATTGGCCGCTTCCCAGGACGCCTTGGCCGCCAGGTACTTGGCCATGTTCGCGCTGGCGCCGGCATTCACGCCGCTGTCGTATTCCGCACAGGCGCGCCAGCGCATCAGGTCGGCCGCCTCGACTTCGATATGGGCTTCGGCAATCGGAAACTGCACGCCCTGGTTCTGCCCGATGGGCCGGCCGAACACCACGCGGTCGCGGGCGTAGGCGCTGGCCTTGTCGATAAACCAGCGGCCATCGCCGATGCATTCGGCGGCGATCAGGGTGCGTTCGGCATTGAGGCCATCGAGGATGTATTTGAAGCCCTTGCCCTCTTCGCCGATCAAGCTATCGAGGGGCAGTTCAAGGTTGTCGAAGAACAACTCATTGGTCTCGTGGTTGACCATGTTCGCGATGGGCTGCACGGTCAGGCCGTTGCCGATGGCCTCACGCAGATCGACCAGGAAGATCGACATGCCTTCGGACTTTTTCTTCACCTGTGCCAACGGGGTGGTGCGCGCCAGGAGGATCATCAGGTCGGAATGCTGCACCCGCGAGATCCAGACCTTCTGGCCGTTGATCACGTATTTGTCGCCACGCTTGATCGCGGTGGTCTTGATCTTGGTGGTGTCGGTGCCGGTGGTGGGCTCGGTGACCGCCATGGATTGCAGGCGCAATTCGCCACTGGCGAGCTTGGGCAGGTAGAAGCGTTTTTGCGCCTCGCTGCCGTGACGCAACAGGGTGAACATGTTGTACATCTGCCCGTGCACTGTGCCGGAGTTACCGCCGCAGCGGTTCACCTCCTCGAGGATCACCGAGGCTTCGGCCAGGCCCAGGCCGGAGCCGCCGTACTCCTCGGGAATCATCGCCGACAGCCAGCCGGCGTCGGTCAGCGCCTTGACGAAGGCTTCGGGGAAGCCCTTTTCTTCGTCGATCCGGCGCCAGTAGGCCGCGTCGAATGCGGCGCACAAGGCGCGCACGCCGTCGCGGATGGCATTGAGTGCTTCGTTGTCATTCAGGTTCATCTCACGGCTCTCCGCCTGTTGTTCTTGGCTTATTCGAAATGCACTTCAGCGGTCTGCGCCAGGCCATCGGTATTCCCGGCCCACAACGCCGCCGCCCCGGTTTCACTGATGCGACCGCCCACTGCGAACGGCTGCGGCGCAATCAACGGGCGCACGCCGCGATAGGCAAAGCGCCGCACGGTGGCTTCGGGATGGGCGCGGCAAAACGCGCGCAGGCTCAAGGTCGCGATCAGCGGGCCATGCACCACCAGCCCGGCGTAGCCTTCGGTGCCGGTGACATAGGGGTAGTCGTAGTGAATGCGGTGACCGTTGAAGGTCACGGCGCTGTAGCGAAACAGCAGGGTCGGCGTGGGGTCGATGGTTTCCTGCCACTCGCCCTGGGCCAGGGCCTCGCCGCTGCCCGGCTTGGGCGGCGTCGGCTCGCGGTAGACGATGTCCTGTTCTTCGCGGATCGCCAGGCGACCGTCCTGGGCATAGTCATGGCGCACGGTGACAAACAACAGCGAGCCGCTGCGGCCGGTCTTTTCTTCGACCTGGGTGATGGTCGACACGCGGGTCGCCGCCTCGCCGGCCCGCAGCGGGTGCAGGAATTCGATACGCCCGCCGGCCCACATGCGATTACGGTTATCCGCCGGCGGCAGGAAGCCGCCACGGGCCGGGTGGCCGTCGCCGCCCAGGGCGCTTTCCGGCAGCGGGTCCTGGAAGAAGCACCACTGCCACAGCGGCGGCAGGACCGCGCCCTGCTCGGGGACGGCTTCGCCAAAGGTGGCGGCAATGCGTTTGAGCAGGTTATGGCTCAGGTGGTCGTGGGCGGTTTCGCTTCGGCCGATCCAGTCAGTAGCGCTCATCAGGTACAGGTCCTCGGGCAGTGAGTGTCTGCCCCGGATCATGCAAGCGCCGGCCCGTTCTGAGAATTTGCATTTCAATAAACCAGCGTTCGGCTATGCTGAACGCTCTTTCCCCGACATAACACCCGCGCGGCCCAGATCCGTAGGATTTGGGCGGTGTTGGATAGGACGGTATCTACCGGGTTCATTCATACGGGAGTTTTGCATGCACTTCGACCTGGCCGACCTGCGCCTGTTTATCCATATCGCCGAATCCCCCAGCCTGACCCAGGGCGCCAGGCGCGCGTTCCTCTCGCCGGCCGCTGCGAGTGCGCGGATCAAGGCGCTGGAAGGCCAGCTCGACACGCGCCTGCTGTACCGTGACAGCCGTGGCGTAGAGATCACCCCTGCGGGCGAACGGCTGCTGCACCATGCGCGGTTGATCATGCGCCAGGTGGATTACCTCAAGAGTGAGTTCACCCAATACGGCGTGGATTCCGCCGGGCATATCCGCATCTTCGCCAACACCACGGCGGTCACCGAGTTCCTCCCGGAGGTGCTGGCCGGCTTCCTGTCCCAGCGCCCTGGCGTGACCGTCGACCTGCAGGAGCGCTTGTCCCGCGATATCGTGCGCGGCGTGCTGGATGGCACCAGCGACATGGGCATCATCGCCGGCCCCGTGGAGGCGGCGGGTTTGCAGGTGCTGCACTTCAGCACCGACAAACTGGTGCTGATGGTGCCCGTCGGCCACGCCTTGGCCGATCAAGCCTCGGTCACCCTGGAACAGACCCTGGCCTATCAGCATATCGGCCTGCATGAAGGCAGCACCTTGCTCAGCTTCCTGCGTGAACACGTCGAGCGGTTGGGCAAGCAGTTGTCGCTGCGTATCCAGGTGTCGAGTTTCGAGGCGATTTGCCGGATGGTCGAAGCGGGCGTGGGCATCGGCATCATCCCCGAGTCCGCCGCCGTACGGCACAGCCGCACCATGCAACTGGTGGCGGTGACGCTGGATGAGCCGTGGGCGATTCGTGAGCGCAGTATTCTGGTCAGGGAGCTTGAGGCACTGCCCGGCACCATACGGGCATTGATTGCCACGCTGATGCCGGAAACGGTCAATGCAGGGTGAGGTTGTGCTGGCTGGCGTGGTCGAGGTTGATGTGGCTCAAGCGGCCTTGATCATCGAATAACAGCCAGTCCGTCCCCAGGCGCCGCGCCTGGACTTGCGCTTGTGGCCAGTGCAGGCTGACGCAGAGCCGGTCGCTGGCGCGATGAATGAAATGCCAACGGGTCGCCTCTTCCTCCACGCCATAGCGAATCAGCAGCCAGTCCTCGAACAGGAATGGCCAGACCGTTTGATCCCACTCCTCCTCCCGCAGGTTGCCGGGCAAACGATAGCCCTTGCGCGCCCCACCCTGCTTCAGGACGAGGACCGGCGGCCCTTCGCTGTCGTACTTGATCAAGTATTGCGCCGCCTGACCGGTTGCACTGGGTAGCCCGAAATCCGCTTCTATGACATCGATTCCAGGGTCGCGACTGATCAAGCGACGCTCCGGCAAACGATAATGCCAGAGCGCCAGGATCCCGCCCATTTCCAACAGCCACAGGTATTCGTTGTGCTGATCCGTCTCGAGGGCATGCACCCGTGCCGGTAGATCGCCCACGTGCCATAACGTTTCAAACCCACGATCGACGTCCACCACCCTCAGTTCCCGGTCACGGCCGACGGTCCAGGCAGTGCCGTCAAACACCTTGGCAAATACGTCCAGCGCCAAGACACCAAGGTCCGTGGCCGTGCGGCTTACCAGGTCC
Organism: Pseudomonas sp. JV449; assembly: GCF_032424295.1. Lineage (NCBI taxonomy): Bacteria > Pseudomonadati > Pseudomonadota > Gammaproteobacteria > Pseudomonadales > Pseudomonadaceae > Pseudomonas > Pseudomonas sp. JV449. The sequence continues at coordinate 234,844 of NZ_VYKD01000014.1, read as the reverse complement.
AGCTTGCTGATACGCCACAGCCGGTCTCGACGCGTCAGCGCCAAGGCCACTTGGCGGCTGTGGCCGATGACAATCTGCTGCGCCGGCACCGCAAAATGAAACAGCGTCTTGCCCTGCGCATCCACCACCAGCGCGCCGGCCTCGCCCAGCCCCAACAGGTAACGCTCATCGTGCAGGGGCACGGCATCCAGGATCGGCCGATTGCCCGCCGCCGGTGCGGACCACTCCAGCGTGCTGCTCACGCGGTCCAGCGACACAACGGCTGGACGTTTCAGCGCCTGGCCCGGCAAGTCCGCCTGAAGCAATTTATCCCGACTCATTTTGACCAGCGCCTGCAACTGATTGAAGTTCAGACGCCCGTGCCCACTGAACTGGTCGGCAAGAATCGCGTGCACGGTAGCGCCTGCCAGCCAGGCCAGGGCCGAGGATTGGGCTTTATGTTCCAGCAATGCCTCGGCCAGGGCGGCGCGCTCGCTGCCGCGCGCGGGGTCGTCACGCACGTCTTCGACCCATTCGCCGTACGCCTCCAGGGTGTCCGGCAGCAGGATGGCGCGCTTGACCAACGCGCCAATGGCCAGGCGCCCACCGGCCGCTTCGGCATTGAGCAGCCATTGCGCGGCGCGTGGGCGTTCAGCCGGCAGGCTCCAGATCACATCGACCGCTTGCAGCCACAACCCCTTGGCGATCAACGCTTCGGCCCACTCCAGGCGCAGGCGGTCGGCGGTTTCCGGTGATTTGGCCTGGAGCATCAGCACCGCATCGCCGAAGGCATCGTCACGGCGCGCCACCATCAAGGCGCGTTGCCAGTTCTCGGCCAGGCACAACAGGCGTACGATCACCCCAGGTGGCATATCCCAGGCCAGGGCGAGGTCGGCGGCTTGTTGATAGCGCGCGTGTTTTTCCAGGTAATCGAGGGCCTGCTGACGCTCCTTGAGCAACTCGGCGAGGATAAACACCGCCTCTTCAATGCGCCCGGCGCGGTCCAGGCGCTCATAGCTCTGGCGGTAGACCTGGCGCAGGTGCTCGGTCATCCCCTCTTCGAAGAACATCGAACGGCTTGCCCCGTTTTGCCGGTCCAGGGCCAGGTCCTGGCGGCGTTGGGGGGTTCCAAAGCTCTGCTCGTCACCGGACTGCTCACCATTCAAGGGAATGGCATGGCGCAAGGCTTCTTCGAAATTGCCGTCCTCGAACATCTCGAGCATCCGCCGCACATAAGCAGCCTGACGCTTGCCATACAACGTGGACAAGCGCGAATGCAGGGTCAGGCGGGTCAGCCAGCGGCGCCACGCAGCGGGTTTGTGCCGGCGCGGTTCGCTGCGCGCAGCGACGCCTGGGGCGGCCGGTGCTGTTGGTGTGCCGGAGACTGGCGTGCGCCCACGCCGCAGGGCTCGGTTCAGGCCCCATAAAAAGCCGGTCAAGAACAGCCCACCGACCAACGTCACGCCGACCACCGCAAAAACCTGGTCGCTGCTCAGCGTTGGCATGGGTGTCAAGGGCGCGTGCTGACCCTGGTTGGCCATCCACAGCACAGCAGTCACCAGCGCCAAGGTCGCGCCAAGCTTGAGTGCCGGGAACGAGGCTGGCTCGCGTGAGTCCCACTCGCCGTTGCCAGCCGCGGTCGCTTTGGCCGGCGGGCTCTTCGGCGCATGGCGCTGACGTTCGATCAGCGCCTGCATCACCCCTTCCCGCTCCGGGCTGACGGGTCCCAGTGCCCCGCCGAGAATCTCACGCACATCGGTGACCCGCAGCGGCGGCACCGGTTCCAGTACCGGTGCATGGCAGTCGAAGGTATCCAACAGTGTGCAGGCGCTGATATCCAGCCACTGCCCAGGCGCCAGCAACTGCGCATCGCGCAACTGCAAGGCCTGCACCTGGCTGCCACGCACCAGCCACAGGTCGGCAGCCGGCAAGGCCCGCAGCTCCTGCGGGTCGAGCAGCGCGGAGGACAAACCACGGCCCTGGCGCACCAGCGGCCAACCGACCAGGGTTTCGCACAACACCGATTCAGGCCGCGCGAACTGCAACACATCGCCGTCGGCAAAGCGGTAGGCACGGGCGCCGGGCTGCCAGTATTCGAGGATCAAGCCGGCGCGCTCGTGCAAATCCAAGCGGTCGCTGGAAAACCACAGCCCATCAATGTGTTGATGCCCCGTCAGCAGCGGGCGCCTGATCAGCATTGCGTCCTGTTCAAGCATGCTCACGCTCATGGGTTAACAACGCGACCTGGTTACACAGCACTTGCAGGCGCATGGCACGCTCGGGCACCGAATACACCAACAGTTCACGGGCGCTGGTGATAACGGCAACCAGGCCACTCATCGGGCAAAACGTTGCCCGCGCAATCGCTGCCGAGGTGGTGAACAGCACACGCTGCTGCCCTTCGATATACAAACCGACGGTGTGCTGGTTCGGGCCCAGCAGTACCAGCGCGTGCAGTTCCTGGGGGCCAACCTCATGGTGCAGGCCGATGGCCTTCCAGCCGGGGGCCAGGTCGATCTGGGCTTTTTTCGAGGGGAAGCTGTCGTGGGTGACCACGCGCCAACGTTGGCTGCCAAGATTATCGGCCAGCAGTGCACAGCCGCCAAAGTACTGCCGCCAATAGGCGGTGCCTGCAAACAGCACCTGGCTCACGCCATTGGCCGCACCCACCGCGTAACCACCGGACCTCAGCCCATCGCCCGTAGCCGCATACACGACGACTTGCCCGCCTTCACTGCGGGCGTAGGCCAGGGTCAAGGTGTCGACCTGGGCCAGGCCGATGACATTGTCGGTGATCTCGCAGCCCTCACGCGCCGGAGCGCGGAGCACCGCGCCTTGCCAGCAGGCGAGCCGGCCCTTGCTGTCCAGCAGGTAGAGCCGTTCGCTTTTCTGACTGCGCAACCACACCGAGGGCAGGAACGTCGCGGTGCCTGGAGGAAGGTGCAGTCGTTCGGCGGGTGGTTTGTCGATCGGGGCAATGCCCGGTATGTTCCAGAAGCTCAAGGTATTGTCACTGCTGAGCACCGCGCCCAGGCTGCGGTAGTGAAAGCTCATACTCAGCGCGCGTTGGTGGCCTGACCACAGGCGCCGACGCACCTCGAGGGATTTTTTCTGGTTCCTCGACGGCAGCTTGATCACCACCATTCCGGTTTCATCCAGCATGCGCAGGGCGACATGGCTGCCGGAGCCTGAGATCACCGGCGGCAAGGTCAGGACCACGCGCGGCACCACACCAGTCTTGGTGGCGGGCGGTGCCTTGACCTCGTGATCGAACTGCCCTTTGAGCAATTGCACCGCGTGCTGCGCCTGCGGCATCGGCAGCAACACCCGTCGCGTCTGGCCTGCCTGCAACTCAAACGACAGGCTACGCCCATCCAGGCTGCGCTTGACCTGGACCCGGTGGCTGCAATGCCTGGCGTCGGCGACCGGCAAGCGTTGCCCGACCATCCAGCATTCACCCACAGGACGATCCTGCGCGGCCATCCAGTCGCGCCAGGCATACCAATGGCTGTCGCTCACCCCTTCATAGGTGCGGGCGTTAAGCAGACGCTTGATCTGTGCCGGCGAATCCAGTTCATGCAACACCGGCGGGCCTTGCAGCAGCCCCCAACGCAGCTCGGCGCCCGCCTCTTCGGCACGCCGCGCCAACAGCATCAGCAATGCGATATGCACCAGGCGTGCAGCCCCCAACTGCAAGGGACCGGCGTCGAACAGCACCACCATCAGGCGGTTGGCCTCACGGGCACGGTACTGGGGCGCGAGGAACATATGCTCGCCCCCGACCGCACGGCGGAGAAACTCATCGGGTACCTCCTCTGCCAGCAACCATTCACTGGAGAGCAGACGCTCATAGGGGCCACGGCGTTGCAGGTCGCCCAGGCCATCAGGCTCCGGCACACCGCCTTGTTGCCTGCCCCGCAGTGGGCCGAGCAGCGGGTTGAGACGGCCCAGCAGATCGGCGAACACTGGCAGGTGCTCGGGCGCAAACCATTCCAGCCACTGCCGCCAGGGTTGCAGGGCATCAGGCAGTTGCATCGGGCATCCCCCAGTGAGCAGCGATTCGCCGCAAATGATCGCGGCTGACGGGCAGCAAGCGATCCAGCGGCACCACGGCCTGCGGTTCACGCCACAGCAATAACGGCGAACGTTTGAAGCGTGCCGCCAGGGCCTGGCCCAGCACATCTACCGCAGTTGTCGGCTCCCAACTGGTGGGCAACCACAGCCCTGGCGCGACATCTCCCGGTGCGGCGTAGGCCACCCCGTCGACCCAGGGCAGGTCAACACCGGCGCCGGTAACCACCAGCACTTCACCGCTGGCCGTGGCTTGCAGTCGCGCAGCCTGTTCGTCCGGCAGCTGTAACAAGCGCGCGTGCAGAAGCCGAGCAGCGTCACCCCAGGCGACAGCGGCCTGCGGCTCGGTCGGTACCTGCCGTGGGCGCCAGGTCCAACGCTGCAACGCTGCACTCATGGCGTGGGCGTCAGCAGTCGCGCCAATTGCCCGCGTACCTGTCGCAACGGCTCAGGCAGGGTCTGGCTGTTGAAGTTGGCGTCAATCTCGCGCAGCAGGCCTTCCAGCGCCGGGCTCGCCGGTGGCTCGGTGCGTGCCAGGTAATCTTCGGCGGTTTCCAACAGGCGATTGAATCGTGACATCGGCTGCAAGGTGGCTTCCTCCACCGCACTGAACAAATGACGGTTACTGGAGGCGGCAAACAGGTCGCGCAGCACTTCACGACCGTGTTGCTGGCTTTCCTGGGTCGGCAGCACGTACAGCAGCGGCCACAGGTCGGCATCGCTGGCTTCCAGGCGCCCGCCCAGCAAGGCAGCCGCTGCGATCAGCCGTTGAGACTTGACGATACGCCGGTCCGATAACTGAATGCCGGCTTCACGCAAGCGGCGGATAGCCTGGGCCAGTAACGGACGTACGGGGTTGAGGTCAACGTTTTTCAGCGCATGGCCAAGGGTGTCCAACTGGGTCAAACCGAGCAACTGCTGCACCGGCCGCTGTTCCGACTGCCAGCCACCCGCGAGCATGGCCTCCAACTGGTTATCCGGCACCGACTCGACAAACAGGTGCAACAGGAAACGATCCCCGAACGCCGCCAGCGCTTCGTCGTCCGGCAGGCCGTTGGCAGCACCGACACACACGCGCAGCGGGCATTGGATCTGGGTGTGTCCACGGCGAAAGCGGCGCTCGTTAAGCACGCCCAGCAGGGTGTTGAGGATGGCGGTCGAACCGAGGAAGACCTCATCGAGAAAGACGATATCGGCTTCCGGCAGCATGCCGCTGACGTCGGTTTCGACGGTGCCTTCGCGCAGTTTCTTCAAGTCCACCGCACCAAACAATTCCGAGGGTTCGGTAAAGCGCCCCAGCAGGTATTCGAAATAACGCCCGCCCATGGACTGCGCCACACGCCGCACCACGGCACTCTTGGCGGTGCCAGGTGGCCCGATGACCAGGATGTGCTCCTGAGCCACGGCGGCCAATACAATCAGCTCGGCCAGTTGCTCACGCCCGACCAGGCCTTCGGTGGCCGCACGCACGGCATGGCGAATTTGCGCGGCAGCGCTGTGCAACTCAGCAATCATGGGTGTCTTCCCTGAAACCAAAGCAAGGAATCTTGCCTGAGGCTAAGGTATTAGCAAAGCGTTGTTACATAAACCCAAGAGGAGTCAGCCCCGATGCAGCTTGAGGGATCCTGCCACTGCGGCGCCGTGACGTTCAGCCTCACCAGCGCCCACCCGTACCCTTACCAGCGTTGCTATTGCTCGATCTGCCGCAAGACCCAGGGCGGCGGCGGTTATGCGATCAACCTGGCCGGGGATGCCAATAGCTTGCAAGTGCGCGGGCGCAAACAGATTTCGATCTACCACGCCCGGCTCAAACCCGAGGGCGCCAGCCGTGCCCCTGCGAGTAGCGCCGAGCGGCATTTCTGTTCGCAGTGCGGCAGTGCGCTATGGCTGTTCAGCCCGGAGTGGCCGGAGCTGATCCACCCGTTTGCCTCGGCCATCGACACGCCGTTGCCAGTACCGCCGGCGCATACGCACCTGATGCTGGGCTCGAAGGCGCCGTGGGTCGAAGTCAGCGTGCGCAAAGGCGACCTGCAGTTTGATGAATACCCCGAAGAATCCATCGCGCAGTGGCATGAACGCCATGGGCTCAGCCGTTAACAGTCTTTGACAGTTTCCCGACAAAGCTCGCAAAGATTGTTGGACGGCCCTTCCCTAGCATTCGAGCATCCAAACAGCCATTCGGGTGCTCCTCATGTTTCGCAGATTGCGCGGTATTCCGCTGCTGGGTTGCCTGCTGGGCAGCCTCGGTTGCCATGGGCAACCGCCGGCACCGCCGCCCATTCAGAAGGGTGACTACGGCGCGATCATCCGCTACCTGCAAGCCCGCATTCCCCGGGCGATCGCCCAAGAGCATATCGCCGGCCTGTCGATTGCCCTGGTCAATGGCCAGGAGCTGATCTGGGCCCAGGGCTTCGGCCTGGCCGACAAGGCCCGGGGCGTGCCGGTCACGCCCAACACCGCGTTCCGTGCCGGTGGCATTTCCAAGCTGCTCACCGCCACGGCCGCGCTGCAATGTGTGGAACAACAGCGGCTGGCGCTGGATGCGCCGATCCAGCAGACCTTGCGCGAGTTTTACGTGCGCTCGCGCTTTCATGACGACCAGGCCGCTGCCGACCGCGCTGTGACCCTGCGGCGTTTACTCAGCCACCAGTCCGGCCTGCCCAGTGAACACCTGCGTGACCTGCACAGCACCTACGCCATGGGGCAGATGCCGATGCGCGTGTCGGGGGTTTGGCTGAGCAGCCCGCCAGGCTCGCAGGTGGCGTATTCCAACCTCGGTTATGCCCTGGTGGGCGCGGCCATCGAGCGCAGCAGCGGCAAAAGCTTTGAAGCCCAGTTGCAAAACAGCCTGCTCAAGCCGCTGGAAATGAACCAGTCGAGTTTTGTCGGCACCGCCAGCCAGCAGGCGTTCCGCGCCCTGGGCTACACGGACGGCGTTGCCAGTACCGATGCCCCGGTGCGCGACATCGCCGCCAGCGGCCTGTGGGCCAGCCCGAAAGACCTCGCGCATTACGTGCACATGCTCTTCGCCCAAGGCGTCTACAAAGGCAACCGCGTGCTGGGCAGCGCTTCGATCGACGCGATGTTCACCCAGCAGAACACCGGCAATGCGCTGGACTTCGATTGCCAGATGGGCCTGGGCTGGTTCCTCGCCCCATGCGGTGACGAACCCGTCGGCCCCGGTATACGCACCTACCAGCACAGCGGTGGCGGCGATGATTTTGCCGCGCAGTTGAGCCTGCTGCCCGACCAACAACTGGCCGTGATCATCATGGCCAATGACAGCAACGCCGAAGACCTGGTGGCCGGCCTGGCCACCGACACCCTGCGCCTGCTGCTCCAGGCGCAAACCGGCCACGCCGTCTGCGCCGACGACTGCCAGGCGCCCAGCCACGGCCTGAAACTGCGCCACGTGCCGGCCGCCATCGACCGCAGGCGCCTGGCCGGCTTCTACGCCACCGCCTGGGGCGTGTTCCGGATCAAGGATGACGATCAGCGGCTGTCGGGCGAGTTGGCCTGCTACACCTTCGAATTATTGCGCGACGACGATGGCTGGTTGCGCGCGCAGAAGAAAGTGCTCGGCTTCTGGCTCAAGGACCTCGGCGAACTGGGCCGCGTGCAACTGGACGTGATCAGCGTGCAAGGCCGCCAGATGCTCACCGCCCGCAGCCACGGCCAGCGCGTGGCTATCGGTGAGCGCATCGAACCGCCGCCCTTGCCCTCGGCCTGGGCCGACACCATCGGCACCTATCAAGTGCTCAACACCCATGAGCCGGACGCCCCCCTGAGCGGCATCAGCGTGCGCCTGGAAGACGGCTTCCTGGTGATCCGCGGCCAACTGCACGACGAACCGCTGACCGACTACATCCTGCTGCCCATCGACAACGCCCATGCCGTCCTCGCCGGCAACGGCTATGGCCTGGGCGATACGGTGAGCCGCCAGATCAACGGTCTCAGCGCTTCGGGCTACGCCTTCAAACGCACCCGCTCCCCTTATAAACCCTTGGCCTTCTAACCCCCTTATGTGTTCAAAAACCCTGCATCTGTCGCTCTCTTCACAGTGCCTGCTGGATGTGCAATACCTGGCGGATGACGCAGGCAAGAGCCCAATTGTGGGGCGTCGTTAGCAGGCGTCGGTGATGGGGCTGGAATACACCTTTTGACAGGGTAAGCCAGTCAAAAAATGTGGGAGAGGGCTCGCCCCCCCCCCCCCACATTTGATCTCCACAGCATTCAAAATGTATTACTCGGCATACGCCCACGTCATGCGAAACGACGCCCCGCCCCACTCCGAATCCATCACGTGCACGTGCCCGCCATGCCACTGCGACACCCGCTGCACCAGCGCCAGGCCGAGGCCGAAGCCGCCGGTGCGGCGGTCGCGACTGGCATCCAGGCGCATGAAGGGCTGGAAGATCCTGGCCCGGCCGTCCTCGGGCACGCCGGGGCCGTCGTCACACACACGCACTTCGTAGCCCTCGCCGAACTTCACCAGCGACACCTCGACCCGGCGCTCGGCATAACGGATGGCATTGCGCAGCAGGTTGATCACGGCGCGGGCCATGAAGCGCGGCTCGATCTGGATAAAGTCGACCTCGCAGGTACGCAACGTCAGCTGGATACCGGCCGCCTCCGCCTCCAGCGCGACGCTGCCGATCACGCTGTCGAGCCAGCTGTGGGCCTCGATGCGCTCGCGGGTGACCTGAGTGGCGCCGCGCTCCAGGCTGGCGTAGGTGAGCAGCTCGGACACCATCTCCTCCAGCTCGCCGAGGTCAGCGTACATATCGGCGATCAATTCGCCCCGCTGGCGCGGGTCGGCCTGTTGCTTGAGTTGGTCGAGTTCGAACGATAACCGTGCAATCGGTGTACGCAGTTCGTGGGACACCGCATTGGTGAGTTCGCGCTGGTTGGCGATCAGGCTTTCGATGCGTTCGGCCATCTGGTTGAAGTGCCCGGCCAGCGCACGCACGGTGGAGCTGCGCGGCAGCAGGATGCGCGAGCCGAGGTCGTTGTCGCCGAAGCGCTGCGCGGCCAGGCGGATATGTTCCAGGTCGCGCCAGTGCGGGCGCACCCAGAAATACAGGACGATGGCCAGGCACAGCCCGAGAAAACCGTAGGCCCACAGGTATAACCACTTGGGCTCTTCCGGCAGTTTGATTTCCAGCAGTTGCGGGCCACCGTCGATGGCCGTGAGAAACTCCATAAAGTCGCCGCGCACCACCAGCAAGCCCTGTTCCAGAAGCTTTTGTTCGCGCTCGGTGAGGGCCTGGGCATCCTTCTGCACCAGCTTCAGGCGCAGGCCGTAGTGGGACTGCAACTCGGCCAGCCGTGCGGCGCGCTGCTCCACGGGCAACGGCCGCAATTGCTCCACCAAGCCGTATGCCGGGCCACGCATGGCTTCGCGGTTATAGGTCTCGTTGGCTTCGGGGAGCAGTTCGTCGAAGGTGTAGTTGACCAGCCAGATCGCCCCCGCCAGGCCGATCGCCAGAATCACATACAGGCGCAGAAACAGGCGCAGCATCTAGACCTCCCACGCAAACGGATTGAACAGATAGCCCTTGCCCCAGATGGTCTTGATGCACACCGGCTCACGGGGGTTGTCATTGAGCTTGCCGCGCAGCTTGCTGATGTACACGTCGACGCTGCGGTTAAGGCCGTCGAAGGCGATGCCGCGCATGCGATTGAGGATGTCGTCGCGGGAAAGAATCTTGCCCGCGCTGCTGGCCAGCAACCACAGCAGTTCGAACTCCATGGTGGTGAGGTCGATCTGCTCGTCCCCCAGGCTGACCACCCGGCAACTGCGGTCAATCGCCAAGCGGCCGAACGCGAGGGCGCCGCGCACCGTCGGCTCGGGCGCCTGGCGACGTTGCAGGGCGCGCAGGCGTGCGAGCAGTACCGGCGGCTTGATCGGCTTGATCACATAGTCGTCGGCACCCGACTCCAGGCCGAGGATATGGTCCAGGTCGTCTTCCTTGGCAGTGAGGATCACAATGGGGGTGTCGGACACCGTGCGGATCTCGCGGCACACATGCAGGCCACTCTGGCCCGGCAGCATCAGGTCGAGCACGACGATCTTGGGTTTGAAGTCGAGGAACGCCGCCAGGGCTTCATCGCCGCGGTGCACCACGCGGACCTCAAAGCCATGCTGTGACAGAAAATGCGCGATCAGCCCTGCCAGCTTCTCGTCGTCCTCAACGAGCAGGACCTTGCCCAGACCCAGGTTTTCCATAAGTTCTCAGTGTGCAAAGACGGATTGAAGAGCGGGCATTATAGGTGGCAAGCTGGTCAACTAAAGCAACTGGCCAGTTGGTGCCGACGAAGCTTCATGCTTTTAAGAGTTTTTAACAAATAGCCTGCATTTTTTAACGCCATCCACAGGGAGTTGTATGCGCAAGGATTACCTGGCGTTCTTCGTTTCGCTGTTCCTGTCGCGGCTGGCGGACCAGATCCTGTTGTTTATCGTGCCACTGATCGTGTTCCAGACCACCCACAGCGTGTCCTGGGCCGGGCTGGCCTTCTTTGTCGAATCACTGCCGCGCTATCTCGCGTTTCCGGTGTGCGGGGCGTTGTGCGACAAGTATTCGCCGGTGCGCATCCTGCATATCAGCCAGGTTTACCGGGCACTGGCCTGTGTGATGGCGGTGGCGTTGTATGGGGTGTTCGACGGTATCTACTGGCTGGTGCTGCTGTCGGCGTTATGCGGGGTGCTGACGACCCAGGGCATCATGGCCCGCGAAGTGTTGATGCCGCATGTCTTCTCGCAGTACAGCTATGCCAAGACCCTCTCCTACTCGCAGATCGCCGACCAGAGCGGCCTGGTGCTGGGGCCGCTGGTGGCCGCGCTGATGCTGGAGGTGTGGGCCTGGCATTGGGTGGTGTTGGGGATTGCCGGGCTGTTTGTGCTGGCGGACCTGGCGATGCTGGCCTGGCAGCGCAAAACCACGGCAAGCCTGGACACCCATCGGCAGCACCGGGATATCTGGCTGCAACCGCTGCGCATCGCCTTCGGGCATATCCGCAACCTGGCGGAGCTGAAGCGGATCATTACCCTGGCGGTCGGTGTGAACCTGATCATCGGCGTGACGCTGGCCACCTCCGCGGCCATGGTCACCGGCCTCTACGCTGCCGACAAGGACACCTATGCCCTGCTGCAGGCGGCCGGCGCGGGGGTGACCATCGCGATTCTGTTTTACCTGGCGCGCGCCACGTTGCCCTTGAAAGTGCTGGGCGGGCTGTCTTACTCGATGATCGGCGCCGGGGCGTTGGTGATGGCGGTCAGTCCCAGCCTGTGGGCGTACACCCTGGGATTCCTGCTGGTCACCGGCTTCGACAAGATGTTCAACGTTTACCTGCGCAGTACTCGTCAGCGGGTCATTCCAGTGCAGGACTTCGGCAAGACCGTGGGCGTGATCACCTTGCTCAACAACCTGGCCCAGCCGCTGGCGGGCCTGGTGATTGCAGTGCTGGCGGCGCCCTTGGGCACGCAGACGGTGATCCTGCTACTGACCGGGATCAGCGCCTTGATCGGCGTGGCCGTGGCCTCAGGCTGGCACGCCACTGTGAAAGCGGAACTCGATGTCGGGTGATTCGATCAGTTCCTGCTCGGCCGCCCTCACCCGCTCGATCACCTGGGCGATGTCCTTGGCGTCGCCGTACTGGTAGGCCAGCTTCAGGTAACCCTGGAAGTGCCGCGCCTCGCTTTTCAGCAGGCCGAAGTAGAACTTGCCGAGTTCTTCGTCCAAATGCGGCACCAGGGCTTCGAAACGCTCGCAACTGCGCGCTTCGATAAAGGCGCCGACCACCAGGGTATCCACCAGCTTGACCGGTTCGTGGCTGCGCACCACCTTGCGCAAACCGGAGGCATAGCGCCCGGCGTGCAGTTGGCGCAACTCGACCTTGCGCTTCTTGATCAGGCGCATGACCTGCTCATGGTGCACCAGTTCTTCCCGGGCCAGCCGCGACATCATATTGATCAGGTCAACATGGGCGTGGTACTTGGCGATCAGGCTCAGGGCGGTGCTGGCCGCTTTGAATTCGCAGTTCTTGTGGTCGATCAACAGGGTGTCCTGATCGGCCAATGCGGCCTGCACCCAGGCATCGGGGGTTCGGCAACCGAGGAATTCGTGGATTTCGGGCAGGTTCATCGGGCTCACGGACAAAGGATCACAAAAAGGCCGCCGATTATACCCACCGCGCCGCAGACCACCAGCCACCGGCCTTGATGTGCATCAACATGACGTCTGGCGGGCAGCAACTATAGTTGTTCCACGCCCACCCTTTTGGAGATCCGATCATGCAAGCCATTCGCAGCATCCTGGTGGTCATCGAGCCCGCGCATTCGGAAAGCCTGGCCCTCAAGCGCGCCAAGCTGATCGCCGGGGTTACCGGCGCGCACCTGCACTTGCTGGTCTGCGACAAGAAACACGAGCATTCGGCGCTGTTGAGCCTGCTCAAGGCCGGCTTGCAGGAGGACGGTTACAGCGTGACCACCGAGCAGGCGTGGAATGAAAGCCTGCATGACACCATTATCGATGTGCAGCAGGCCGAAGGCTGTGGGCTGGTGATCAAGCAGCACTTTCCCGACAGCCCGCTTAAAAAGGCCCTGCTGACGCCGGCGGACTGGAAGCTGTTGCGCTTGTGCCCGACGCCGGTGTTGCTGGTCAAGACGTCCACACCGTGGGCGGGCGGGGTAATTCTGGCGGCGATCGATGTGGGCAACAACGACGGGGAACACCGCGAGCTGCATCACGCGATCATCGACCATGGCTTCGACATCGCCAGCCTGGCCAAGGCGCAGTTGCATGTGATCAGCGCCCATCCGTCGCCGATGTTGTCGGCGGCGGACCCGACGTTCCAGCTCAAGGAAACCATCGAGGCGCGTTATCGGGAGCAGTGCAAGGCGTTCCAGGCGGAATTCGATGTGGATGACGCGCACCTGCATGTCGAGGAGGGCCCGGCGGATGTATTGATCCCCCACCTGGCCCACACATTGAAAGCGGCCGTGACCATCATAGGCACGGTGGGGCGCACCGGCATTTCCGGGGCGTTGATCGGTAATACGGCGGAGGTGATCCTGGATGCGGTGGACAGTGATGTACTGGTGCTCAAGCCGCAGACGTTGATGGATCACCTGGAGGAACTGGCGACCAAGGCCTGACGCCGATCCCCCTCCCACAGTTGGATGTGTGTTGTCAGTCAGCGAGCGCGTCTCTCAGGAACCCCGGGGCGATATAGCGCTGGTAATGGGCCTCGGACAGAATGAAGAACTCACGGTCGATGGCATCGCGCAGTTCCGGCAAGGCCCAGTCGCGAAACTCCGGCAACAGCACCATGCCGTAAGCCTCCAGGTTATTGATCACCCGCGCGCCGCGGGCAATCAGCTGGTACGCCCAGCAGTACTCGGACTGGTGCGGCACGAAACGGATCTTGCGTTGCTCCAGTTGGCCGCGCAGGGTCTTGGGGTCGAAAATCTCGAGTTTGCCGGCCATCACCTGCACCAACAGTTGCTCCAGCCGCAGCCAGACCGCGCGTTTTTCTTCCTCGTTATAGCCATTCCACTGGATCACTTCGTGGTGGAAACGCTTGCAGCCACGGCACACGAGATCGCCGTAGACCGTGGAGCACAGGCCGACGCAGGGGGTCTTGATGGTTTGGTTGGACATGGGCAACAACACGCAAATCAGCGAAACAGTGCGCCATGTTAGCCCTTTGTCTAAGGTTGATCACCCAGCAAACTTGGTGATGCAACTTACCTTTAGAAATTTTTTGCCGTAGAATCATCCGGCCTTGTAAGGCGCCAATAATCCGCTGGAAGCTGTTTTCAAAGCGTCACGAGCACAGTCGTTCCTTCAGAACGGTGTTGGCGATGGTCATTACCCGGCAGGTAATGATCAGCGCCAACCCTCATCAGCTCCGTTCTGCAGGCGTAAAACTTTGAAAGCAGCTTCTGTAAGGAATGCCGGCAGCGCTGGCTTTGCGGCCCAAAAAGCCCCCGAGCGCATGCGTGCCGTTCATTTCTGGATGAGCGTCCCGTGGGACCACTGATGAGGGTAATAACTGTGCTTGAAGCCTACCGCAAACATATCGAAGAGCGTGCAGCACTGGGTATCGTTCCCCAGCCGCTTAATGCCGAACAAACCGCAGGCCTGGTTGAGCTGCTGAAGAATCCCCCGGCTGGCGAAGAAGAATTCCTCGTTGACCTGATCACCAACCGTATTCCACCGGGCGTTGACGAAGCTGCCTACGTCAAGGCCGGCTTCCTGTCTGCCCTGGCCAAGGGCGAAGCCACTTCCCCCCTGATCGACAAGAAACGCGCGGTTGAACTGCTCGGCACCATGCAGGGCGGCTACAACATCGTGACGTTGGTCGAGCTGCTGGACGACGCCGAGCTGGCGCCTGTCGCGGCTGCCCAACTCAAGCACACCCTGCTGATGTTCGATGCGTTCCACGACGTCGCCGAAAAAGCCCGCAACGGCAACGAGCACGCCAAAGGCGTGATCCAGTCCTGGGCTGACGGCGAGTGGTTCCGTAACCGCCCGACCCTGGCCGACAAGATCAGCCTGCGCGTGTTCAAGGTCACCGGCGAAACCAACACCGACGACCTGTCCCCTGCCCCGGACGCCTGGTCCCGCCCTGACATCCCGCTGCACGCCCTGGCCATGTTGAAAATGGCACGTGAAGGCATCGTGCCGGACGAGCAAGGCAAGACCGGCCCGATGAAGCAGATCGAAGAAATGCGCGGCCAAGGCTTCCCGATCGCCTACGTCGGTGACGTGGTCGGTACCGGATCTTCGCGTAAATCCGCGACCAACTCGGTGCTGTGGTTCTTCGGCGACGACGTTCCCTACGTGCCGAACAAGCGCGCCGGCGGCTTCTGCTTCGGCAGCAAGATCGCTCCCATCTTCTACAACACCATGGAAGATGCCGGCGCACTGCCGATCGAATTCGACGTGACCAACATGAACATGGGCGACGTGATCGACCTGTACCCTCATGCTGGCAAAGTCTGCAAGCACGGCACCGACGAAGTCCTGACCACCTTCGAAATGAAGACCCCGGTCCTGCTCGACGAAGTTCGCGCCGGCGGCCGTATCCCGCTGATCATCGGCCGTGGCCTGACCGACAAGGCGCGCGCCGAGCTGGGCCTGGGCCCTACCGACCTGTTCAAGCTGCCTGAAGCACCGGTCGACACGGGCAAGGGTTTCACCCTGGCCCAGAAAATGGTCGGCAAGGCCTGCGGCCTGCCGGAAGGCAAAGGCGTTCGTCCAGGTACGTACTGCGAACCGAAGATGACCACCGTGGGTTCCCAGGACACCACCGGTCCGATGACCCGTGACGAACTGAAAGACCTGGCGTGCCTGGGCTTCTCGACCGACCTGGTGATGCAGTCCTTCTGCCACACCGCGGCGTATCCAAAGCCGATCGACGTGACCACCCACCACACCCTGCCTGACTTCATCATGACCCGTGGCGGTGTATCGCTGCGTCCAGGCGACGGCATCATCCACAGCTGGCTGAACCGCATGCTGCTGCCGGATACCGTCGGCACAGGTGGTGACTCCCACACCCGTTTCCCGATGGGCATCTCGTTCCCGGCCGGTTCCGGTCTGGTCGCGTTCGCCGCAGCCACCGGCGTCATGCCGCTGGACATGCCGGAATCGATCCTGGTGCGCTTCAAAGGCAAGATGAAACCTGGCATCACCCTGCGTGACCTGGTTCATGCCATTCCTTACTACGCGATCCAGGCTGGCCTGCTGACCGTAGAGAAGAAAGGCAAGAAAAACGCCTTCTCCGGCCGCATCCTGGAAATCGAAGGCCTGAACGACCTGACGCTGGAGCAGGCTTTCGAGCTCTCCGACGCATCGGCCGAACGTTCGGCTGCCGGTTGCACCATCAAGCTGTCGAAAGAATCCGTCACCGAGTACCTGAACTCCAACATCACCCTGCTGCGCTGGATGATCGGCGAAGGCTACGGCGATGCCCGCACCCTGGAACGTCGCGCCCAAGCGATGGAAGCCTGGGTCGCCAACCCGGAACTGATGGAAGCCGATGCCGACGCGGAATACGCCGAAGTCATCGAGATCGACCTGGCCGAAATCAACGAGCCGATCCTCTGCGCGCCGAACGACCCGGACGATGCCCGTCTGCTGTCCAGCGTTGCCGGCGAGAAGATCGACGAAGTGTTCATCGGTTCGTGCATGACCAACATCGGTCACTTCCGCGCTGCCGGTAAGCTGCTGGAGCAGGTCAAGGGTCAGTTGCCAACTCGCCTGTGGCTGTCGCCGCCGACCAAGATGGACGCTCACCAGTTGACCGAAGAAGGCTACTACGGCATCTACGGCAAGGCTGGCGCGCGCATGGAAATGCCGGGCTGCTCGCTGTGCATGGGTAACCAGGCACGTGTAGAGCCGAACTCGACCGTGGTATCGACGTCGACCCGTAACTTCCCGAACCGCCTGGGTGACGGCGCGAACGTCTACCTGGCTTCGGCTGAGCTGGCGGCAGTCGCCTCCACCCTGGGTCGCCTGCCGACCGTCGAAGAGTACATGGGCTACGCAGCGAAACTGGACACCATGGCCAGTGACGTCTACCGCTACCTGAACTTCGACCAGATCGCCGAGTTCCGCAAAATCGCAGCAAGCGCCAACATCCCGGTGATCCAGGCTTAACGGTGTGTTGATGTGAAAGACGCCGCGTATCGCAAGGTACGCGGCGTTTTTTATGCCTGGAATACAAACACATTCAGTTGATGCATCTGTCACTGACCCACCGCTATCGAGGGCAAGCCCCACGCGTTACGCTTTGCCCACTTCAAGCGCCAACTGCACCGCGCCATCGACGCTCAAGCCACTGAGCAGCACATGGGGCGCGAGCGCTTCGGGCAACCCCTGCAACACCTCGCGGGCGTCATGCCGCACACGGGCCAACACCAGGCGCTTGCCCTCCCCGCGCACCTGGGCAAAAAACGCCGCCAGGGCTTCGATGCTGGTGCCGTCCAGGTCCGGGGATTCTTCCAGGCTCAACACCACCGCCTCGACCGGCGACTGGCGCATCAGGCGCAAGGCCGCGCCCAGGATGCGTTCGGCATTGGCAAAAAACAGCGCCTCGCTGGGCCGGACGATCAAGACCCCCGGCACGGCCAGGGCATCGGCATGGTGCTGGCGATCGACAAAGTCATGACTGTCACCCAAGCGCCCCAGCACCTGGATGTCGGCTGAGGACATCTGGCGCAGCATCAACATCACGCTGATCGCGACCGCCACCAGTAAACCATCCAGCACACCGAGCACCAGCACTGCCGTTACCGCACAGATCACCAGCACGCGATCGCGCCGCCACAGGAAATAACGCCCGAGCGGCTGCACGCTCAAGCCTCGTCCCAGGGCATAGATGACGACGGCGGCCAGCACCGGCTCCGGCGTGAGCGCGACATAAGGCAGCACCGTCAGCACAATCAGCAAGATCACCAGCGCCGCGACAATCCCCGCCAGGCGCGAATAGGCGCCGGCCGCCTCGTTGGCCGACGTCGCCGAATACCCGGCACCGGCCGGCATGCCGTGGAACAACCCGGAGACCAGGTTGGCCGCGCCCAGCGCCAGCAGGTCACGGTTGGATGACACCCGGTCACCATGCTTGAGCGCGAACGAACTGATAGAGCCGTAGGACTCCGCGTACAGGATCATCACCAGCGCAAACGCCAATTCCCCCAGGCGCAGCCAGTCGGCAAACGGCAGCACCGGCAAATGCCCCAGCTCCAGGCGCAGGTCGATCATGCCGATCTGCGCCACCCCATAGGCCTGCAGGTCCAGGTACTGCCCGGCAGCGATGCCGAGCACCACGACCACCAGGCCACCGGGCAGGCGCGGGAGGCGTGCGCACAGCCACAGCACCAGCAACGCCAGCGTCGCCACCAGTGCCGCAGGCCAGTTCCAGCGCGGCAGCTGCTCCAGCAACTGCGGCAGAAAACGGATCAGGTTGTTATCGGTGAGGTGCACACCCACCACACCGGCCAATTGCTTGAGGATGATGGTCAGCGCCAGGCCGAAGGCGAAGCCACGCAATACCGGTTTGGCGATAAACGAGGTGACGCCGCCGAGCTTGAACAGTCCGGCCAACAGGAAAAACACCCCGGTGAGCAACACCAGCCCGAAGGCCAGGGACAGCCTCAATGCCGGGTCGTCACCCGCCAGGCTCGCCGTGGCCGCCGCCAACACGGCTGCCGACGACGAGGTGGCCGAGACAATCGCAAAGCGGCTGCTGCCGAACAGGCCATAGCACACCAGCCCGGCAAACAAGGCGATCACCCCGGCCTGGGGCGGCAGCGCGGCAATACTGGAATAGGCCACGGCCTCCGGCAGCAGCAAACCGGCAATGGATAAGCCGGCCAGCAGGTCTTGGGTGCGGTTAGAGGTTACGGCAACGGGTGCATCGGTTTCAGTCTTCAATCGGCCCAACCCATCCTGGCAAAAAGCGTGGGTAAGCTTAGCCCTCATTGGTCGGCGACGGTTGCGCCGCGTCAGCTTTTGCGCAGGCAAAAAAAAAGCCGATTCGCGGTGTGCGCGAATCGGCTTGCGGGCGTGAGCCCCGGGGTCAGGACAGCAGCGAATAAATCAATGCGGTAATCGCCACCAGGCCCACCGCCGTGACAAACACGTTGGACGCCTGCCCACGGTACCTGGCCATGGCCGGCACCTTGCGGATCGCGTACATCGGCATCAGGAACAGGATCGACGCGATGATCGGCCCGCCCAGGGTCTCGATCATGCCAAGGATGCTCGGGTTCAGCGTGGCAACGATCCAGCACACCACCAGCATGAAGGCGGCGGTCATGCGGTCCAGGGTCTTGGCGGCCGGACGGCGACCGCTTTTGAGCACCAGGCCCTTGAGGCCTTCGCTGGCGCCGATGTAGTGACCCAGGAACGACTTGGCAATCGCCACGAACGCGATCAACGGCGCGGCAAACGCGATGGTCGGGTTGTTGAAGTGGTTGGCCAGGTACGACAGGATCGACAGGTTCTGCGCTTTCGCCTCACCCAACTGCGCCGGCGACAGGGTCAGCACGCAACTGAACACGAAGAACAGCACCATCACCACCATCAACAGGTGCGCGCGGGACAGGATCTGCGAACTGCGCTCATCGGCGTGTTCGCCGTACTGGCGCTTCTGGTCGACCGCAAACGCCGAGATGATCGGCGAGTGGTTGAACGAGAACACCATCACCGGAATCGCCAGCCACAGGGTGTTGAGCAACGCCGACGGTGCCGGCACCACACTGGCGGTGCTGAGGATGCCACCGTTCCAATGGGGGATCAGGTACACCGCGAGGAACAGCAAGGCGACGATAAACGGGTACACCATCAGGCTCATGGCCTTGACGATCACCTGCTCACCGCAACGCACCACCGCCAGCAGCCCCAGGATCAGCACAAACGCCAGCAACGCCCGTGGCGGCGGCATGATGTGCAACTGGTGCTCCATGAAGCTGCTGACCGTGTTGGTCAGGGCCACGCTGTAGATCAGCAGGATCGGGAAGATCGCGAAGAAGTACAGCAGCGTGATCAACGCACCGGCCTTGATGCCGAAATGCTCTTCGACCACATCGGTGATGTCGGAGCCCGCACGACCGGAGAGTACGAAACGGGTCAGGCCACGGTGGGCAAAGAACGTCATCGGGAACGCCAGCACCGCCAGGATCACCAAGGGCCAGAAGCCGCCCAGGCCGGCGTTGATCGGCAGGAACAAGGTGCCGGCGCCAATGGCGGTGCCGAACAGGCCAAGCATCCAGGTGGTGTCCTGGCGGCTCCAGCCTGAGAGGGTTGCAGGTGTCGTTGCATAGCGTTCGTCGACGCTATTGGCCTGATCATTCATCCGGTCGGATCTCCGCATTTACACGGCCGGGACGAGTCAGAAAAACCTGACAGGCAGCGCCCCGACCATAGAAGGGGCCGGATTGTCCGGGATTCTCGTGAATAAGCAAAGACTTAGCTGAGGAACGGTTATGCGGTGCAGAGGCTCAAGCGCGGCCCTGGGCAGTGGTTTCGGGGGGCTGCCGCGGGTTTCTCGAGTGGCTGCCAGGCGCCATTGACGAGCGCGATCGGGGATTCTAACCAATGGACTTCCCATACTTTTAGAGAAGTCGCCTACAGCAAGACCAGAAACACCTTATATCTAAATAAAAGTTTAACCACAACAACCTTGCAATTGTTACACAACCCTACATAGCCATTGAGCATTCGCCAAGAACCAACCTAACATCGCCCCGCTCCATTCGAAGAACAACATGCTTATTTAAAATAACAAGGATTCCAATATGCGAAGACTCACTGTTGTTTTTGCTGGTTTGTTGATCACGGGCCTACTCTGCTCGTCTGAAAGTTACGCCAATCAAACCGCGTCTGAACCTGACGTTCACGCACTGGCTTCCTCGCCTCAATGGCTGACCACCAAGGTTTATATCGAAGGCGAGCCGGACACCGACGTCAAGGCCAGCTACCCCGGCGTGGTAGGCATATCGATGTGGGACCCGCAGCGCAATCGCTATGAGTTCTTCTACACCGATACCGGCCGCTCGAAACACGCCGATGGCGGCGGCGGTTACTTCCTGGTCACCGGCGATAAAAAGACCCATATCCTGGTCCCTGACGTTGGCCCGACCAGAACCATTGTTAGAAGACTCGAAAAACTCGACAGCAGCGAATTCACTTATTCCCGCGAAGTGCCGCGCGATATGGTCAGCACTAACCCGCCCGTTCGGATTTATGTGGTACACGCCCCCTACACCGGCCCCATGAAGACAGTCATGTCGAACTGATTAAACATTCATGTTTAATGATAAAACCGAACAACAAACAAGGCACCCGACAATGAATATGCGCAAACTGTTAATACCCGCACTGCTGGCCGCGACACTGTTACCCGGTGTAGCGACTGCGCAAACTTCAACAACCCTTCCCGCAAAAAACGCTGTTGCCACAGCGGACAACGCCGTCATGTTGACCGTATTTCTTAAACACGATCAATCACGCCCGTTGAGCGAACTGAAACGACAACTGGCCAAGCAGGAATTTCACAAGGTGTTCCCACCAGCAGGAGTGGAAGTAGTGAGCTGGAACATCACCATGGGTATCGGGCAGGTCGTTGTGCTGCGCCTGCCGGCGTCGCGCCTGGCGGAAGTCAACCTGGCGATCGAAAACACCGCATGGGGGGTCTACACCACGGAATTCTTCCCCACCTACAATTTCATGGCCATCGCTCAGGCCGAGCAGGAAAAGGCACGGCTTAGCCCCCCGCAGTGATCTCCTGCTAGCATCCGCGCCCCCTGTTCCAGCTGGGGCGCAACTTTTTCGGCACCTGATGCATTTGACAGCCTCGCCCCTGTCCCAGCATGATCGAGGCATGACCTTTTTCCAGCAGCTCCTCACCCGCACCACCACCACGACCGCTCCAGGCGGGTCGTGCGGTTGCCGTGGGTGCTCAAGCTAAACACCCCCCAGATTCAACCCAAGGCCCCGCCAGCAATGGACGGGGCCTTTTTATTGCTCCGTCGCCTGGCACTCACAAGGAGCAATACCATGGCTGATGCCCTGTTGATCATCGATATGCAAACCGGCTTGTACGATGGCCCCGACAAACCCTTTGAACGCGAGCGTGTGCTGGGCACCATCAACTCGTTGATCGGCCGCGCCCGTGAAGCCGGCGCGCCGATCCTGGTCGCCCGCCATACCGGCCCGGCGGGCTCGCCGATAGCTGCGGGCAGTCCGAATTGGCAACTGTGGCAAGGGCTGCTGGTAGACGAAACTCACGACCATCTGCTCGACAAAACCCGCCCCAGTTGCTTCCTGGGTACCGACCTGGCCCGACGACTGCGAGCCCTGGAGGTTAATCAACTGGTGATCGTCGGGATGAAAACCCAGTACTGCATCGACACCACCTGCCGCGTGGCGGTAGAGCTGGGCTTCTCGGTGATCGTGCCTGAAGACGCCCATACCTGCATGGACACCCCGGCGCTGAAGGCCGAGGCGATCATCGCGCATCACAATGCCACGCTGGCGGGGGCGTTTGGGCTGAGTATGAAAGCGGCTGACGTCAGGTTCTGACCGGTACAGACTGTAGGAGCAAGCATGCTCGCGCCTGCAGTCGTAGATTTTTTCTACCCGAGCAAAACGCGCCCTCCTGCAAATCCCGCATACTGATGCCCTCAAACCCTTCAGGAAGAGCCTTCCGATGACCACCACTGTTCTGGTTCTGGTTGAAACCATCAATGAATACCTGCAAATCATCGAGAGCAACGACTTTCATGTGATCCTGGCGCCCACACCCAGCGAGCGCGCCCAGGCGATCAAGACCCATGGCGGGCAGATCAAGGCCGTACTGACCCGGGGCCCGCTGGGCCTGTATGCCGAAGAAATCGCGGCCCTGCCAATGCTGGAGATCATCTGCGTGATCGGCGCCGGTTATGAGCATGTCGACCTGCAGGCCGCGAGCAATCGCGGCATCGTGGTCACCAATGGCGCCGGGGTGAATGCGCCGTCGGTGGCCGACCACGCCATGGCGCTGCTGTTGTCGCTGGTGCGCGGCATTCCCCAGACGGACGCAGCGGTACGCCGCAGCGAATGGCCCAAGGTCATGCGCCCGTCCCTGGGCGGCAAGCAATTGGGCATCCTCGGGCTCGGCGCGGTGGGCCTGGAAATCGCCAAGCGCGCGGCCCTCGGCTTTGGCATGGAAGTGAGCTATCACAACCGCCAGCCGCGCGATGATGTGGACTACACCTACTGCGCCACGGCCGTGGAGCTGGCGCGCAGCTCGGATTTCCTGGTCCTGGCCACGCCCGGCGGCGCCGGCACGCGCCACTTGATCGACCGCCACGCCCTGGACGCCCTCGGCCCGAACGGTTACCTGGTGAATATCGGCCGTGGCAGCGTGGTGGTCACCGCCGACCTGGTCACCGCCCTTGAACAACGCCGTATCGGGGGTGCGGCGCTGGACGTGTTCGACGATGAACCCAAGGTGCCGGATGCCCTCAAGCGCTTGAGCAATACCGTGCTCACGTCCCATGTGGCCGGCCTGTCTCCCGAGGCCGCCCACGACACCGTGCAGCGTGTGGCCGACAACCTGGTGGAGTACTTTGCCGGCCGGCCGGTGCTTACCCCGGTCGTCCTGCCCCCGCCCGTAAAATGACCAATCAGGCAGGCTGATCACCCTTCAACACGCTAACCTATTAAGCCGCCCCGACCTTGTCGCTGGGCGGTGGTGCGCATTAGATTAGGAAATAGTCCGACGCCTTTAGAATAAGCAGAAGGGATAAGCATGGCGCTTAACGACCAATCGACCCAGATTCGCCCAGGCGAAGAACTTGATGCCAACTTGATCGATCCCTACCTCAAGGCCCATATCCCAGGCCTGAGCGGCACGCCCACGATCAGCCAGTTCCCCGGTGGCGCATCCAACCTCACCTACCTGCTGGAATACCCCGGCCAGGAATTCGTGCTGCGTCGCCCACCCTTTGGCCACAAGGCCAAGTCCGCCCACGACATGGGCCGCGAATACCGCATTCTCAACCAGCTCAAGGATGGTTTCCCGTATTGCCCCAAGGCCTATGTGCACTGCACCGACGCGTCGGTGATCGGCGCCGAGTTCTATGTGATGGAACGGGTCAACGGCATCATCCTGCGTTCCGACCTGCCCGCCGAACTGGGCCTGGATGCCACCCGGACCGAGGCGTTGTGCAAAAGCTTTATCGACAAGTTCGTCGAACTGCACCAGGTCGACTACCGCGCCTGCGGCCTGGCCGACCTGGGCAAGCCTGAAGGTTATGTGGCACGCCAGATTGGTGGCTGGAGCGACCGCTACGAAAAGGCCCTGACCCCCGACGCCCCCAACTGGGAAAAGGTACGTGCCTGGCTCAACGACAAGATGCCCGCCGACCATCCCACCTCGAGCATCGTGCATAACGACTACCGCTTCGATAACGTGATCCTCGACCCGCACAACCCGATGCAGATCATCGGCGTGTTGGATTGGGAACTGACCACCCTCGGCGACCCGCTGATGGACCTGGGCAACACCCTCGCCTACTGGATCGAAGCCGACGACCCGGCGCCGGTGCAACTGATGCGCCGCCAACCGAGCAATGCCCCCGGCATGCTCACCCGCCGCCAGTTCGTGGATTACTACGCTGAGCGCGCCGGGATCCAGATCGACAATTTCGACTTCTACTACACCTACGGCCTGTTCCGCCTGGCCGGCATCGTGCAGCAGATCTACTACCGTTTCTTCCACGGCCAGACCCAGGACAAACGCTTTGCGCAGTTCATCCACATGAACAAGCTGCTGGAGCAGATGAGCCTGAATGTCATCGGTAAATCAGCCCTCTAAGGAATCGCTAATGTCCAAGACCCACCTGTTCGACCTCGACGGCAAGATTGCCTTTGTGTCCGGCGCCAGCCGTGGCATCGGTGAAGCCATCGCCAAGCTGCTTGCCCAGCAAGGCGCCCACGTGATCGTCTCGAGCCGCAAGCTCGAAGGCTGCCAGCATGTGGCGGATGCAATCATCGCCGACGGCGGCAAGGCCACGGCGATTGCCTGCCATATCGGTGAAATGGAGCAGATTACCCAGGTGTTTGCCGGCATCCGCGAACAGTTCGGCCGCCTGGACATACTGGTCAACAATGCCGCGACCAACCCGCAGTTCTGCAACGTGCTGGACACCGACCTCGGCGCCTTCCAGAAGACCGTTGACGTGAACATTCGCGGCTACTTCTTCATGTCGGTGGAAGCCGGCAAGCTGATGCGCGAGAACGGTGGCGGCAGCATCATCAACGTGGCGTCGATCAACGGCATTTCGCCGGGCGTGTTCCAGGGCATCTACTCGGTGACCAAGGCCGCCGTGATCAACATGACCAAGGTGTTCGCCAAGGAATGCGCCGAATTCGGCATTCGTTGCAACGCCCTGTTGCCCGGCCTGACCGACACCAAGTTCGCCTCGGCGCTGGTGAAGAACGACGCGATCCTGAAAATGGCCCTGGCGCAGATCCCGCTCAAGCGCGTGGCCGACCCGAGCGAGATGGCCGGTGCGGTGCTGTACCTGGCCAGCGATGCGTCGAGCTACACCACCGGTGTGTCGCTGAATGTGGATGGCGGCTTCCTGTCCTGAGTACGCCTGGGTTTCTACAGATCGATTTACGCGTAACCTTGGCGCAGATCGATCTGTCTCAGGATGAAACATGGAACTCCACATCGTCATCAACGGGCGTAAGGACCTGGCGGCCCAGCTTTATCAGCAGTTGCGTGAAGCCATCGCCACCGGGCGTCTCTCGGCGGGCGCGCAACTGCCACCCAGCCGCCTGCTGGCCGAGCAATTAGGCGTATCGCGCAAGACCGTATCCGATACCTACGCCACCCTGACCTACGAAGGCCTGCTGGTGGGCAAGATTGGCCGTGGCACCTTCGTCAACGCGTGGGCACCACAGCCGAATCGCGTGCAGACCGCCACCGACCTGGCCTGCGCCGCCAACCTGGCGAAGTGGCAGTCACTGCCCTCGCCCATGCGCCATCCCACCCGCGACAGCACGTTGCGCTACGAATTTATCGGCGGCGCCACCAGCCGCAACCAGTTCCCCCAGGATGAATGGCGGCGCTGCACCCAGGATGCGCTGCGGCGCATCGCCCAGAACAGTGGGTTCTACAGCCAGCCCGAAGGGGTGCCGGCACTGCGCAGTGCCATCGCCGGGCATATCGCGTTTTCCCGTGGGGTCAAATGCCGCGACAGCGACATCGTGGTCACCAACGGTGCGCAGCAGGCGTTGGACCTGATCGCCCGCGTGGTGCTGGAGCCGGGCAGCATCGTCGCCATGGAAGACCCCGGCTACAGCCCCGCGCGCCAGTTGTTCATGGCGATGGGGGCCTTGGTCATCGGGGTTCCCATCGATGAACAAGGCATTCAGGTCGACCGGATCCCCGATGGCGCCCGGCTGATCTACGTCACGCCCTCCCACCAGTTCCCCCTCGGCATGCCCATGAGCCTGCCACGTCGGGAGTCACTGCTGGCACGCGCCTTCGAGTTGGGTGCGATCATCATCGAGGACGACTACGACAGCGAGTTCCGCTACGAAGGCCGGCCGACCGACTCCCTGCAAAGCATGGACAGCCGTGGCGTGGTCACCTACGTCGGGACGTTCTCCAAGACCCTGTTGCCCGAACTGCGCCTGGGCTATGCGGTGCTGCCGCCGGCGATCTACGGCGCGGTGCTCAAGGCCAAGCAATTGACCGACCAGCACAGCTCCACATTGCCGCAATGGGCGCTGGCCAAATTCATCAGCGAAGGCTATTTGCTCAAGCATATTCGCCGCTGCCACAGCGTATACGCCGGGCGCCGCGAGCGCATTTTGCAGCGCCTGGCGGGCGACCTGTCGCCGTGGTTCGAAGCGGTGCCCACCGTCGCCGGGTTCCATATGGCGGCGTTGTGCAAAGTACCGGTGAATATCCCGTTGCTGATGGAATTGGCGCGCCAGGTGGAAGTCGGCCTATACCCGCTGGACGTGTTCTTCCACGACACGCCGGTGCGTCCGGGCCTGATCATCGGGTTTGGGGCCATCGAGACCCTCGACATCGACCCGGCGTTGGACAAGGTGCGCGATATTCTCCTACAGATTGGCTAGGCGGTTTTCCGGCGCATTGGTCATTGGTCGCTGGAAAATCCCGGCGTAGGGTGGGCAGGTCTCGAACTACTCGGAAACTTCGCCATGAAACGCCTGCTCGCCACCACCCTGATGCTCGCCTCGCTCAGCGCCTTTGCCCACCCGCCCGTGTACAACCAGGAATCGATCAAGGTCCTGCAAGAACACGCGCTGCCCCAGGTGCCCGGCAAGAAAACCCTCATGCTCACCGTGGACTACGCCCCCGGCCAGGCCACCGTACCCCACAGCCACACGGGCACGGCCGTGGCCTATGTGCTCGAAGGCGCGATTACCTCGCGGGTGAATGATGAGAAAGCCAGGACCTACACGGTTGGCGAATCGTTCTACGAGCCCGCGGGTTCGCGACACTTTGAATCCAGCAATGCCAGCCAGACCCAGCCGGCCAGGCTGCTGGTAGTGATGGTGCTGGATGACAAGGCCGAGGTGTTGACCCCTCTTCCTCACTAATCAGCCTCATCACCAATCAGCAATATGGATGAAGCCCCCTCCCTCCGTCAGCGACTCACGGGCGCTTGAACTGGCGGCGCAGTTCTTCGATCTTTGGGCGGCACACGCACCCATCAAGGTGATCATTGACCATCCCCATCGCCTGCATCAGCGCATACATCGTGGTCGGCCCGACGAACGTCCAGCCACGTTTCTTCAAGGCCTTGGACAGGCGCACCGAGGCCGGCGAGATGGGATTGCCCGTCCAGTAAGCCAGGTCCACCACTGCCGGGCGCTCTTCAGGGCCGGGTTCGAACGCCCATAACCACTGCGCCAGCGAGCCGGTCTCATCCACCAGCTCACACGCCCGGCGGGCGTTGTTGATGGTGGAAACGATCTTCGCCCGGTTACGCACGATGCCCGCGTCCTGCATCAACCGCTCGACATCCGCCTCGCCGTACTGCGCCACCCGGCGAAAATCAAAACCGTCGAATGCCGCCCTGAACGGCTCGCGCTTGCGCAGGATGGTGATCCAGGCCATGCCGGCCTGGAAGCCTTCCAGGCAGATCTTCTCGTACAGCTGAACATCATCCGCCACCGGTACGCCCCACTCGTGGTCGTGATAACGGAGGTATTCCGGCGCGGCCGTGCGCCAGGTGCAGTGGGTCAGCCCTGCTTCGTCGGTGGTCAGTCCTGGTTTGTCCATCCATCACCTCATGTGCCAGGCGGCGAATGATAAGCGAAAAAATTTGCGCCCCGCCAACCGCTCAAGCATCCACCTTCGCGACCAACTGGTCAGACCGGGACCTGCCAACCGCCGAATTTTTACTTGTGATTTCAAAAATACCTGGCCTAGACTGGCGACGCACTGGACTTACCGGTATGACCACAACAATTAAGCCCTGGAACCACCAGGGCACCGAATAGAGATCCCTCCCATGCTCAGATGGTGCTCGCGTTCGATTTTCCTGCAAGTCGTGATTGGCCTGATGCTCGGCATCGTGTGCGGCCTGGCCCTTCCCGAATTCTCCTCGCAACTCAAACCCCTGGGTGACGGCTTTATCAAGCTGATCAAGATGCTGATCGGCCTGATCGTGTTCTGCGTGGTGGTCAGTGGTATTTCCGGGGCCGGCGACTTGAAGAAGGTCGGGCGCATCGGCCTCAAGTCGGTGATCTACTTTGAGATCCTCACCACCATCGCCCTGGTGATCGGCCTGATCATGGCCTTCAGCACCGGGATCGGCCAAGGTGCCAATATCCACCTGGAGCAGCTCTCCTCTGCCGGCCTGAATGAACTGGCCGACAAGGGCCAGCACATCAAAGGCACCAGCCAGTTCCTGATGGACCTGATCCCTAATTCGGTGATCGGCGCCTTTGCCGACAACAACGTGCTGCAAGTGCTGCTGTTCTCGGTACTGTTCGGCAGCGCGCTGAACCTGGTAGGCGAAGCAGCCTCGGGCATCACCCGGCTGATCAACGAACTCAGCCACGTGATTTTCCGCATCATGGGCATGATCGTGCGCCTGGCGCCGATCGGTGTGTTCGGCGCAATCGCCTTCACCACCAGCACCTACGGGCTGGACTCCCTGCAACACTTGGGCAGCCTGGTGGGCCTGTTCTACCTGACCTGCCTTGCCTTCGTCGCGCTGATCCTCGGCCTGGTGATGCGCCTGTCGGGCCTGCGCATGCTGCCGTTGCTCAAGTACCTGCGCGAAGAACTGTTGATCGTGATGGGTACCGCCTCCTCCGACGCGGTGCTGCCGCAGGTCATGCGCAAACTCGAACACCTGGGCATCGGCAGTTCCACCGTGGGCCTGGTGATTCCAACCGGGTACTCGTTCAACCTCGACGGTTTCTCGATCTACCTGACCCTGGCCATCGTGTTTATCGCCAACGCCACCGGCACGCCGCTGTCGATGACCGATCTGCTGACCATCCTGCTGGTGTCGCTGATCACCTCCAAGGGTGCCCACGGGATTCCCGGCTCGGCCCTGGTGATCCTGGCGGCGACGCTCACGGCGATCCCGGCGATTCCGGTGGTCGGCCTGGTGCTGGTGTTGGCGGTGGACTGGTTCATGGGCATCGGTCGCGCGTTGACCAACCTGATCGGCAACTGCGTCGCCACCGTGGCCATCGCGCGCTGGGAAAAAGACATCGATATCCAACGCGCCAACAAGGTGCTGGACGGCCAGCAAGGTTATGCCTTCCAGGCCAGGAAGCCGGTAGTGCCGGCCCACCAGGAATTTTAAAACGCCAAACGCTTTCCACTGTAGGAGCGAGCTTGCTCGCGAAGGTCGTCAACGATAACGCGGGCATTCTGGATGCACGCGGTGACTTGAAGTTTTTCGCGAGCAAGCTCGCTCCTACAGTGCAGGAATTATTCATTTTTAAGGAGCGCACGACGTGATCAGCACCTCAACCGTCGTCAATTCAGTCGTAGAAAAACTCCGCGCCGCCCTGGCTCGCGGTCAGTGGCGCCGGGGCGAAATGCTGCCCGGCCAGCGCGAACTGGCCGAACAGATGGGCATCAGCCGCCCCAGCCTGCGCGAAGCGGTCATCGTGCTGGAAACCCTCGGCTTGGTGCGCTCCATGCCCGGCAAAGGTGTGGTCGTGCTGGAAACCAGCGTCAGCGAACCACAATCGAGCGACGCCGTGGCCGACGCCAGCCTCGAAGACATCCTGCAACTGCGCTACACCCTCGAACCCTTTATCGTCGGCCTGGTGGCCCAGTCCATCAGCAGCAAGGAAGTCGGCCAATTGCGCCTGACCCTGATGGACATGCGCGAAGCCCTGGATGCCGGTGACGCCGAAGCCGGCATGAACGCTTACCTCGACTTTCATGAGGAACTGTTCGCGCTCACCTCCAACCCGATCTTCCAGAACGTGGTGCAGCAAACCAGCAATGCCCTCAAGCAAAGCACCCAGGTGCTGCGCAACTCACCCGAGCACCTGGCGGAACGCCTGCAGGAAAATGAGGCGGTGGTACGCGCCATCCGCAACAAGAACAGCGCCCTGGCCAGTGCCGAGATGCGCCGGCATATCCTCCAGGAAGGCCTGCGCATGGGCATTCGCCTGAATATCCCGGACGATCATCTGGGCAGCTGATTTATTGGAGACCGGCCATGACCGCCCACGCCCTGCAACACGACCCCTACTTGCCCACCCTGCGCCTGGTGGCCGGCAAGAAGCCTTCGGTGGATGACATCTACCCACGGTTGTTCGACGCAATCCTCGAACAACGCATCGCCCCGGCCAGCCGCTTCAC
The DNA here is from genome assembly GCF_032424295.1 of Pseudomonas sp. JV449. Taxonomy (NCBI): domain Bacteria; kingdom Pseudomonadati; phylum Pseudomonadota; class Gammaproteobacteria; order Pseudomonadales; family Pseudomonadaceae; genus Pseudomonas; species Pseudomonas sp. JV449. The sequence goes on along the minus strand of NZ_VYKD01000014.1, from coordinate 204,409 downwards.
CGAAGAAAGCCTGGGCGAAACCTTCGGCGTGAGCCGCAGCGTGATCCGTCGGGTATTGGCCAAACTGTCCCATCAGCAAGTGATTATCCTGCGTCCGAACCAGCGCGCCCAAGTGGCGGCGCCGGATGCCCAGCAGACGCGGCAAATCCTCGAAGCGCGGCGCATGACCGAAATGACCGTGGTGCAATTGGCATGCGCCCAGGCCAGCTCCGGGCAAATCCGCCAATTACGCGAATTGATCGCCCGCGAGCGCGATTGCATTGAACGTGACCAGCGTGGGCCGGCGATACGCTTGTCGGGGGAGTTTCACCTGCAGTTGGCAGCCATAGCAGGAAATGCGCCGCTGGCGCAGTTCCTGAACAGCCTGGTGCCGCTGACGTCGTTGATCATTGCGCAATATGAGGCCAAAGCCTGCACGTATTGCGCGTGGCAGGAGCATGTGGCGATTGTCGACGCAGTTGAGCAACGCGACGTCAACCGTGCGATCAGCCTGATGACCCAGCATTTGGATCACCTGGAATCGAAACTGCTCAAGCTAACGCAATAGCTATCTAACGCCTGAGGGCCCAGGCAATCTCACACCCTGTTTGCGCACAATTTGAGTGCGTATTACAGGTACCAATCATGAAATCAGATTCAAAAATACGACCAGCACTGTTCAGCGTGCTTTCGCAACTGAACACGCAAAAAACAACAATGCCACTGGAAATGCAGACGGCTCTGAACGAGTTGAACGATGCTGCGCTTTACACGGGAGCGAAAATATTCCAGCTCAACAAACTTGAAGAAGCCGAGCGCTTTCTAAACATAGCCGCCGCGACCGGCAACGCTTGGTCTCAGTTCGCCCTGGCCACATGCGGTGCTTACCGCGACGGCATCTGGCATCACAAGAACGGTGAGGTCACTTCCCACGCAAGCGACGATACAAAGAAATGGCTCAGATTGGCTGCGGCTCAGAACTATATTCCTGCCTTGATACAACTGGGTGACGCCCAGTCCCTGGAAAAAGCCAAGGGCCTGCTGACCAACCCGGCGAGCCAAGAGAATCCCCAGGGCATGTATTACATGTACCTCATTACCAATGACACCCACTGGTTGGAGAAGTCCGCCGCCGTCGGCTGGAACCAAGCCCAATACAAACTCGCCCAGTTGTATCAACAAAAGCCTGAGATTTTTAGTAACGACACCCTACGCCACGCCCGAATCGAAGAACTCCTGCAAGCGTCCGCAGACGGTGGACTGCCTTTGGCGGTACACGCACGAGTCTTTTCTGATGAGTCGAATGCCAGCTTTGCCGAAAAACAATCACGTCTTGCTCAACTGGCGTGGATGGGACAGGTATACGGGATGCTCGAATACGGCTACGCACTCGCCAACTTTGCACGCGCGCAAAAAGACGCATCCCGCTATGCCCCTGGCGAGCGACAGGCGCCGCGCACGTACGGCCTAGCCAAGGACCTCGGCCTGGCCTACGCGATGTTGAAGTATGTACTCAAGAAAACAGCGGAGGTTGAAGAGGTTCCCATGCTTGCATCCGACCTCCACGCAATCGAAATGCAGATGACGCAAATGGATTGGGAAAAGGCCAACACGACCCTGACCCAACTTGCAGAAAAGGCTATTGAACCCTTCTCTCGCCTTGAGGAGTTGATCATTCCGGGCACTGCGAAATAATCGTCCAATAGCGGGCTGCCCGGGTTCACCGGGCCAAAAAAAATCCCTGAATCGTGAGATTCAGGGATTTTTCCAGTACCAGTCGTTGTTTTACAACACCGATTGACCACTCAACGCCAGGTCCAGCAACTCACGGTTGGCCACCGCGTACATGGCGTAGTCCGTGCCGACCGCAGCACGGATTTCCACCATCATTGCGACCCAACGATCAGCCATGTCCTTGTGCTGCTCAAGCCACAGGGCCACGCGGGCTTCCATGTCCTGTGGCGCGTCGGCCATTTGCAGGACGGAAATGGTGATCGCACGTTGCTGCCAGTCCACATCGTCGCGGAACGCTTCGCGGGCCTGGGCCTGCCAGTTGTTGGCCACGGGCAGATCGCTGATCTGCTGCAGATACCACGGCAGGTCCAGGGCGCTGCCGACAGCGAAGTAGGCCTTGGCCACTTCGGCGGCGTCATGCCCGGTCACATCAGCGGCTTCGATGATCGGCAGCAAGGTGTACAGGTGGGTCGTGCCTGCAACCATGCGCGCCAGCAACTCCGGCACGCCGGCTTCGGTGTAGGCCTGGTAGCGGGTCTGCCAGCCTTCGCGGGTCGGACCTTCCAGCAGTTCGTCGAGCTTGAGGCCCAACGCGGCCAGGTGCGGACCGAAGTGCGCGGTGTCACGGCCGGCGTCCTGCTCGTTGCGACGGCTGCGCAGGAACCAGCGCGTGGCGCGACGGCCCAGGCGCATCAACTCATCCATCAACTGCAATTGCACGTCAGCGGAGACCTGGTGGTCCAGGGCTTCGATCTGGCGGAACCAGTGCGGGAGGTGGAAGATGTCGCGCACGATCACGTAGGCACCGGCCACGTTCGCCGGGCTCATGCCGGTCGACTCCTTGAGTCGCTGCACAAAGGTGATGCCCATGTGGTTGACCAGGTCGTTGGCGATCTGGGTGCTGACGATCTCGCGCTTCAGACGGTGGCGACGCATGGCTTCGCCGAACTTGGCCACCAGGCTCGGTGGGAACGCGGTCTCCATGTCGCGGGTCAGGTAGTCATCATCCGGTACCAGCGACTTGAGCAGCGCTTCCTTGAGGTCGATCTTGCTGTAGGAAATCAGCACCGACAGTTCCGGACGGGTCAGGCCCTTGCCGGTGGAAGCGCGCTCGGTGAGCTGCTCCTCGGTCGGCAGGTACTCGATGGCGCGGTCCAGCTTGCCACGGCCTTCCAGGTCGCTCATCAGGCGCTTGTACTCGGCGGCACGCTCGTAGGCACGGCGCGCAGCCAGGGACAGGGCCTGGGTCTGCTTGTAGTTGTTGCCCAACACCAGGCTGCCGACTTCGTCGGTCATGCTCGCCAGCAACTGGTTGCGTTGCTTGTCGGTCATGTCGCCGGCCTGCACCACTTCGTTGAGCAGGATCTTGATGTTCACTTCGTGGTCGGAGCAGTCCACGCCACCGGCGTTGTCGATGAAGTCGGTGTTGGAGCCGCCACCATTGAGACCGAATTCCACACGGCCCAGCTGGGTCATGCCGAGGTTACCGCCCTCGCCCACCACCTTGCAGCGCAGCTCGTTGCCGTTGACGCGCAGCGCGTCGTTGGCCTTGTCGCCTACATCGGCATGGCTTTCGGTGCTGGCCTTGACGTAGGTACCGATACCGCCGTTCCACAACAGGTCCACCGGCGCCTTGAGCAAGGCGTTCAGCAGTTCGGTCGGGGTCAGCTTGTCGGCCGAAATGTCAAAGCGTTCCTTCATCTGTGGCGAGATGGCAATGCTCTTCGCGCTGCGCGAGAAGATACCGCCGCCTTCGGACATGATGCTGGTGTCGTAGTCGGTCCAGGCCGAACGCGGCAGCTCGAACATGCGCTGGCGCTCGACGAAGCTGGTGGCCGGGTTCGGGTTCGGGTCGATAAAGATATGCAGGTGGTTGAAGGCCGCGACCAGTTGCAGCTTGTCGGACATCAACAGGCCGTTACCGAACACGTCGCCGGCCATATCGCCGACGCCCACCACGGTGATGCTGTCTTCCTGCACGTTGATGCCGCGCTCACGGAAGTGACGCTGCACACCGACCCAAGCCCCCTTGGCAGTGATGCCCATTTTCTTGTGGTCGTAACCGGCGGAACCACCGGAGGCAAAGGCATCGCCCAGCCAGAAGCCGTAGTCGATGGCGATGCCGTTGGCGATGTCGGAGAAGGTCGCGGTGCCCTTGTCCGCTGCCACCACCAGGTACGGGTCATCGTCGTCATGGCGCACGACGTTGGCCGGCGGCACCAGGGCGCCATCCTTCAGGTTGTCGGTGATGTCCAACAGGCCGGAAATGAAGATGCGGTAGCAGGCGATGCCCTCGGCCGCGATCTCGTCACGGCTGCCGCCCAATGGCAGGCGACGCGGCAGGAAGCCGCCCTTGGCGCCCACCGGCACGATCACCGAGTTCTTCACTTGCTGGGCTTTGACCAGGCCGAGCACTTCGGTACGGAAGTCTTCTTCACGGTCGGACCAGCGCAGGCCGCCACGGGCCACATTGCCAAAGCGTAGGTGCACGCCTTCGACACGCGGCGAGTAGACGAAGATTTCAAACTTCGGCACCGGCTTGGGCAGCTCGGGGATGGCACGCGGGTCGAACTTGAAGCTGAAGTACGACTTGTTCTGGCCGTTGGCGTCGGTCTGGTAGAAGTTGGTGCGCAGGGTGGCCTTGATCAGGTCCAGGTAGCGCCGCAGGATGCGGTCTTCGTTGAGCACCTGGACGTCGTCCAGGGCCGTGAGGATCGCTTGTTCCAGGCGTTGCTGCTTGTCTTCCAGGTCATCGGCGGTGAGCTTGCGCGCCAGATAGAAGCGGGTCTTGAACAACCGGGTCAACTCGCGGGCGATGTCGGTGTGGTTGTTCAGGGTGCTGGCGATGTAGCCGAGGTCGAAGCCCAGGCGGATCTGCTTGAGGTAACGGGCGTAGGCACGCAACAGCGCGACGTCGCGCCATGGCAGGCCGGCGGTGAGTACCAGGCGGTTGAACGCATCGTTCTCTGCATCGCCATGCACGATGTGCACGAACGCGTCCTGCAGGGTGTCGTTGAGCTGCTGGATGTCCAGGTTCACGCCTTCGGCGGCGATGAACGCAAAATCGTGGATCCAGAACTCGCGGCCGTTGGCATGGCGCAGGCGGTACGGGAACTCACCCAGCACGCGCAGGCCGAGGTTTTCCAGGATCGGCAAGACGTCGGACAGCGCCAGCGGGGTATCGGCGTGATACAGCTTGCAATGCAGCTCGCGCTGGCCGGAGACCTGGCCCAGCGGCTGATAGAAGCTCATCACCAGCGGGTTGGCTTCGGTGAGGCTGAGCAGGTGCTGCATGTCGACCACGGCCGAGTGCGCAGCGAAACGCTCGCGGTAGCCGGCCGGGAAGCCTTTCGGGAAGTCCGCCAGCACGTTGGTGCCGTGGGCTTCGCCGAAGCTTTCCACAACGAGGCTGGAGTAGTCGTCCTGCCAGCTGCGGCAGGCCTGCACCACTTCTTTTTCCAGTTGCAGCGGGTCGATGTCCAGGCGGTTCTTCGGGTCGACCCGCAGAATCAGCTGCACGCGCGCCAGCACGGATTCGGAGAAGAAGGTCCAGAATTCGCAGTCCGAGGCTTTCAGGCGATCCATCAGCACTTGCTGGATCTTCTGGCGCACTTCGGTGGAATAGATGTCGCGCGGCACGTAGGCCAGGCAGTAGCAGAAACGACCGTACGGGTCTTTACGCAGGAACACACGGATCTTGTTGCGTTCCTGGATCTGCACGATCGACATCACGGTGCTGAACAGCTCGTCGACCGGGGTCTGGAACAGGTCGTCACGGGGCAGCACTTCAACGACTTGAGCAAGCTCCTTGCCCAGGTGCGCCTTGGCCTGGAAGCCCGAGCGACGCTCGATTTCCGCGACCTTGCGGCGGATATACGGGATGACGCGCACGCTTTCGCCATACACCGACGAGGTGTAGAGGCCCATGAAGCGGCATTCCTTGATCACCTTGCCGTCGGCATCGATCTGGCGGATCGACACGTAGTCCGGGTAAGCCGGGCGGTGCACACGGCTTGGGTGCGCGGCCTTGGCGAACGACAGCACGGTCGACTCGCGCAGGTACGACACGGCGTAGTCTTCGATGCGCAGGTCGTCGGCGGTCAGGCCGGCGCGCAGCAGCTTGGTCAGACCGAGGAACGAGCTGGCGTCATATTCGATATGACCGCCGTCCGCCTCGTCACGTACCACGAACTCTTCATAGCCGAGGAAGGTGAAGTGGTTGCCCACCAGCCATTCCAGGAAGTTCTTGATCTCGGCTTTCTCTTCGCCGTCGATGCCGAACGGGCTGGCGTCGATACCATCCAGCAGCTCCTGAACCTTGGCCTTCATCGGTTCGAAATCGGCCACGGCCACGCGCACTTCGCCCAGTACCTGCTCAAGCTCTTTGCTCAGCACGTTCAGTTCGGCGGCGTTGGCGCAGCGGTCGATTTCCAGGTACATCAGCGATTCTTGCTCGATGCCTTCGCCCTGGGTGCCCTTGGGCAGGATTTCCAGCAACTCGCCCTTGCTGCCACGGCGCACGCTGAGCACGGTGGTCTGCAGGGTATGGATGCTGTAGCCACGGCGGTTCAGCTCGGTGCGTACCGAGTCCACCAGGAATGGCAGGTCATGGTGCAGCACTTCGACCGCAGTGTGGGTAGATTGCCAGCCATGACGTTCGTAATCGGGGTTGTAGACCCGCACTTGCGGTTGGGTGTGATCAAAGCGCTCAAGCAGGCGCCAGGCAGACAGGGTGCAACCGGCCAGGTCGGAAAGGCGACGCTGGGTCAGTTCATCCAGGGAAATGATGCCGAAGAATTGTTCAGCGAACAGCGCCACTTGTGGCAGTGCCTGTTCACTGATGTGCTGCGCCAGTGCCGCTTGCAGTTGATGCTGGAAGTCGGCCTTGCTGGCTGCGGTGAAGAACGCCATCTGTGGTACTCCGCTTGGGCTTGTTATTGATGGAAGCGTCGCGTGTTATCCCCTGGTGGGGAGACCGTCAGCTCTGTTCGCAGGTAACGAGTTAAGCACCATAAACGAATCAGGGTGACAGGTGGGTGAAGCTGGACAAGACAATGAGGTCACATACAACTTCCATAAGATGCGCACCTTGCCGGGTGACGGTACGACGGGCAGGTCAGGCGCCTGGCACGTGCACATCCGTTGCGCAGCTTAACGAGTGTGGGAAGCCGGGTGCTTGCGATGCTGCGACATATTCGGTCATCGGTACGCAGGCGTGGGGTTGCGACTTGGGCAACCCGGAATTCCCGGTAGAAAAACCGGCTATTTTCCCCGCCCCGAGTACCGAAAATGACCGGTATTGCCCGTCAGGTCATGCGCTGGGTCTGACACAGGAAGCAGCACAAAATTCGCCGCAATGGCACAATTGCCTACGCAACGCCCTACCCCAGACAGGATTCCCCATGCTGCAACTGAAAACCGACGCCCTGATGGCCACCCCGTGCGACGACGAAGAAGACAACATGGCCATGCTCTGCTGCCACGGCAGGAACGGCGAGATGTTCATGCTCACCCGCTACCCCGACGAAGACGAAGTGGAACTGACCTGGGACTATGAGCCGTCGACCCTGGATGGGCTGAAAGTCACCCTCAGCGACACGACATTGCGGGTAGAGCTGGCAGCGGGCGATGCCGATGCACTGGGCGGCAAGGACCAATTGGAGATAACCCACGCCACCGCCGCAGCGGAGATGGCAGAAGTGGAACAAACCCTGCAAAACATCCTCAAGGGCACCGGCACCTACATCCGCGCCTGAATCGCACTGGCGCAGCCTTCACCGATGCCCTTGACCGTTGGTCGGTACTGTTATTTCTAACAGTACCCGGCCCCGTGTTTCCGGCCTTAGCTGAGCAAAGCAACGGTGACTGCACGGGTGCCTCGATGAAATCCCTCAGCAAGTTCCTGGCCATTGGCCTTTTGGCTACGGTTTCATCAGCGCTGGCGGCATCCGCAGCCAACACTGACTATTCACACTTGATTCTGCTGATCAAAGACGACGGATCTAGGTCGCGAAATCTTCAGGACCTCGTCGACCCCTCCAGCACCTTCCAGCACCGCGTGCCCAACATCAAGCCGCTGGTAACGCCGAGCAAGGCCCGCACGCTGGCGGATGCAGAAGCCCTGCGCCGCCATCGGCTGGACCGCTACTACATCGTCGACACGCGCCACTTGAGCCACAGGCAGGCTGACGCACTGCGCCACCAACTCAAGCAAGACCCGGCCATAGAAGACGTCGACTTTGAACCCGTGGTGGAGGGCATGCACGACGACAAGGCCGAACCCATCGCAGGCAGTGCGCGCGGCAGCATACCGGACCATACCGGACGCCAGCACTACCTGCTTGGCCGACAAGCCGTGCCGCCCTACAACATCGGCGGTGTAAACGCGGTGAAGGCCTGGACCGTACCCGGTGGCAAGGGCTACAACATGCGGGTGATCTCTTCGGAGATCGATCATTGGGCCTACAACCACGTGGACCTGCCCAAACCTTTTCTGGAAGTCGATGCAGGGGCTCTTACTGGCTACCACGACACGGCCAGCGTCGGCACCATAGGCTCCAGGGACAACGGCTTCGGCACCACCGGCATCGTGCCCCATGCACAACTGGGCTATTCGCAATATGGCCCCAGCCGATTGCTGCAAACCGCCGAACAACTGAGCCCCGGCGATGTGTTGCAACTGGGCGTGCATATGAATTACACGCCCTTTCCAGCAGTCGGCTGCACCCAGAACTGCTACATGCCCCTGGAATACAACAGCATGGTACGCGACATCATCACCTACCTGACGATGGAAAAAGGTGTGCATGTCGTACTGGCTGCGGCAAACGGCAATATCAACCTGGACCACCCCTACTTCAACGGCTACTTTGATCGCAACAGATTCGATTCCGGCAGCATCTACGCGGGCGCCGTGTCCCCCACGAGCGGTTTGAGAGCCTATTACTCCCAATACGGCAGACGCGTCGACCTGTTCAGTTGGGGCGGCTCCGTCACCACGACGACCTGGACCACCGCCAACCCCACCAGCGCCTATACCCACACCTACAGCGGCACCTCCTCCGCCAACCCGATCATTGCCGGGGTGATGGCATCGCTGCAAGGTGTGGCGCGGGCCAATGGCCTGGGCAATCTCGCCCCCAAGGAACTGCGCAGAATCCTCGTGGAGACCGGCTATCCACAAGCCAACGGCAACCGTACCGAGATTGGCGTGCAACCGGACCTGGAGGCCGCCATCCGCAAACTGCTTGCCGACGGCGCCGGCCAACCGCCCACGGGCCGGCTGGCCATCCCCGAGCAAGCCAAATCGGGAGAGACGTTCAACGGCCATGTCTATGCGCAATCGCCCACGCAAAAACCGCTGACCTATCGCTGGAATGCCGACGGGTTTACCCCTCCGGACGGGGATGGACCGACCTTGGCATTGACCGCCCCGCCCGTAACCGCCGATACCCTGACCTCGATTTCCGTGGCGGTGTCCGACGGCACCCACACCCTCAACCTGAGGGAAAACATGACCATCAAGGCCCCTGACGCGCCTCCGGTCGGCGACTGCGCCGCCCCCTGGATTGCGAGCAAGGTATATGCCTCCGCTGGCGAAAAAGTCTCCTACAGCGGTTACAACTACCAAGTGGCGCACTGGACGCAAAACGCTCGCCCCGATCTGAACTTTGTTGAAACCGGCGCCGCCAAACCCTGGCGGCGCCTGGGCACCTGCGGCAACGGGCTGCCGGTCGCCAGGATCACCGGCCCTTCCAGTGTTGAGGCCGGCAAGGCGGTGCTGCTATCGGGGGCCTCCTCCACGGGCCAAGGCTTGCGCTTCGCCTGGGCGGCCACTGGCTTCAACCCGGACTTTTCGGCGCAAGCATCCAGCAGCTTTATTGCTCCGAATACGGCGGGAACACGCGTCATCACCCTGACCGTCACCGATGAACGCGATCGCCGTGCGACGGCCAGCCACAGCCTCACGGTGACCACCGGCACCCCCGCCAACCGCCCACCCGTCGGCAGCCTGCAGGGCAGCGAAACGGTCGATTCGGGCAAGGCTGTGAGCTTCATCGCCAACACCAGCGACCCTGACGGCGACGCGATGAGCTACACGTGGACGCGCCCGACCGGCTTCACCGGCACCATCGGCAATACCCGCAGCGTCACCCTCACCGCCCCTGCGGTCACCGGCGATACCCGCGTCATCGTCAGTGTCGTGGTCAGTGACGGGCGCGGCGGTACGCTGCGACTGGAAAAACCGATCACCGTCAAGGCCCCGCCACCTTCGGGCAGTTGCCGCGACATTCCGGCGTGGTCGCCCACCAAGGTGTATTCAACCTACGCAGAGGCGGTGTCGTACAACGGCATGGCCTACAAACAGAACTTCTACAGCCTCGACAAACGCCCGGATCTCAACTCTGCCGTGCATAGCCAGCCTTGGCATCCCGGGGTGCCCTGCCGTTGAAGCAGAGGCGGTGAGCGGACACGCCTGCTCGCCGTCCTTTGTGCCTCTCACACAATTTTCCTACAAGTTTTGCTAAAAATACCCCGCGTGCCGTTAGTCGCCACCCCCTGCCATGCATTAAAGTAGGCGCCCCAGGCTGTCGTTTGTTACATGACGCACAGGCTCATCTCTCCAGGAACCGTCATCGATGGAACATCGTGAAGCGCTGCTCGCGCTGCGAACCTTTCTTTCTACGCAGATTCTCGGCCAGGAAAAACTCATCGATCGCCTGCTGATCGCCCTGCTCGCCGACGGCCATATGCTGGTGGAAGGCGCGCCGGGCCTGGCCAAGACCAAGGCGATCAAAGAGCTGGCCGAAGGCATCGAAGCGCAGTTCCATCGTATCCAGTTCACCCCCGACCTGTTGCCCGCCGACATCACCGGCACCGAGATCTATCGCCCGGAAACCGGCAGTTTCGTGTTCCAGCAAGGGCCGATCTTCCACAACCTGGTGCTGGCGGACGAGATCAACCGCGCCCCGGCCAAGGTGCAATCGGCGCTGTTGGAGGCCATGGCCGAGCGCCAGGTCAGCGTCGGGCGCAGTACCTACGACCTGTCCCCGCTGTTTCTGGTGATGGCCACGCAAAACCCCATCGAGCAGGAAGGCACCTACCCGCTGCCCGAGGCCCAGCTCGACCGTTTCCTGATGCACGTCAAGATCGGCTTCCCCGACGCGGCCGTCGAACGGCGCATCCTGCAACAGGCCCGTGGCGAAGCCCTCAACGGCGAAACCAAGCCCGAGCGCCGCGTCAGCCAGCAGGCGATCTTTGCCGCGCGCAAGGAAATCCTCGGCCTGTACATGGCCGATGCGGTGGAGGAATACCTGGTGCAACTGGTCATGGCCACGCGCACCCCGGCCAAGTTCGACCCGGAAATGGCCGAATGGATCGCCTACGGCGCCAGCCCCCGTGGCTCCATCGCCCTGGATCGCTGCGCGCGCGCCCATGCCTGGCTGGCCGGTCGCGACTTTGTCAGCCCGGAAGACATCCAGGCGGTGCTGTTCGACGTGCTGCGCCATCGCATCATCCTGTCGTTCGAAGCCGAAGCGGCCGGGATTGACCAGGACCGTGTGGTGCAACGCATTCTCGACGTCGTTGCCGTCGCTTGAAGTCGATGAACGCAAGCGATGGGGTGCGCGTCACGCTCAGCGAGCTGATCGAGATGCGCCACCGCGTGCGCGAAGTACAGCTGTTTTCCACGCCAAGCCAGCGCAGCCCGTTGATTGGCCTGCACCACTCCAAGCTGCGCGGGCGCGGTGTCGACTTCGACCAGGTGCGCGTGTACCAGGCCGGCGATGATGTGCGCACCATCGACTGGCGCGTGACCGCACGCACCCAGGAGCCCCACACCAAGCTGTTCCACGAAGAACGCGAACGGCCGATTTTCATCATGGTGGAGCAAAGTTGCCGGCTGTTTTTCGGCTCGGGGCAGATGTTCAAGTCGGTGCTCGCCGCTCAAGCCGCCAGCCTGATCGGCTGGGCCGCGTTGGGGCATAACGACCGCGTCGGCGGGCTGGTGTTTGGCGACAACGAGCACTACGAAATCAAGCCGCGCCGCAGCAAGCAAAGCCTGCTGCAATTGCTCAACCGCCTGGTGCGCGTCAACCAGAGCCTGGACACCGAAAGCCGCCCGGAGGCCGACGCCCTGGGCATGGCCCTGCGCCGTGGCCGCGAAGTGCTGCGTCCCGGCAGCCTGGTAATCGTGATCTGCGACGAACGTGCCCTCACCGAGGGCGCCGAGCAGCAATTGAGCCTGCTGTCACGCCATTGCGACTTGCTGCTGTTGCCGATCTCCGACCCGCTGGACCACGCCCTCCCCGCCGCCGGGCTGCTGCGTTTTGCGCAACGCGGGGCGCAATTGGAACTGGATACGCTGAACTTCGATTTGCGCCAGGCCTACAAGGCCCAGGCCGAAGCGCGCATCGCCCGTTGGGAACTGCTCGCGCAGAAACTGCGGATCCTGCTGATGCCCCTGAGCACCCAGAGCGAAATGGTCGAACAACTGCGCGAATACCTCAACCCGCAACGCCCGGTTAAAAAGCAATGAGCAGCCTCGACCAACTGCAACCGCTGATCGCCCCGCCGCCCATCGGCTTCTGGCCGCCCGCGCCGGGCTGGTGGCTGTTGCTGCTGGTCATCCCGCTGCTGGGTTGGGGGTTGTGGTCGCTGCGCCGCTTCTTGCCGACTCGACGCCCCCTGGCCCGTGCCGAACAGCCGCTGGACCCGCTGCGCATCGCCGCCCTGGCGGAATTGGCGCTGATGCCCAAACCCTACGATGGCGCGCCCGCCGGTGCCTGGCTGCAACAGCTCAATGGCCTGCTCAAGCGCCTGTGCCGCAACGACTATCCCTATAGCCAGAGCCATACCCTCAACGGCCGCAAATGGCTGGCATTCCTCGACAACCGTTGCCCGGCCGCCGGCCTCACGCGCTGGATGGTGCTGGTGGAGGGTGCCTACAAACCCGAATGCAAACTCGACGACAAGGCCATCGCCGGCCTGACCCAAGCGGTCGACACCTGGATTCGCAAACATGTTTGAGTTCGCCTGGCCGTGGATCTTCGTCCTGTTGCCCTTGCCCTGGGTGATGCGGTTCATCCTGCCGGCGGCCGACAGCGGCGAGCCCGCCCTTAAAGTCAGCTACCTCGGCGATCTCGAAAGCCTGGCCCGCCGCCGTGCGCGGGTGAACCTGCCGGGCTGGCGTCAACAGGCGCCCTTCGTGGTGCTGTGGCTGCTGCTGCTGAGCGCAGCTGCGCGCCCGGAATGGCTGGGCGAGCCACTGCCGATTGCCGCCAGCGGCCGCGATTTGCTGGTGGCGGTGGACGTGTCCGGCTCCATGGACTTTCCCGACATGCACTGGCAGGACGAAGACGTCAGCCGCCTGAACCTGGTCAAGCACCTGCTCGGCGACTTCCTTGAAGGCCGCGAAGGCGACCGCGTGGGCCTGATCCTGTTCGGCAGCCAGGCCTACCTCCAGGCACCGCTGACCTTTGACCGCCGCACCGTGCGCACCTGGCTGGATGAGGCGCGCATCGGCATCGCCGGCAAGAACACCGCCATTGGCGATGCCATAGGCCTGGCGCTGAAACGCCTGCGTCAGCGGCCTGCGCAAAGCCGCGTGCTGATCCTGGTCACCGATGGCGCCAACAACGCCGGGCAGATCGCGCCCCTGATCGCCGCGCGCCTGGCGGCCGAAGAAGGGGTGAAGATCTACCCCATCGGCATCGGCGCCGACCCTGAGCAAACCGGTTCCCTGGGCATCCTTGGCGTCAACCCGAGCCTGGACCTCGACGAGCCGGCACTCAGGGCGATTGCCGAGGCCACCGGCGGCCAATACTTCCGTGCCCGCGATGGCCAGGAGCTGGAAGCGATCAAGCAGACACTGGACAAGCTCGAGCCCGTCGAACAGCAACCGACCCAGGCACGCCCGGCGCAGGCGCTGTACAGCGGACCGCTGGCCCTGGCGCTGATCCTGAGCATGTTGCTGGTGATCCACGAACGCTGGCCAAACAACGCCCTGCAACGCGGGTTCAACAAACTGTCGAGCAAGGGAATCTTCCTGCAACAGCATCCGGAATGGCGCCAGCGCCTTAAACGCCTGCGTCTACGGAGGCGTCGATGATCGCCCTGTGGCCACATTGGTTCCGTCCCTGGTGGCTGTTGCTGCTGCCGCTGCTCGGCTGGTTGCTGTGGCAACTGTGGCATCGGCAAAAGCGCGCCGGGCGCTGGCAGATGATCCTGCCGCCGGCCTTTCACGCCGTACTGCTCAGCGGTGGCAGCGGGCGCGAAAGCAAATCGCCGTGGGTGTTGCTGGGCCTCGCCTGGCTGTTGGCGGTGCTGGCGTTGCTGGGTCCCAGCTGGCAACGGGTTGAACAAACCAGCCAGAAACCCTCCGACCCGTTGGTGGTGCTGCTCGAACTGACCCCGGAAATGCTCGCCACCGACAGCCCGCCCAACCGCCTCGAACAGGCACGGCGCAAGCTCTATGACTTGTTGCAGGCGCGCAGCGATGCGCAAACCGCCATCGTCGTGTATGCCGGCAGCGCCCACACCCTGGTGCCGCTGTCGGACGACCTGGCCACCAGCCGCAACCTGCTCGACGCCCTGCGCCCCTCGATCATGCCGGAGTCCGGCCACCGCGCCGACCTGGCGGTGGAGAAAGCCCTGGACCTGCTCAAGCATGGCGGCCTGGGCCAGGGTCGCCTGCTGCTGGTCGGCTCATCGCTGTCCAAACAGGAACGCCAGGGCATTCGCCTGCTGCTGCAGGGCAACCAGGCGCCGAGCCTGTCGATCCTGGGCATCGGCAGCCGTGAAGGTACGCCGGTGACCCAGGAAAGCGGCGAATTCCTCAAGGACGAACAAGGCGCGATCCTGGTACCGCGCCTCGACAGCCCGACACTCAAGGCCTTCGCCAACGAAATGGGCGGCCGCTACCGGGCCGCACGCCTGGACGATAAAGACCTGCGCCAGCTCGGCGTGCTGGACCCGCCCCAAGCCCTGCGCAACGACGGCCAGTTACTGCACCTCGACACCTGGGCCGACCAGGGATACTGGCTGCTGCTGCCGCTGTTGCTGCTGGCCGCCTGCGCCGGGCGGCGCGGCTGGTTGTTCTTTTTACCGCTTCTGCTGTTGGGCGCGCCACAACCCAGCTATGCCTTTGAATTCCAGGATTTGTGGCTGCGGCCGGACCAGCAAGGCCAATACCTGCTCAAGCAGAAACGCCCCGCCGAGGCCGCAGAGCACTTCCAGGATCCGCAGTGGCAAGGCGTCGCCCTGTACGCGGCCGGCAACTATGCCGAGGCCATCAAGCGGTTTGCCGAGGGCAATGACGCCTATTCCCACTACAATCGCGGCAACGCCCTGGCCAGGTCCGGTGAACTCGAAGCGGCCATCGACGCCTACGAACAAGCCCTGGAAGCCCAGCCCGACCTGCAACCGGCACTGAAAAACAAGGCCCTGGTAGAAGCCCTGATCCAGGAACAGACAGAACCCGAGCCGCAAACGCAGGCAAAAAACGAGGATGACGAAACCACCCAACCCGGCCAAACTGCGCAACCGGGCGCCACTGGGCAAAATGCCACAGGTGGTGAGCAGTCGTCCCAGGGCCAGGGCGAAGCCGGCACCGGCGATACCCAGGCCGGCACCCCGCCGCCAGCCGCTGGCAACGACGTGCCGGGCAGCGAGTTGGGCGATGAGCACACCACCACCCCGCCGCTGCTTGCTGCCGACGCCAACCTCGACGGTGAACACCGCCAGGCCCTGGAACAATGGCTGCAGGAGATCCCGGACAATCCCGGCGAACTGCTGCGACGCAAATTCTGGTACGAACAGCAACAGCATCAGGACAAGACTCGATGAGCCGCCGCACCACCCTTCTGCTTCTGCTCGCGTTGTCGGCAGGCCACGCCCAGGCGGCCAGCCTGGTCGCCAGCGTCGACCGCAACCGTCTCAATTCCGGGGAAACGGTGGAACTGACGGTGGAATCCAGCGATGTCACCCAGTTCGGCAAGCCCGACCTGTCGCCCCTGGATGCGCAATTCGAAGTCAGTGGCACGCGCCAGCTCAACCAACTCACGACGTTGGGTGGCGATAACCATGCGACCACACGCTGGATCATTACCCTGCTGCCCAAACAGAACGGCACGGTGGTGATTCCGCCGCTGCAAGTGGGTGAGTACACGACCCAGCCGATCAGCCTGCAAGTGCTGGAAACCACCAGCCAGGACACCAACGCCGAACTGGCCCCGGTGTTTGTCGAAGCCAACCTCGACCAGACCAGCGTGTACGTCCAGGCCCAGGCACTGTTGACCGTGCGCGTGTACCACTCGGTGTCGCTGTATGACGACAGCAGCTTGACGCCGTTGCAGATCCCCGATGCCCGTGTCGAACAGTTGGGCGAGTCGCGCACCTATGAAAAGGTCATCAACAGCATCCGCCATGGCGTGATCGAAACCCGCTACGCGATCTACCCGCAGCACAGCGGCACCCTGGAGATTCCCGCGCAGACGTTCAGCGCCACGCTGGTGGAGTCGCGTCCGCCCCAGGAAAACACACTGCAGGGCACCAAGCCCGGCAAGCTGATCCATGTGAGTTCGGCGGCGCTGCCACTGGCGGTCAAGCCCAAGCCCGCGCTGTACCCCGTCGATGCGCCCTGGTTGCCGGCTCGCAGCCTCACGCTCACCGAGAGCTGGAACCCGGAGCCGGAACATGTACAAGTCGGCGATTCCCTGACCCGCAGCCTGATCGTCAAGGCCGAAGGCCTGTCCAGCGCCCAACTGCCGGCCCTGCCCAGCACCGACATCAACGGCCTGCGCCGCTACCCTGACCAGCCGGTGCTCGGCAACCAGACCAGTGACCGTGGCCTGATCGGCAGTCGCGAAGACCGTGAGGCCCTGGTGCCCAACCGTGTCGGCGCCCTGGAACTGCCTGCCGTCGAGGTGGTGTGGTGGAACACCCACGAGGACCATCTGGAACGCACCAGCCTGCCGGCCCGCACCTTGCAAGTGGCCAACAACCCCAGCCTGGCGGTGGACACGCCGGCCATCCCGACCATCATCACCGCACCGGACGACAGCCGCCTGTGGCTGTGGCAACTCAGCACCCTGCTCCTGGCCTGCACCACCTTGCTGGGCTTCGGCCTGTGGTGGCGGGCCCGTCGGCAACCGGCGGTACTGCGCGCCGCGCAAACCGGCCCGAGCCCGCGCACCCTGCTCGACGACCTCAAGCGTGCCACCCAGGCCAACGACCCCCAGGCCACCCGCCAGGCACTGGATGCCTGGGCGCGGCAACAGCCGGAAACCCTGGCGGATATGGCGGCACGGTTTGTGCCGTTGTCGGATGCACTGGATGGGCTCAATGGCGCGCTGTACAGCGAGAGCGGTCAATACTGGCTGGGTGAAGAACTGTGGCGTGCGGTCAAGGCCATCCCCATGGCCGAGCGCGAGCAGGGCCCGGCGACGGACACCACCAGTTTGCCGCCGCTGTATCCCAAATAAGCCCTCCCAGATTTGACTTGTGCTGCCTGGGGGACCTGTATTGTTAAAGGCCAGCAATCCATAGTTCGTTAAAATTGCAGGACGTGCATTTGATCAGCAGCGCCAATAGCCTCGCCGACGGAGCGGCGGGCCGCATCCAGGGTGGACGCCCTCCTTTGAATATTCCCGCGTGGGGCGTGGAAATAATCAATCAAAGGACATCCACCGTCTAAAGGCGTTAAAGCAGGCCTTACTGATTGGCAGACAATGCCGATGAGCACTCCTGCATCGGCTCCTTATGTGGGTTTTCCGGAATCGAACCAGTTGACCATAAACCGCGCGTAATCAGCGCCAGCCTCAGCCAGTTTTGGATCGCGCTTTTCATTGGTCACACTTTCAAGCCAATCCCTGGGATTCATTGGTGTTTCCTTTGGCTCGCTTTTTTTTTCCGGCGACTGATGATGTACGGGAGGTAAGGTGAACGAGTAAAGAAGGTGATCACCACCGGGATTAATTGCACTCATATTCAATTTATCCTTCAAACAGTTCATAGGTATCCCACCTTCAGGTGGGACCTGTTTTGAGTGCATGTTCATCAGCGGTCAGTTCCAAGCGCGCCTGGTAACAGGGTATTTACAGGTAAACTCTCCAGCTTTATCGCCCTGCTTTGTTTTCGGCGGCCATTCATCCTCTTTTCCTCTACGGAGTTCGCCTTGCGTCTGTTCCACACCTCCGACTGGCACCTGGGCCAAAACCTCCACGGCCAGGAACGCGACTTCGAACACGCCTGCTTCCTCGAGTGGCTGCTGCGCCAGATCGCGGCCCAGCAACCCGATGTGCTGTTGATCGCCGGCGATATCTTCGACACCGTCAACCCGCCGCTCAAGGCCCAGGAGCGCCTGTACGATTTCATCATCAGCGCCCACGAACAAAACCCCAAGCTGACCATTGTGATGATCGCCGGCAACCACGACTCCGGCTCGCGCATCGAACTGCCCGCGCCGTTGATGCGGCGCCTGCGCACCCATGCGCTGGGCCGCGTGCTGTGGCTGGACGACGGCCAGCTGGACGCCGAACGCCTGCTGATTCCCCTGCCGGATGCCAAGGGCAAGGTCGCCGCGTGGTGCCTGGCGCTGCCGTTCCTGCGCCCGGCGGAAGTCACCGGTGCCCACCTGGGTGATGACTACCTGCAGGGTATCGGCCAGGTACATGAATGGCTGATCGCCGCCGCCAACGCCAAACGCAAAAAAGGCCAGGCGCTGATTGCCATCAGCCATGCGCACATGGCCGGTGGTTCGGTGTCGGAAGACTCCGAGCGCAGCCTGATCATCGGCAACGCCGAGGCGCTGCCGGCCACACTGTTCGACAAAAGTGTCGGCTATGTTGCCCTCGGGCATTTGCACAAGCCGCAAAAGGTCAATGGCGAGGAGCGCATTCGCTACAGCGGCTCACCGATTCCACTGTCGTTTTCCGAAATCGGCTACAAGCACCAGATTCTCGATGTGACGTTCCAAGGCCAATGCCTGGCGAGTGTCGAACCGCTGCTGATTCCCCGCTCGGTCGACCTGCAACGCCTGGAAGCCGCGCCGCTGGCGGATATTCTTAAACAGCTGGCAGAGCTGCCCGATATCGACCTGCTCGCCGAAACCCAGCGCCATCCCTGGCTGGAAGTGCGCGTACGCCTCGACGAACCGCAACCGGACCTGCGCCAGCAAATCGAAACCGCCCTGCAAGGCAAGGCCGTGCGCCTGGTGCGCATCGCCGCCGAATACGCCGGCCAAGGCCGCCGCGACGACAGCAACGAAGACGCACTGATCGAACTCGACCAGCTCACGCCCCAGGAATTGTTCAGCCGTGCCTGGCAGGACAGCTACGGCAGTGAAGTGGATGAACAGACCTTGAAGGATTTCGCCGTGCTGCTCCAGGAAGTGCAACAGGCAGGTGAACAGCCATGAAGATTCTTGCCATCCGCCTGAAAAACCTCGCCTCCCTGGCCGGGCCGTTCGAGATCGACTTTACTGCCGAGCCCCTGGCCAGTGCCGGGCTGTTCGCGATTACCGGGCCGACCGGCGCCGGTAAAAGCACCCTGCTCGATGCCCTGTGCCTGGCGCTGTTTGGCGCCGTGCCACGCCTGGGCGATACCGGCCAGGCCAAGATGCCGGATGCCGACAGCGATATTTCCATCGGCGATCCACGCACCCTGATCCGGCGTGGCACCGGTGGCGGCTACGCCGAAGTGGACTTTGTCGGTGTCAGCGGCCGTCGCTACCGGGCGCGCTGGGAAGCCAATCGCGCCCGCGACAAGGCCAGCGGCAAATTGCAGAACAGTCGGCAGAGCCTGATCGACCTGGACAGCGACCAACTGCTGGCCAGCCAGAAGACCGAATACAAAACCCAGCTGGAACTGGCCCTGGGCCTGAACTTCGAGCAGTTCACCCGCGCGGTGTTGCTGGCGCAAAGCGAGTTCAGCGCCTTCCTCAAGGCCAACGACAATGAGCGCAGCGAACTGCTGGAAAAGCTCACCGACACCGCGCTGTACACCCAGCTCGGCCGCCGCGCATTCGACAAGGCCAAGGAGGCCAAGGATACGCACAAACACCTGCAGGACCAGGCTACCGGCGTAGTGCCCCTGGCCCCTGAAGCGCGCGCCGAACTGGACCAGCAATTCGACGCGGCCCAGCAGCAGCTCAAGACCCAGCAGGCGCAGCTCAAGCAGTTGGAGTTGCAGCACACCTGGCTCAAGGAACTGCGCGAATGGCAGGACCGCCAGCGCAGTGCCACCGAGCAGCTCCAGCGCGCACAGGCCGATTGGGACAGCCAGGATGCACAGCGCCAAGACCTGAGCCGCCTGGACCAATTGGCGCCGCAGCGGCATCAGTTTGCGCGCCAGGCAGAACTCGACACCTTGCTCACACCGCTGGCTACGCAGATTCAGGCGCACATCGAGCAACAGGCCGAATTGCATACCCGCCAGGCGCAGGCCCAACAGCAGCAGGCATCCGCCCAGGCGGCACTGGCCGAAGCGCTCAAGGCCCAGGGCGATGCGGTGCCGTTGCTGCGCCAGGCCTTTGAAGCACAAAACACCCTTGCCCACCTGACCAGAGACCTGGCCAAGCGCAACGAGGAAAAACAGCAACACGAAGCCGCCTGTGCCGAAGGCCAGACGCTGCTCAAGGGTTTGCAGGACAAACACGCCCACGTTGCCGAGCGCTTGCAACGCCTGGCCGCCGAACTTGAACGCAGCAGCGCCCTCGCCCCGCTCAGCGATGCCTGGAACGCCTACCGCGATCGCTTGCAACAGTTGATGCTGATCGGAAATCGCCTGAAAAAAGGCCAGGCCGAACTGCCACAACTTGAACAGCGTGCGACCAGCGCCGCAGAAAAATTTGCCCAGCAACGCGAAGCCCTCGACCTGCTGTATCAAGAAGCCGGCGCCGAACCCCATGCCGTGGCCGAACAGGTGCAACTGCTGGCCAGCCTGTTGCAGGACAATCGCAAGCAGCAGCGCGCCTTCGAAGACCTGTCACGCCTGTGGGACAGCCAGCAGCAACTGGAGCAGCAAGCCGTTGCCCTCACGCAAAAGCTCGCCGATGCCGCCCAGCAACGCGACCAACTGAACCAGACCGGCCTGCAAACCAAGGCCGAGCTGGCCGTGGCTGAACAGACCCTGACGGTGACCAAGCAACTCTTGGAGCGCCAGCGCCTGGCCCGCAGCGCCAGCGTCGAGGAATTGCGCGAACAATTGCAGGACGGCCAGCCCTGCCCGGTGTGCGGCAGCCATGAACACCCGTACCACCAGCCCGAAGCCCTGCTGCAGAGCCTCGGGCGCCACGACGACAACGAAGAGGCCACGGCGCAGAAAGCGGTCGATACCCTCAAGGAAAAACTCACCGAACTGCGCGGTGAAGTCGGCGGCCTGATCGCCCAGCAGAAAGAATTCCTGCAACAACAGGAACACCTGGTCACCCAACAGCAGGCGCTCCAGCCCAGCCTGGACGCACACCCACTGGCGGCCTCGCTGTTCAATCAGGACGCAGCCAAACGCAGCCATTGGTTGGCCCAGCAACTCAGCCAACTGACCCAAAGCATCACCCAGGACGAACAGCGCCAGGCCGCCCTGCTCAACCTGCAGCAAAACGCCGGGCGCTTGCAGCAACAACTGCAAGCCGCTCAGGACAGTAGCCAGCAGACCCGCCAATTAATGCTGGATCAACAGCGCGAGCTGTCCAACGACCGCGAGCGCCTCGACGAAGAACTCAACGCCTTCGCCAACCTGCTCCCCGCCGACACCCTGGAAGGCTTGCGCAGCGACCCGGCCGCGACCTTTATGCAGTTGGACCAGCAGGTCAGCCAACGCCTTGAACAACTGGGCCATCAGAAGGATGAGCTGGCCGAGCAGCAGGAACGCCAGCAGGCCATCGAGAAAGAGCACACGCACCAGCAGCATCGCCAACAGCAGCTCGAGGCCCTGAACCAGCAATTTACCGAGCTGGCCGCGCAGCAACAGGCCGCCCAGGAAAAACTCGGGGCCTTGCTGGGCGAGCACGCCAGCGCCGAACACTGGCAACAACAACTGGAACAGGCCGTGGTGCAGGCACGCCAGAGCGAGACGGACGCCAACCAGCAGTTGCAGGACATCTGCAACCAACTGATCCAGCTGGCCGCCGACCTCAATGCCCGGCAGGAGCGCCGGCAATCCCTTGAAGCCGAGCAGCAGGCCCTCCAGACCCGCACCCACGAATGGCGCGCCCTGCACCCAGAGCTGGATGACGAGGGCCTGGCGCGTCTGCTGGCGTTCGATGACACACACATCGCCACGCTGCGCGAGCATCTGCACAGCAGCGAAAAAGCCGTCGAGCAAGCCAAGGTATTGCTGCAGGAACGCGAACAACGCCTCGCCGAACACCAGGCCCTGCACAACGGCAACCTGGACGCCGAACAACTCGACGGCGCCCTGGCTGCGCTCAATCAACACTTGGCCGACGGCGAAAAACACTGCGCCGAACTGCGCGCGCGCCAGTCCGAAGACCAGCGTCGCCAGGACGCCAACAGTGCCCTGGCCGAACAGATCGCCAAGGCCTATGACGAGTGGCAACGCTGGGCACGCCTGAACGCACTGATCGGCTCGGCCACCGGCGATACCTTCCGCAAGATTGCCCAGGCCTACAACCTCGACCTGCTGGTGCACCACGCCAACGTGCAACTGCGCCAACTGGTGCGCCGCTACCGTCTCAAGCGCGGCGGCAGCATGTTGGGCCTGCTGGTGATGGACACGGAAATGGGCGATGAACTGCGCTCGGTGCATTCGTTGTCCGGCGGCGAGACGTTCCTGGTGTCCCTGGCCTTGGCCCTGGGCCTGGCGTCGATGGCGTCCAGCACCTTGAAGATCGAATCGCTGTTTATCGACGAAGGCTTTGGCAGCCTCGACCCCGAGTCCCTGCAATTGGCCATGGACGCCCTCGACGGCTTGCAGGCCCAGGGGCGCAAGGTGGCGGTGATCTCCCACGTGCAGGAAATGCACGAACGCATCCCGGTGCAGATCCAGGTCAAGCGCCAGGGCAATGGCCTGAGCACCCTGGAGGTCAAGTGAGCGAGGCGCTGCTGTATTCGTTCCGGCGCTGCCCCTATGCGATGCGCGCACGCCTGGCGCTGCGCTACTCGGGGGTGGCGGTGCGGATTGTCGAGGTGAGCCTCAAGGCCAAGCCGGCGGAGATGCTGGCACTGTCGCCCAAGGGCACGGTGCCGGTGCTGGTGGTGGATGGCGTGGTGATCGACGAGAGCCTGGCGATCATGCAATGGGCCTTGGCCCGGCATGATCCGGATAACTGGTTATTGCAGGGGGATCCAGCGGTACTTGAGCTGATCGCCGAGAACGATTCAACCTTTAAACATCACTTGAATCGATACAAGTACCCCGAGCGCTATCCCGAGCAGCCGGTGGAACACTATCGAGCCGAAGGCGAGGTGTTCTTGCAGAAGCTCGAGGGGTTGCTGGCCCAGCGCGCCTATCTGCTGGCCGACCACCCTGGCCTGGCGGACATGGCGCTTGCGCCGTTTATACGGCAGTTTGCCCACGTGGACCGCGAATGGTTTGCCGGTACGCCGTACAAAGCGTTGCAACGCTGGTTGGAAGAATTCCTGCAATCGCCACTGTTTATCGGCGTGATGGCGAAGGCTTAGCCTTCGATCAGACTCAACAACCGCTCGCGAGCGATCTCCGGTTCGCCGTCCGTCAACTGCACGGATGACAGGATCGGGGTGGAATAAAGGGCGAGGATAAGTGCGGCGAGTCGAAGTGCCATGCTGTCGATTCCATGAAAGAGCGCGTCAATATTTAAGCGTCAATTTAAACACATGGCAATGCGCCATTACCTCATTTTTTTCTTCGACAGCTGCACAAACGCCAAACCACTCGAACGCGCGTTTACGTTCCAGTGGTTTGGCGTCTGCTTGTGTGCAGGGTCAATCAGCGCTCATTGCTGGGTCTTGTGATCCAGGGCGGCGTAGAAGTTGGCGCTCTGTTGCAGGTATTTCTGGGTGTAGGCGCTGGTGCTGGATTTTTTGCCGCTGACTTCCACGCTGGCGGCGGCAGGCAGGGCCACGGTGGCGGAAACGGCGGAGGCGGCGATGATGGAGAAGAGATTCAAGTTCATGTCGGTAACCCTTATGTTCGTTCGGTTGGGTGGCCGGGGAAGGCCTTGGAACCCAACTTACGCCCGAGGGTTGAACCTTAGAAATGCTTTGAAACAGTAGCCGCTATTAATACAATTAATACTAAGGGTCAGGCCCCGCATGGCGGGGCCTGTGGCTTATTGACGCACCAGGAACTTGAGGTCGCTGGGCGCATCGATCGGCAATTTCTGCACGGTTTTACCCAGCAGGCCGGTCTTGGGGTCACGTTCGACCACCACGATTTCGTTACTCTTCTGGTTGGCGATCAGCAGGAACTTGCCGCTCGGGTCCAGGCTGAACTCTCGCGGGTGATCGCCTTCCACCGAGCGCTGCTGCACCTGCTTGAGGTGCGCAGTGGCCGGGTCGATGCTGAACACCAGGATCTGATTGGCCGTGCCACGATTGCTCACGTAGAGGAACTTGCCATCGCTTGACGCGTGCAGCGCCGCGCCGGCTTTGTCCGACACCGGCTGCCCCGGCGCATAGTCCAGCAACTGGGTCTGTGTGAGCGTACCGTCGTGGTAATCGAACACCGCGACCTGGGCGCTCATCTCGGTGGTCAGCCAGGCATGCTTGCCATCTGCGCTGAACAGCAAGTGACGCGGGCCGCTGCCTGGAGGCAATTGCACCGAGGCCGGGTTGGCCGGGGTCAACGGCAGTTCGTGGTTGGCCTTGGGGTCATAACGGTAGGCAAACACCTTGTCGGCACCCAAGTCCTGCACAAACACGTACTTGCCATCCGGCGACGACACCACCGAGTGCACATGGTTGGACGCCTGGCGCTCGGGGTTCACGCGGCTGGCGGGGTGCCCGCTCAACTGCACGGGCGCAGACAGCTTGCCGGTGGCGTCCACCGGCAGGATCGCCAGGCTGCCGCCCGGATCTTGCAGCACCGAATAGTTGGCGACGAACAGGTAGCGCCCATCAGCGGCGACGCTGGAGTGGGTGGGCTCGTTGCCCAGGCTCTGGACCTGGTTGATCAAGGTCAACTGGTGGCTCTGCGGGTCAATGCTGTAACTGCTCACACGCCCCACTGCGTCTTTCTGCCCTGGGCCGTTTTCGTTGACCACAAACAGGTGTTTCTGATCCTTCGAGACCGTCAGCCACGATGGGTTGGCTGCCTTGGCCGCCAGTACCGGCGCGCCCTGGAATTGGCCGGTGCGGCTGTCGAACTGCACGCGGTAAATGCCTTCGCTGGTACCGGCGGTGTAGCTGCCGACCAACAGCTCGTAGGTGTCAGCCGGTGCGGCGTGTACCGACATCGCACCGACACTGCCGGCCATCAGCAGCGGCCAGAATTTACGCATCATCATCGGCTGGGTCCTCATCGTTATTGTTGCCGGTGAACGCGCTCATGCAGATCAGGCGGTGCTCGCCCGACTCACCGGTCAGGGTCCAACTTTGCAAGGGCTCGTCGAAGGTGGCGGCCTGCACCTGCGCCGTGCTGAAGCTCCAGCGTTTTTCGGCACGGCCGTCCATGGCGGTGATCAGCAGCTTTTCATCAGCGAGCTGGAAGTCGAAGGCGTGCAGCCCGTCGATTTCAAGCATATCGCTGGCTTCAAGGACGGTTTTCAGGTTGTCGGCAGTCATCAGGATCATTCATCAGTTCATAAAGACGCTGATGATAGGCCAATCTCGCGCGCGTTTCCCCTCTTGCGGTAATCGACTACCACCTTTCCCCGCCAACCAGTCGCCATGCTTGGGCCGATACGACACTTCTTCAGCCACGGAATGGAATCTGCTATGCCAACTACGCCCCCCCCGCTGCCGCCCACACCCCCGACCTTTACCCAACACAGCGACGCCCCGGCCCAGGCGGTCAGCCGTCAGTTCGCCTCGCGCCCGAGCCTGAGAGCGGTGTTCGGGCAAATGCTGCAAAAAGCGATCAAAGAGCAATACCCGCCGCTGGACCTTGACGTGCAGCTTACCCGGCTAGCGGTCCCTAACCTGGTCGGGGGCTGGGACCTTAAGCGCTTGCTGGATGTGGCGCTCGATTACGTGGGCAGCGGTACGCTGTTAGACACGGACACGGTCATCGACGGGCGCCGCTGCTTCCTGACCAACCGAGCGCCCCATCCCCTGACCTATGAGGCCGAAGCGATCAGAGAGCCGGATTTGCAACTGATCAAGGCAAAAATCCTCGACCTGACACCCACCCTGATGACGGTATTCCAGGACGCTCTGACAGATTACTGGAACCAGCCGGGCGATACCGGCCCTATCCGCTGGCAATGGCTGGGCGACCTGTTGGCCACAGGCTTGAGCAGCACCGCCAGCCTGTTACCGACCCAATACCAGCAACAACAAACAGCCCTGCACCACTTGACCGCTTACCCGGACCAAAGAACGCGCCCGACGCCGGTGCAAGGCGGGGTGCATGCCTATTGCCTGGAAACGAGCATCGTCCAGGGCAGCCACACCGCCAACATCATGGAACCCGAATTGCTGGTGGTGCAGGCACAAAACGTCATGCTGTACCGCAGCAACGGCACATTGGAGTTCCATGATTCCCTTGAAGCCTTCACCCAGGCGCGGGGGCGGGACCTGTCGCGCCAGGTGCTGGCCGACAGCGTGACCATCAAACGTTATGAGCCCGACGGCAATAGCTTCGACACCCTCGCGGCCTTGCTGCTTAACCAACAACTGGAAGCGCTCGGCACCGTCGTGCTGCCGGCCAGCGACGGCCTGAACGCCTTGGAACAGCGCATTGCCGACACCACAGACCCCACGCCCTGGTTCATCCAGGCCCCGGCGCCGAGCCCGACCTTTGAGCACACCCTCCAGGCGAACCTTCCCGTGTGGCTGCAAACAGCGACACCCGGTGATCGTTTTGCCTACCGCCAACAGCTGGCTGAATTGGCACGCGTACACCGGCAAACAGCGGGGGCTTCGTTTCTGGATGGCGTCGAGAACCTGCATGACTTCACGCGCAATACCTTGCTCGAACAGATCCACGCCGATCATCCCGAGGTCACGACGATTGATCCGGACGACCTTGAATTGACCTTCCATGTACCCGTCGGCGACCTGGGCAGCGGCTACCTCACGCCCGTGTCCATGAGCCTGACGCAATTGGCGATCAAGAACCTGGCGGCCGCGCCCCAGGGAAGCCTGACCCTGCGCTCCAAATCCGGCGCGACGATACCGGCCTGGATGAACGCCGACTACCTGCTGGGAGAAAAAGGCCTGTTCACCAGCACCCAGGGGCTGATCGCTCGCACCAATATCGGCGAACGCTACCCCACCACCCTCAGGGCCCTGTTGTTGGGCAACGACAGTGAAGCCCAACGCCGTGAAGCGTTGTTCGACCAAGCATTGCGCGTGCGCCTGCCACTGCAGGCCCTGGAGCACAAGATACGGGGCGAGCATGGCATGACCTGGCAAGGCTACCGTTATGTGCAGGCGTTGATGCAGCGCAGCGCCGCGGACCGGGTGGTCGACGACCTGAGCATTGTGATTCACGCCCTGGCCTTCCACCGCACACCGCATTCCAAGCCGGATGTGGTCAACAACATGTTCATTATCGAGGCGTCGGACCGTCAGGTCGGTCCGCATATCCTCTACCGGCCGCTGTATCCGGACTCGCTACGCCAGTTTGCGAGCCGTGACGCGCTGTTGGGCGCCATTGCTGAGCCTGGCCCCCTGCAAGACAGTGTGCTCAGTTGGCTACCCGACCACGCCCGGCCGATCTACAGCAACAATGGCTTTGTCAGCCCGCATATCATCCGTTTTGGCCAGGGCGACGACACCGTGCAATGGCCGGCACCGGCACCCGCGCAGTTGGCGGACGATAGCAACGGGGATGCAGTGCTGGGGTCTCTCGCCCAGTCGTTGGCCGCTGGCAACCTGACCCAATACCTGTACGGCAGCAACGCGCGGGCGCTGGTCGACCTGGCCGACCGTGACGCCGTGTCCAACGCCGAAAGCCGCTGGGCGATTTTGCTGGAGGGTGGCTGGCTGCTGTTCAACGCACTATTGCTGCCGTTGCTGCGCGGCCCCGCCATGGTCGCGGGCTGGATGGTACAACTGGCCGTCAGCCTGCAACATGACCTGGAGGCCTTGCACGGCGATGACCCGGTCGCACGCGAACTGGCCTGGGTCGATGTCCTGCTCAATATCGGCCTGTTACTGATACACAGGGCGTCGGCGCAACATCCATCAATCGAGCCCGCTTTCACCCCAGCCAAACCGCCCGTGTCCAAGGCCTTGAGTACCTTGCTGCGACGACCTCCCACGCCGTCTGCACACGTTGCGCCAAAGATTGAACAAGGCCCGGTTGGCCTGCCGTCCGAGCCGCCTGCGAGTGATCGTACCGAGGTGGACTTCATCCACTCCACCGCGCGTGACGGTTCCCGACGCCGTCTGTTCAACGCGTTGCTCGAGCACCACGTAGCCTGGCCGGTGCCCGCTCCCTCTCCGGTCGAGTTGGGTGCCTTCAAAGGGTTGTACCGCATTGGTCAGCAGTGGCATGCCTCGGTAGCCGGCCTGCTGTTCCAGGTCAGCATCGTTCCCGACGCAGGCGAAGTGTTCATCGTCAATCCACAAAAAAACCTGCACCCAGGCTTTAAGCTCAGCTACGACGGGCAAGGACGCTGGGCCTTGGACCTGGGTCTCAAACTGCGTGGAGGGGGGCCGAAAAACCGACTCAAGGCCAAGTTGGCGCAAATTGAACAGCAACGTGCAGAGGCGTGGCTGAAGGTCACTCGCCTGGAAAGCCAAATCCTTGAACAAATTGACCAAACCGCCCATTTGTTCGACACCGTGACGGCAACCAAGAAACAATTTGAAGTGCGCGACCGCGAGTTGGCCCATGCAATGCAACGCCTGCGCCTGTCCCCTAATGACCCGTCAGCCGTCAGCGCCCACGCCGTTGAGGCGCGTAACAGGACCCGGGCTCGCTTGCACTTTCTCGTGGCCTATGAAAAGTACGCCCCGGTCACCGAGCAGTTACAGCAAAATCGCCGCGCGATAATCGACGCCTACGCGCAGGTCAAGGCGGCCGATGGCAAGTTCGATTATGAGTCCAGTTGCCTGGAACAGTACCAAACCCTGCTGGCGGCGCAGGAGGTGGATGTCAGCTTCCTGGCGTCACTGCACACCGCCACGTTTGTGTCTGATCGGGGCGAGCTGATGAACGACCTGTTGCGGATGGAGCGCGACGAGCCGGCCAATCAGCGGTTGCTCGATATGACTGAAATGCACTTTGCCACCTCCGAGCGCCATGCCGAGTCCCTGATTGCTATCGACATGACGTTGGAAGAGATGGCGAACCGCCTCAAGACCGGGCCGGCAGAGCGCCTGAAGTTCCTCAATGCCATGCCCCATCGGCGCTTCTACAACCGCCTCTGTGCCATTGTCGAGCCGCTCGACCTGCTGGCGGCGTTGAGCATTGATGAGCTGAGGGAGCCAGCCACCGCCCAGGAAGAATACTTTATGGCGCGGCTGGAGACCTTGCACTTCCCTCAGGTCTCCGTAGAGCACTCGTACATCGACCTGTTGACCACCCAAGGCTTCACCTCTGCCGAGCGCAAAGAGGTGTTGGTGAATGTGATCGAGCATTACAGCCGGCGCCTCCAGGCCTACCGCATGCTGATGGAACTGGACTCGACACTGCTGCGTCCGCGCTATATGCCGCTGTTGATCGAGCGCCTGGAAACCCTGCGCGCCGCAGCCGAGACAGACTTGGCGGATGTACTTCGCGAGGATGAATTCCTGCCTGCCCAGTTCGTGCGTTTCAAACCAGCGCAACTGCCATCCCCGACCAAGCGCGTGTTCCGGTCGCGGGACAAAGGAACACTGGTGGGCAACCTGCTGCCCCCCGACGCCGAGATGCCCTTTCCAACCATTGTGGTCAAAAACCCGCTGACCGACGAAATCAGCGCGCGGTTCATGGAGCATCCCCATGAAGGCTGGGTGGAAATCGTCGACGCACCGCCGCAGCGCCCGGCACCCGTGCCACGCCAGCGAGCCCTGGCGACCCTGCGTACGGAAGCTCAGCGGCTGATCGATCAAATCACCGCCCTGGAAAAATCCATCGAGTTTCAGAAACGCAAACTGGCCGACCCGCAGCGCCGTGACGACGTCAACCCACAAGACTGGAATGACATGTTCGGCCACCAAGCCAGGAAAATCGAGGCGATTGCCGATGAAATCCAGGCCCATCACCTGGATAAGCCTGATGTCCCCCAGGCCCTGGAGCGCCTGCGCATGCGTGCAACGGACCTGCGCCGTCAGGGTGAGCAACACTGCATAGAAGGCTACAAGGCCCAGCGTCCGCGCCAGGAAAACATTGATTACCTGCGTCGCCATGCCGCCGTGGATATCGGCCTGGTGCATGGCCCGCAGCGCACTGCCGCGAATGACTATGTCTCGGAGTTTGCCATTCGCGAAAGGAACCGCGTCGACGTGCTGTGGTACGCGCATTTTCACTACAGCAGCGCCGACAGCCCGCGCGGCGACTACACCGCCGCCCACCTCAAACGCCCGGAACACCGGTTCACCACCTTCAAGGACCTGATCGCCAAGGCAGGCCCGGACAGCCACGTGATCGTCAATGACCTCTACAGCCCCATCAACCGGCCGCTGGACCAACAACTGTTCCTCCTCCTGATACCTGAATAAGCCCCGCGTCGGGCTGACCGCCCATAAAAAGGATTTTTATGTCGATGCACGCAACACCCACTACTCATGCGCTGACCGCCCAGGCCGTCAGTGCCCAATTTGCCAGTCGCCCCTCCCTGGAGGCGGTGATCCAACCCTTACTCGGCGCAGCCATTGCCGAAACATACCCCGACTTGATCATCGACCTGTCGCGCACACGCCTGGCAACCCCCACCGGGAAAGGTGGCTGGACCCTGGCCCCCTTGATGACGGTTATCCAGCGCTACCTGGCCGAAGGTGGACCACTGGACTTCAACGAAGTCGACCATCTGCCCTACTACCTGTCGGATGTCCCGCCCAAGCGCCTCAAGCTACCCGGCACCGAGACGCCTGGGCCGGACATGAAAGTCATTGAGGCGCTGATCAAGACGCTGCCGCCCACCCTGCCCATTGCCCTGCAAGACGCATTGGCCGAGTACTGGAATGCCCCGTCAGACACAACAGTCAGCCGCTGGCGCTGGCTCAGCGACATGCTCAGGAGCACCTTGCGCGCCAGCACCCTGCGCCAGCCGGAACTGGACGAGGCCGCCTGGCAAACCCTGGACCAACTCATCACCACCCCGGACCGTGCACAACGCCTGGCCAAACACGGCGACCACAGCGTGCTCGCCTATGGGCTTGAGACCACGCTGAGCAGAAATGGCCAGGCCGATCGCCAACTGACCGAACACATGGTGCTGACCCGCGCCATCAACGGCGTGGCGCCAGCCCTTTTGTGTGCGCCAAACGGGCAAGTCGAATCCTTTGCCTCAATGGACGCGCTCTTGCAGGCCTGGGGCGAGCGCCTGGCGGCGCACTACCAGGCCAGCACGATTACCTGTAATCGTTACGAACCCGAAGGCTCCATCTTCGACCACCAGGCGTCGATGATTCTGAACCAGCAACTGACGCGCCTGGGCGCCCTGCAACTGCCACTCGGCCAAGACCTGCAGACGCTGCACACGCTGTACCTGGAAATCACCGACCCAGGGCTGTGCTTTCTCGACGCCCTGCAAGCCCCTGCGCAAACACTCGCCAGCGTGCGTGCGCAGCTACCGCAGAATCTGCGTGGCGCCAGCCCCGCCGACCGTGCCCGCTACCGCCATTACACCTTGGCCCTGGCGGGCCTGAAACAACGCGCACAGGACCCGGCCCTTGCCACCGACATTGAAGATATCCAACGTTTTACCGTTGCGGCCCTACAACGCGAAATGGGCCGTGAAACAGCCGTCGGCAACGGTCCAGACCAGATCCCGACACAGGGGCTTAACCCGGATGATGTGCAGCTGACGTTCGTGGTTGCCGCCGGTTACCCGGGTGGTGCCGGGATTGTCGAGCACGTGCGCATGAGCCTCACGGAGCTGGCCATCAGAAACCTGAGTGGTCGTCCCAGCGGCGAGTTCACCCTCGCCCATCGCCAGGGCACCCCCTTACCGGCGTGGCTGACACCGGCCTACGTTATCGCCCTGGTTGAGCGAGTGGATATCGGCCAGCATTACCCCCATTACCTCAAGGACCAGTTGCTCAGCGATACGGCCAAGGCCCGCGCCCAGGAAACGCTGTTCGCTGAACACCTGTCGGTACAACTGCCGCTATTGGCGCTGGAGTTGAGCCTCAAGCGCGAAGCCGGTGTGACGCCCGTGGGCGCACGCATGGTCGAGTGCCTGATGCAGGCCACCAGCAGCGAGCAGCAACTCGACGGCCGTGCAGTGGTGATTCGTCATCTGGCGCTGCTGCACAGCCCCGCCGCTCAGCCGGACGTGGTGAGCAACATGTACATCATTGAGTTCCAGGACGTCAGCAACGGCCCGCACCTGCTGTTTCGCCCGCTCTATGCCCAACCGTTGCACGAGTACGCCAGCCACGCCGACCTGCTGGCCGCGATCGCCGCACCTGGCGACATGCAAGCCAGCATCCTGACCTGGCTGCCCGACAACACCAGGCCGATCTACGACAACGGAGGTTTTCACGAACCCCATTACCTGCGGTTCGGCCAGGGCGATGAGTTCGCCCCCAGGGAAACGCCGCCGCCGGCGACCCTGGCACTCGATGGTATCAACGAAGAATTGCAGCAGTGCCTGGTCACGGGCAGCCTGATGCAGTACCTGTTCAGCGATAACGCCCGCGCCTTGGTACAACAGGCTGACCGAGCCTCCGTGTCCAACAGTGAAAGTCGCTGGCAGACCTTGCGCGAAGGCAGCGGCTTGCTGTTCTTCAGTGTTATACAACCCGTGCTGCGCGGCCCGGCAATGCTGATGGGGTGGTTGCTGGCCATCACGACCAGCCTGACGCAAGACATCCAGGCGCTCGGCAGCCAGAACCCCAAGGTCCGTGAACAGGGCAGCATCGACCTGTTGCTGAACGTCGCGCTGTTGCTGCTGGACTTCCCGGCAACGCCCATCACACGGCGCCCGCTGCCGTTGGCGGTCACACCGCCCGCCTCCGCCACCGCGCTGCCACGGCGCAGCGCCGAACAATGGCCGGTGCCTGCGCCGGCCCAGATTCGCCAAGGCACCGTCGCCCTGCCCGGCGAGCTGCCGCAGGGCAACCACACCGCCCTGGATTTCAGCTTTGCCCAGGCCCACCAGCGCCTCACCCACAGCCAGCGCATGCGCTTGCAAACCTTCAGGGTCACACCACCTGCCACGTTGCCGCAGCCGGTGCTCAACGGTCCGCGCAAGGGGCTGTACTTGATCGGCACCACCTGGCATGCACGGGTTGACGGTGAGCTGTTTCAAGTCAGCCTGGGGCACGACGCCAGCGTGGTGATTGTGGATCCCGCCGACCCTGATCGCAGCGGCCCTTACCTAAGGACGCAGACGCCCGGCACGTGGACGATCGATACCCGCCTGCGCCTGCGCGGTGGCATGCCCCTGGGCCGCATTGCCGCCGAACGCCAACGTAAAGCGATGCGTATCAGCCAATTGCAAACCGAGTATGAGCAATTTCTCAAAGGCCAGGCGTCGCTGCAGAGCTCCGCCGATGAAGCTCAAGCGGCCATGGACAAAGCCGACAAGGACCCGACGATCGGAGAAACCCAACGGGCCCGGATCCGAAAACAATTTGACAGCGCGCTGCACAGCCAGACAGCGGAATTTCAGAAGATCCTGGACAGCGCCAAGGAACGGGGCGAACTGGGCATCGCATTACCGCTTACACCGCTCGAACGCATCCTGGAAAATACCGTCAAAAATACGCGCAAGCATGTGGTCGTGGCAGAAAATGACCGGCAAGCCCTCTATCGCGCCAATCAACGCTTTACCCGCGAAGGCCCGGCGTTGTACCTGGCGGTGCTTGGTGAGCCGGCGAGCTACCGGCAGTTTCTCCAGCGGCTGCTGGAGATCAATGAACGCAGCATTCATTGGCTGGAGCTCAAGGACCGCTCCCTGGAACAGCTGTTTGAGCTGAGCCCTGCCGGCGCCGAGAGTGCGACTGGATTGACGGCCGACCGGTCGAACGAAATCAGCGCCCTGGCAGTCAAGGACCTGCACATTCGCTGCTTGAAGCGTTTGATTGTCAAAGACGTTGAACATCCTCTGTTCAATGCCTTGAACACCATCGTCGATCCCTTGCAGGAGCATGTACGCACCCACAGCGAACTCAACAGCCTTGAACTGCCGGGCAGTGACCGCCTGAATGTACTGGAGAGCCTGGTGGAACACTATGGCAGTGCCCTCGACGCCTTGCAGGGCCTTGGCATCCTCGATGCCGAAGTCCTCGACCACACCTACAGCAGCAAACTGTTCACGCTGGTCGAGGCGCTCTACCAGGACGCCAGCCAGCGCCTGGCCAGCGAAATCAAACCGGCGGCACAAGCGCCCAAGCGCTTGCCAAAACGCCCGATGAGCAGCCACGGCGCTGCGCCTAAGCGCGTGATCAAGACCCGCCGCAAAGGCACATTCATCGGTGAACTCAAGCCCATCGGCAACGTGGATATCGTCGAAGTTCGCGCCGAGGGCAGCGACCAGTTGCTGGGGATGTATTCACAAAGCGGTGATGAATGGGTTGAATTCGTCCAGGCGCCGGCCCCACAACCGCCGGCGCCGACCCGTAGCCTGAGCGTAGTAAAGGGCCAGGCACGCAAACTCCTGGCCATGCTTCAGGACCACTTGAACCGGGGGGAGGCCTATCGAAAAATCTCCAGGCACCCGCAGGAAGTGCAGGAAATTTTGCAGTATGAAGCCGTGCGCTATGACACCTTGGCTACAGAGCTGCACCGTGCCATCGAAGCCCAACCCGAGGCTAGCAGGAGCGCCGCCGACCAAGCGCTGGTGGTGCAACTGCGCGAGGCCTACTCGCGGTTGAACAGCCAAGGCCAGGCGTTACGTTTGCAACTGTGCCTGCAACTGCCGCCCACCCATGCCAACCTCGAATACCTCATCGACCAGCAACAGGCGAACGTTGCGTTGCTGGGCAAACGTATTCAGTTGGGTGGCCCACGCCGTGACTTCATCCAGGAGTACGCGATCAACGACGCGAAAGGCTTTACGCTGTGGTACGCGCACTTTCACTACCCCGGCGCGAATACGCCCAAGGCCGATTACACGGCCGCCCATTTGAAAACCCGTGAGCAACGCCGCGAGAGCTATTACAGCCTGCTGGCCAAGGCGCAAA
Source organism: Pseudomonas sp. JV449 (assembly GCF_032424295.1). Lineage (NCBI taxonomy): Bacteria > Pseudomonadati > Pseudomonadota > Gammaproteobacteria > Pseudomonadales > Pseudomonadaceae > Pseudomonas > Pseudomonas sp. JV449. The sequence goes on along the minus strand of NZ_VYKD01000014.1, from coordinate 169,310 downwards.
GTCCCCAGGCCATCGTCAATGTGCATCGAGGCTTGATCGGCAAACAGCTGGCTGAACGCTGGTTCCTGTCCTTCGAGTCGTGAGACCGGCAATAGCCTGTGGCGGCGGCACTTACGCGTTCGCCACAGGCTGCAGGCTCAGTGGGCGAACAGCGAATTACCCTTCTGCCCCGCCAGCTTCTCAGGCTTGATCAGGAACCGCGCCAGCGCCGGCAACAGCCATAGCGCACCGAACATGTTCCACAACAGCATGAAGGTCAGCATCAGGCCCATGTCGGCCTGGAACTTGATGGCCGAAAAAATCCAGGTGCACACACCGATGGCCAGGCACAGGCCGGTAAACAGCACCGCTTTGCCGGTGGACTTGAGCGTCTGGTAATAGGCTTCCTGCAACGGCAACCCCGCACGCAGGAAGCTCTCCAGGCGGCTGTAGATGTAGATGCCGTAGTCCACGCCGATCCCCACGCCCAACGCCACCACCGGCAAGGTCGCGACCTTGACGCCGATACCCATGAACGCCATCAGCGCGTTACCCAGCACCGAGGTCAGCACCAGCGGCAGCACGATGCACAGGGTCGCGGCCCAGGAGCGGAAAGTGATCATGCACATGGTCGCCACACACAGGTACACCAGGATCAGGATGGTCAGCTCGGACTCCTTGATCACCTCGTTGGTGGCCGCTTCGATCCCGGCATTACCGGCGGCGAGGATGAATTCCAGGCCGTCCTTGTTGTTCTCCTTGGCGAAGTCCTGCACCGCATGCACGGCGCGGTCGAGGGTTTCGGCCTTGTGGTCGTTGAGGAACACCAGCACCGGTGCCAGGGAGCAATTGTTGTTATACAGGCCGTCAGCGCGAGCGATGGAGTTGTTCAGCACATCCGGGTTGCGCGACAGGGTTTCCCATTTCAGGTTGCCCTCGTTCATGCCCTTGATCATCTGCTTGGACACGGTCACCAACGAGATCGCCGACTGCACCCCCTCGGTGTTCTGCATCTTCCACATCAACTGGTCGATGGGCGCCATGGCTTCATAGCGCGAGCAGCCTTCGGCCTTGGTCTTGACCATCACCACCAGCACGTCGGAGCTGGTGGAGTAGTTGCTGATGATGAAGTTGTTGTCCTTGTTGTAGCGCGAATCCGGGCGCAGCTCCGGCGCGCCCTGGTCGAGGTCGCCGATCTTCAGGTTCTGGCTGTACCAGAGGCCGCCGCCAAAGGCGACCAGCGCGAGCAGGACCGAGACCGGCGCGACTTTGGGGCTGGCGAATTTCGACAGCAGGCGCCAGAACGGATGTTCGCGGTGCGCGTCTTTCTTGCTCCGGGCGATGGCACGCTTGCTGATACCCGCATAGGAAATCGCCACCGGCAGCAGGATCAGGTTGGTGAACACGATCACCGCCACGCCGATGGACGCGCCGATGGCCAGTTCGCGGATCACGCCGATATCGATGATCAGCAGCGTGATAAAGCCCACGGCATCCGCCAGGATCGCGATCATCCCCGGCAGGAACAGTTGCCGGAAGGTGCGCCGCGCGGCCGTCAAGGCGTTGTCCGCCTCGCTGGATTGCAGGGCGATACCGTTGATCTTCTGCACACCGTGGGAAATCCCGATGGCGAAGATCAGGAACGGCACCAGCATCGAGTACGGGTCCAGCCCGAAGCCGAAGAAGTGCATCAGGCCGAGTTGCCAGACCACCGCCACCAGTGTGGTGCTCAACACGGCGATGGTGCTGCGCAGGCAGTTGGTGAACCACAGCAATAGAACCAGGGTGATGACGAAGGCAACGCCGAAGAACAGCACCACCATCACCAGGCCGTCGATCAGGTCGCCGACCTTCTTGGCGAAGCCGACGATGTGGATCTTGACGTTGGGGTTCTGGGCTTCGAACTTGTCGCGGATCTTGTCTTCGAGTTCATGGGAGAACTTGCGGTAATCCAGGGCCAGCAGCTTGCCCTGGTCCTGCGGGTCCGGGTAGGACTCCAGCAGCGGGATGTCGACGATACTCGACTTGAAATCGTTGGCCACCAGCCGTCCGACCTGGCCGGACTTAAGCACGTTGTTGCGCAGTTGATCGAGGCTTTGCGTCGAGCCGTTGTAGCTCTGCGGGATCACTTCACCGCCGGCGAAGCCTTCTTCGGTGACTTCGGTCCAGCGTACGCTGGGGCTCCACAGCGACTTGAGGCCCGAGCGGTCGACGCCGGAGATGTAGAACACCTCGTCGTTGATCTGCCTTAGGGTCTCCATGTATTCCTTGGTGAAGATGTCACCGTCCTTGGCCTCCACCGAGATACGCACCGTGTTGCCCAGGTTGGCCAGGTCGTTGCGGTGTTCCATCATCTTTTCGATGAAGGGGTGCTTGAGGGGGATCATCTTTTCAAAGCTGGTGGACGGGCGAATCAACGTCGCCTGCCAGAACAGGAAAATGCTCACCAGCAGGCAGATCACGATGACTGCCGGGCGGTTATTGAAGATCAGGCGCTCAAGAAAGGTCGCTTTATCGTTGTGATGACTGCTCATGCGTTCCCCGCCTTCTTATTGTTTTGTCGGTTCGGCGCCAGTGGGTGTGGCGACGCGAACACCACCCTGCCCGACCAGAATCAAGTTGCCGTTGCCTGCCGCCGTGACGGCCGACAATGAAATACGGTCGGGGCGATTGAACACGCTGAAGGTCTGGCCGTCGTCATGGCTGACCACCACGCTGCCGCCGTTGCCGACCACCACCAGCGAACCGTCTTCGAGCAAGGTGGCCCCCGACAAGCCGAACTCCAGGGCGCCGCGTGCGGCATTGAGTTCGACTTGTTCCCAGGTGCTGCCGAAATCCGTGGAGCGGTAAAGATTGCCGCGCAAGCCGTAGGCCAGCAGGGTTTGGGGTTGTGCGGTGCTGATCACGCCAAACAGCGAGCCCTCGTAGGGGCCTTCGAGTTTTTCCCAGGTCTGACCGTCGTCGCTGGAGCGGAACATGCTGCCCTGCTCGCCGACGATAAACAGGCCGGCGTCCTTGATCCGGGCGATGGCGTTGAGGTGAAACTGGTCTTCATTGTCGAGGCGGTCACTGACGTCTTCCCAGGTCTTGCCGCCGTCGGTGGTTTCGATCAGCGCCCCATAGGCGCCCACGGCCAGGCCGTGGTGGGCATCGTTGAACCACACATCGAGCAACGGCGCTTCACGCTTGAGGTCTTGATACTGCTGGGTCCAGGTGGCACCGCCGTCGGTGCTGGCGAGGATTTGCGCATCATGGCCCACCGCCCAGCCCTGCTTGTCATCGACGAAATACACCGCCGTGAGCAGTTGCCGGGTGGGGACCTTGGCTTGGGTCCAGGTGCTGCCCTGGTCATCGGAATAGAGGATGTGCCCACGATCACCGACCGCCACCAGGCGCTTGCCGGCATGGACGACATCGATCATCAGGCCTTTGGCGGCCTTGGGGGATTCAATCGCAAAAGAGGTATCGCTGGCGGCCTGGACGACGGTCGGCAACGCGACAGTCCCAAACAGCGAGAGCGCTGCGGCCAGCAACGCAACCCTGCGTGCGGCGCGTGGGCGGCAAACAACCCAACCCATGACAGGCTCACTCATAGACCTTTCTCCCATTTATTATTGTTAGGTCGTCTCGCCTTCCCGGGCCCTGAAACCTGCAATCTAGAGCGCCTGGAGGAAGCAGGGGCCATCCTATCGGGCTTTCGAATCGTCTGACAATCGGTGCTACGTTATCTTTTGTTAACTGACGGCGTTTGGCCATGCCTGAATAGGCGGGTATTAGCCAGGCTGATTAATGAATTTTTATTCCATCTATTGAAATATGGGAATTTTTATTCCATTAATAGCCTTCCTGAAAACAATAATCCAAAGGACCACGGCTATGCGTGAACTCGGAATCGGCTTGATCGGCACAGGCTTCATGGGCCGCGCCCATGCACTGGCCTTCAACAATGCCCGGGCGGTATTTGAACTGCCGGTACACCTCAAGCTGGCCGCCCTGGCCGATGCCGACACCGAACGCGCCCAGCGCTGTGCCACGGCCTGGGGGTTTGCCCAGGCCCACGGCGACTGGCAGGCGCTGATCGACGACCCCGCCGTGGATGTGGTGGCCATCACCACGCCGAACCACCTGCACTTTCCCATGGCGATGGCGGCCATTGCAGCGGGCAAGGCGGTGTACTGCGAAAAACCCCTGGCGGTCAGCCTGGAGCAGGCCGATGCCATGCGCCAGGCCGCCCGCGAAGCCGGGGTGGTGACGCGGGTCGGCTACAACTACCAGCACAACCCGATGATCGGCCTGGCGCGGCAATTGATTGCCGAGGGTGACCTCGGCGACATCATCAGCTTCCAGGGCGAGTTCAGCGAAGACTTCATGGCCGACCCGGCGTCACCGTGGTCGTGGCGCTGTGAAGTGGAGCATGCCGGTGGCGCCCTGGCGGACCTGGGCAGCCACTTGCTGTCGATGGCGCGTTACCTGGTGGGCGATGTGACCACCGTGTGTGCCGACACCCAGACCGTCCACGCCCAACGCCCGGCCGTCAAAGGCAGCGCCGAGCAGAAAGCCATCGCCGTGGATGACCAGGTGCACGCCCTGCTGCGCTTCGCCAACGGCGCGCGCGGCACGGTGAGCAGCAGTTGGCTCAAGCACGGTTACAAGAACCACCTGAGTTTCGAGATCAGCGGCACCAAGGGCACGTTGGCGTTCGATCAGGAGCGCTTGAATGAACTGCGCCTGTGCCGTGTCGGCCAGGACGGTTTCCAGCGTTTGCTGGCCGGCCCTGCCCTGCCCGGCTACGCAGCGTTCAGCCCGGCGGCGGGGCATCAGTTGGGCTACAACGAGCTGAAGACCCTGGAGGTGCAGGAGTTGATCATGGCGCTGGCCGGCCAGGGCGCGGATGGCACCGACTTTGACGCGGCGTGGGAGGTGGAACGGCTGGCGACGGCGATTCGTGTGGCGGCCCGTGAAGAACGCTGGGTCAACCTAAACTCGCTCTGAAGCGCAATGCAAAACCCTTGTGGGAGGGGCAAGCCCCCCTCCCGACTTTCAGATCACCTGCACACCTCTCAATCAGCGGAAGTGAAGCCTGTCGAGCATGTCGGGACGCCTGAGGAGTTCCTTCGCCAGCCAGGCCTGGCGACCGAAGTAGGGATGCCTGGTAACGGTCCAGTTGGCAACTTCATGCAGTTTTTCGAGGCTGAGGTGGAAGGGCCACTGCGGAGCCTTGAACAGATCGACATCACGCATCAGCTCTCGGGCCAACTCTTTGTCATTCTGGTTTTTAAACATCGTGATGTTGAGGTTGTTTCGATCGATCAGGCCATCCAGCCCGCCGGTGATATGGTGACGGTCCATATCATCGACCAGGTCTCCACGCCTCATCAGTTCCCGTGCCAGGCGGATATTCTGGTCTTTTTCATAATCGCCGGTCAGCGGTTTGCCGGCCATATCCTTCAGGCCGTCCTTGGTGATGAACCCATTGGGTGCCTTGAAGTCATCGAACCTGTCGAGCAGCATGCGTGATAGGTCCGCATTGCTCTTGCTACCGAAACCGTAGCAGGGCCTGCAGGGGAACGGGTCGGGACTTGGAGGGCGCTGGGCGCCAAAGCAGTGGCGGACGAACAGCTTGAAATTGCTCATAACCCCCAGGGGCCAATAACCTGCTTTGATCTGCTGTGCACGGTCACGCGCCTCGAAGCCGGCGGTATCCGCGTTCGCGTAAAACGCCGGCGACCGCGGGGTGTCACTCGACTGAAAGCTGATTGAGGCGCTCTTTTGCGGAGTGGCGGACGAATTCGCCGTTGGTTTTGGGGAAGAGCTATTGCCCTGATCCACCTCCGAGTCCAGGCGTGAGGAAGTAACAGGTTTATCAAGAGCAGGCGCCAACATCGTTTGATGTCTCCAGTCCGGTTTGGCCAAAAAGTGTTCACCTGCCTGTCCAGCGTCGCACCAAGACGCAGATACACAGCGATAACGCTGGGTTGCAAGTAGTCCTTATGTGGCAAGCCTGTCCGAATCAGTTCCTGCTTTTCTAGCGCAAGGCTCGACGCAGCACTTTGCCCACTGTCGTTTTAGGCAACTCGGTACTGCGAAACTCCACATACCTGGGCACCTTGTAGCCCGTCAGGTATTCGCGGCAATGGGCGAGGAGCTGTTCCTGGGTCAGGTTCGGGTCCTTGCGCACCACGATGATCTTGACCTTCTCCCCCGTCACGCCGTCTTCCACGCCGATGGCCGCCACTTCGCCGACGCCCGGGTGCAGCGCCACCACGTCTTCGATTTCATTGGGGTACACGTTGAAGCCCGAGACCAGGATCATGTCTTTCTTGCGGTCCACCAGGCGGATATAGCCGCGTTCATCCATCACGCCGATGTCACCGGTCGACAACCATCCCTCGGCGTCGAGCACTTCGGCGGTGGCGTCCGGACGCTTCCAATAGCCCTGCATCACCTGTGGGCCGCGCACCTGCAGTTCGCCTTGCTCGCCGATATCGGCCAGCTCGCCGTCTTCACGCATAAACCGTACCCAGGTCGACGGCAGCGGGACGCCGATGCTGCCGGTGAATTCCATTTCGCGCATGCGCGCAATGTCGATCGGGCTGATGCTCACCACCGGCGAGCATTCGGTGAGGCCGTAGCCTTCGATGATCGGCAGCCCGGTGACGTCCTTCCAGCGCTTGGCCACCGCCGTGTGCGTGGCCATGCCGCCGGCGATCACCATGCGCAGGTCGGAGAAGTCCCGGGCGCAGAAATCCTTATTCTCCAGCAAGCCGTTGAACAGCGTATTGACCCCGGCAATGCCATTGAAGCGCTCCTTGCGCAGGATCATCTGCACCCGCTTCACATCCCGCGGGTTGGCGATGAGGATGTTGCGCCCGCCCAGGCACATGAACATCAGGCAGTTCACCGTCAGGGAAAAGATGTGGTACAGCGGCAGCAGGGTGACGTTGGTTTCCTGCTTGTCCTGGTCCAGTTGGTCGCCGACCCAGGCCTTGGCCTGCAACAGGTTGGCGATGATATTGCGATGGCTGAGCATCACGCCCTTGGCATCCCCGGTGGTGCCGCCGGTGTATTGCAGGAAGGCCAGGTCGTCGAGGTGCATGTCCACCGGGAAGTGGTTGAGCGCGCGGCCCTGCTTCAGCACCTGGTTGAAACGCACCGAGCCCCTCAGGTTGAACGCCGGCACCTGCTTTTGCACGCGACGCAGGATGAAGTTCATCGCCGCGCCCTTGAAGCTGCCAAGCAGATCACCGATGGCGGCCACCACCACGCGCTTGATGCTGCTGCCGGCGATGACTTTTTCCAGGGTGTGGGCGAAGTTTTCGAAGATCACCACGGTTTCGGCGCCGCTGTCCTTGAGCAAGTGCTTGAGCTCATGGGCGGTGTACAACGGGTTGACGTTGACCACCACCGCGCCGGCCAGGATCGTGCCCAGCAGGCAGATCGGGTACTGCAAGCAGTTGGGCATCATCAGCGCCACGCGGTCGCCCTTCTGTACGCCCTGGCCCTGCAGCCAGGCGGCGAACGCAATGCCTTGCACCTGCCAGTCGGCGTAGGTCATTTCGGTGCCGATGCTGACGTAGGCGACCCGCTCGCGAAATTTCTCCAGGTGCTCCAGGAACACCTCGCGCAACGACGGGTAGTCCTCGATACCGGCATCGATGTCCGCCGGGACGCCGGGCAGGTAAGCGTTCAACCAGACCCGTTCGGTGTGTTCCAGGCTGATAGCGTTCATGGCAGTCTCCTTATTGTTGTTTTTGATGGGGCTACTTTTCGACGATAGCGGTAATGCCCAGCCCGCCCGCCGCGCAGATGGAAATCAGGCCGCGACCGCCGCCCCGCTCGTGAATGGCCTTGGCCAGCGCCGCCAATTGCCGGCCACCGGTGGCGGCAAACGGGTGGCCGCAGCCTAGAGAGCCGCCGTTGACGTTCATTTTGGCGCGGTCGATGGCCCCCAGCGGCGCCTCCAGGCCGAGCCGTTCGCGGCAGTAGTCGGCGTCTTCCCAGGCCTTGAGCGTGCACAGCACCTGGGCGGCAAACGCTTCGTGGATCTCGAAGAAATCGAAGTCGGCGAAACTCAGTCCTTCGCGCTTGAGCATGCGCGGTACGGCGTAGGCCGGCGCCATCAGCAGGCCTTCGCTGCCGTCGACAAAATTCACCGCCGCCGTCTCGCCCGTGCGCAGGTAGGCCAACACCGGCCAGCCATGGGCCGCCGCCCAATCTTCGCTGGCCAGCAGCACCACCGAGGCGCCATCCGTCAGTGGCGTGGAGTTGCCCGCCGTGAGGGTACCGTGCTGGCGGTCGTAGGCCGGGGACAGGCCGGCGAGTTTCTCCAGGCTGGCGTCGGCGCGCAGGTTGTTGTCCCGCGCCAGGCCGCGATGGGGGCTGATCAGGTCGTCGAAGAAACCGCGCTGATACGCGGCATCCAGGCGCTGGTGGCTGGTGAGGGCCAACTCGTCCTGGGCCAGGCGCTTGATCTGCCAGCGTTGGGCCATGGCTTCGCAATGTTCGCCCATGGACAAACCGGTACGCGGCTCGCCATTGCGCGGCAACAGCGGCTTGAACAACATCGACGGACGCACCTTCAGCAGCGCCTTCACCTTGTCGCCCATGCCCTTGGCGCGGTTGGCCGCGAGCAAGGTGTGGCGCAGGGATTCATTGATGCCGATGGGCGCGTCGGAGGTGGTGTCGGCACCACCGGCGATGCCCACGTCAATCTGGCCGAGGGCGATCTTATTCGCCACCAGCAAGGCCGCTTCCAGGCCGGTGCCGCAGGCTTGCTGCACATCGTAGGCCGGGGTCTGCGGGGACAAGGTGGTCGACAGCAGCGATTCACGCGCCAGGTTGAAATCCCGTGAATGCTTGATCACCGCGCCGGCGGCAAACTCGCCCAGGCGCTGGCCGTGCAGGTTGTAACGGTCGACCAGGCCTTGCAGCGCCGCCACCAGCAGGTCCTGGTTGCTGTCGTGGGCATACACCGTGTTGGAACGGGCGAACGGGATGCGGTTGCCGCCGATGATCGCCACGCGGCGGGTCGGGGCCGGATTGAAGCTGTAGTCACTCATGTAGGGCTCTCATTCCAGACAAATAGCCCGCGCATATGCGGTTTGTCGCCGGCGAAATTGCGCACTTCGAATTCGCGCTGTGGGCCGCTCACGGGGTGTTGCCACAGGGCGACCTGGCCGGGCAGGAAGATCGGTAGCTTGAAGTCGCAATGGGCTTCGGCCTGACCCAGGCCCCCGGGGGGTTGTTGAGCGGCCAATGCGCGGCCGAGGGTCCACATGCCATGGGCGATGGCGCGGCGAAAACCGAAGAGCCTGGCGCCGATCAGTGAGGTGTGGATCGGGTTGAAGTCCCCGGAGACCTTGGCGAAGCGCCGCCCCAGATCGGCCGGCAACACCCAGCGCTGGGTGCGCAACAGGCCCTCCTCCTGCAACGCCAGCGCGTCCTCCCATGGCTCGCCGACGGGACCTTTCACCGCGCGGCGCAGGTACAGGCTGTCGCTTTCCCACACCAGGCTGCCGCTGCTGTAGGCACGGGTGGCGATGCTCAGCGCCTGGCCCTTGGCGTGGGCCACCCAACGTTCGCAAAAGACTTCCAGGCGCAGCGCCTGGCCTTCCTGCAGGCGCTGGTGCTGCCGGATGCGGTTGGCCAGGTGCACCATGCCACTGGCCGGGTACGGAAAACTCGGACGGGTCAGCAGCATCAGGTGCAGGGGGAACGCCAGCACATGGGGGTACGACAGCGGCACGCCTTGTTCGCGGCGAAAGCCACAGGCACGGCCGTAAGCCGCAATGCCCGCAGCGGACAATTCCACCGCCGAGCGCACCAGGCGCTCCCTGGGCAACAGCGGTGCGCCGTCGAGCTTGGGTTTGCGCAGGCCACGTACGCCGTCCAGCAACAGGCGCGTGCGTGATGGCGGTGGGTCGATGATCTGCGTCACGTAGTCCATGGACTCAGGCTCCCAGCAGGCTTTGGCCGCACACGCGCACGACCTGGCCATTGATCCCGCCCGACGCCGGGTGCGCCAGCCAGGCAATGGTTTCGGCCACATCGATCGGCTGCCCGCCTTGGGACATCGAGTTCATGCGCCGCCCCGCTTCGCGAATCATCAGCGGAATTTTTGCGGTCATCTGGGTCTCGATAAACCCCGGCGCCACCGCGTTCACCGTGACCTGTTGCGCCGCCGCACGCGGGGCCAGGCCTTGCACCAGGCCGATCACGCCGGCCTTGGAGGTGGCGTAGTTGCTTTGCCCGAGGTTGCCGGCAATGCCGGAGATCGACGACACGCACACGATACGCCCCCCCGGATTCAGGCCCTGGCTATCCAACAACGCACTGCTCAGGTGCAACGGTGCTTCGAGGTTGACCGCCAGCACGCTGCGCCAGGCCGCCTCCGTCATCTTGCCGATGGTCTTGTCGCGGGTGATCCCGGCGTTGTGCACCACCACATCGAAGGCACCGTATTGGCTGACATGGGCATGCAACTGGGCAGCGGCGTCCGCTGCCGTGATGTCCAAAGGCAGCGCCGAACCGTCCACACTCGCGGCCGCCTGTTGCAGCGAGTCCCGGGCCTGGGGCACGTCCACGCAGACCACATGGGCGCCCTCGCGGGCCAGGACCTGGGCGATGGCCAGGCCAATGCCTCGGGAAGCACCGGTGACCAGCGCGCGTCGGCCGGCGAAGGGTTTGTCCCAATTGACGGCGACCTGCCCATCCACCGGTTTTTCCAGGCGCACCACCTGCCCCGACACATAGGCCGAACGCCGCGACAGGAAGAAACGCAGGCTGCTGTCCAGTGAGTCTTCCGCTCCCGGAGCCACGTACAACAACTGCACGGTGATCGCCCGGCGCAACTCTTTGGCCAATGAACGCACCAAGCCTTCGAGCGCACGCTGGGCGATGGCCTGGGGCAACTCGGTGCAGTGTTCCGGCGCGGTGCCCAGCACCACAACGCGGCCATGTTGGCCCAGGCGTTTGGCGTTGGCGTGGAAGAACTCATAGAGCTCGCCCAGTTGTTGCAAGCCGGTTATGCCGCTGGCATCGAACACTGCGCCCTGCACCTTGACCGTGGACGGCGCCTTGAGCGTCGCCGGGGTGGCGGTGACCGTGTCGGTGGCGCTGAACACCTGTTGCACCTGCGCAGCCAGGCGCCCTGCCCCGGCGACAATCACCGGGTTGGCCAGGCCTGGCTGGCCGCTGCGGTGACGCTGCAACGGCACGGGCTGGGGCAAGCCCACCACCTGGGCCAGGCGACGGCCCCAGGGGGAATTGACGAACGATAGGTAGCTGTCACTCATAGATAGATCCACTCACCACACAAACTTGCCGTGTAAACCCGATCCATGTCGGAGGGGGCAAGCCCTAATGCCAGTCATGTAGGAGCGAGCTTGCTCGCTCCTACATGACTGGCATTGGACCCATCCCTCTCCCACATTGACCGCGTTTGTCCTAGTTGACCAAGGCGTTTTCGCTTTGGCTGCTGCGCCGCTTGGCGACCGGCTCCAACGCCTGCCTGCGCTGCTGCAACGCCTCCAGCAAACCGAAGTCCTGGGGGAAGTCATCCACCTGGATAGCGTGGTCGGCGTATTCCACATAGCGCGCCAGCAAGGCGTCTTCGTCGTCGCTGATCAGGTCCAGCGCCCGCGCCTTGACGCGCCAGGCGGTGAAGGCCGTGGCGGCAATCGGCATCGGTTCGAGCAGGCCTTGCCTGATGGCCGGCTTGAGCCGGGCGTCGATCAGCTCGACTTGCGGCAGCAGGCGCAAGCCCAACTCGCCGTAGGCCAGCTTGTCGATTTCCGGACGCGGAATGTAGGAATTGGCCAGCAGGCGGTCGCGTGTTTCGCCGGGGATCTGCACCACATCGGCCACCTGGGCCAGCAGCTGATCCGAAGGTTTGCGCAACGGAATACCGAACGGGAACGTCAAGCCACGCAGCACCGCCGCCGCCGCTGTGGAGGGGTAGTTGTCCAGCACTTCGGCAAGGGCTTCATGGGCACGCAGCAATGCGTCCTGTGCCGCCCAATGCACCAGCGGCAGGTCTGCCTGGGGCCGGCCGTCGTCCTCGAAGCGCTTGAGCACGCAGGACAGGATGTACAGCTGCGACAGAATATCGCCCAAACGCCCGGTGATACTTTCCTTGCGCTTGAGGGCACCGCCCAGCACGCCCATGGAAATATCCGAGATCAGCGCCAGTACCACCGACAGGCGATTGGCCTGGCGATAGTAGGACGCCAGCGCCGGGTCGGTCTTGGCCGGTACGGAAATCAGGCGCCCGCCGGTCAGGGCATGCACCGCCGCACGTACGGTGTTGGCCAATACAAAGCTCACATGGCCGAACATCGCGCTATCAAAGTCTTCCAGCGCCTGGCGCCGATCCGGGTTGCGCGCCGCTTCCATTTCGCGGAACACATAGGGATGGCAACGAATCAGGCCCTGGCCAAAGATGATCAGGCAGCGCGTCATGATGTTCGCGCCTTCCACCGTGATGGCGATGGGGCTTTGCTGATAGGCACGGGCCAGGAAGTTATTGGGGCCCATGCAGATGCCCTTGCCGGCGACGATGTCCATGCCGTCGTTGACGATCATCCGCGCGCGTTCGGTGACGTGGTACTTGACGATGGCCGAGATCACCGAGGGTTTCTCACCGGCATCCAATGAAGCCACCGAGACCTTGCGCACCGCATCGCAGGCATACAGGTGCCCGGCCATGCGCGCCAGCGGCGCCTGCACCCCTTCGAACTTGCCGATGGGCAAGCCGAACTGTTTGCGCATCGCCGCGTAGGCCGTGGTACCACGCACCGCGACCTTGCCCAGGCCGACGTTGGCCGACGGCAGGGAAATGGCGCGGCCGGCGGCCAGGCACTCCATCAACATGCGCCAGCCGTTGCCGACCTGTTCGCGGCCGCCGATCACCCACTCCAGCGGGATGAACACATCCTTGCCGGTGGTCGGGCCGTTCTGGAATACGGCATTGAGCGGCCAGTGCCGGCGACCACTGTTTACGCCGGGATGGGAGGTGGGGATCAGGGCACAGGTGATGCCGAGAGAGCCTTTCGGCCCCAGCAATCCGTCCGGATCTTCCGCGCGAAACGCCAGACCGAGCACCGTGGCGATCGGTCCCAGGGTGATATAGCGCTTGTCCCAGGTCACACGGAAACCCAGTACTTCCTGGCCTTCATGGGTGCCTTTACAGACGATGCCCAGATCGGGAATCGCCCCGGCATCGGAGCCGGCATACGGGCTGGTCAGGGCAAAGCACGGGATGTCTTCGCCCCGGGCCAAACGCGGCAGGTAGTAATTGCGCTGGGCGTCGGTACCGTAATGCAGCAGCAGTTCGGCCGGGCCCAGGGAGTTGGGCACCATCACCGAAATCGCCGCCGCCGAGCAGCGCGTCGACAGCTTCATCACCACTTGGGAATGGGCGTAGTGGGAGAAGCCTTTGCCGCCGTACTGCTTGGGAATGATCATGCCAAGGAAGCCGGCGTCCTTGGTGTACTGCCAGCCTTCGGGGGACATGTCCTGCCAGACCTGGGTGGTTTCCCAGTCGTTGGCGATATCGCACAAAGTTTCCACTTCATTGTCGAGGAAGGCTTGCTCCTCGGCGCTCAGGCTCGCCGGGGCCGCTTGCAGCAGGCGCTGCCAGTCGGGCTTGCCGCTGAACAGCTCGGCGTCCCACCACACGGTGCCGGACTCGATGGCGGCGCGTTCGGTGTCGGACATCGCCGGCATGATCGTGCGAAACAGATTGAGGGCCTTGCCGGTCAACAGCGCGCGGCGCAGCGGTTTAAGGCTCATCAACAACGCCGGCAATACCACCAGCACGGCCGCGACGGTGGCGCCGAAAGCCGCCACTCCATTGAACAGGTAGCCCGCTGTCAGCCAGATCAGGCCAGCGACCAACCACAGGATGGCGGCAGCTTGTCGATACGCCAGGGCAATCGCGGCTGCGACACCCACCAATAACCAGATAACCATGGGGATACCTCTACTCGATTCAGGGCGTGGTTTACGTGCGAAAGGTCGGATCGACCTGCGGCGTAAAGCCACACTACAAACTTGGAAAGACAAATTCAAATTTTGTTTTGAAATTTTTATTTAATACCTGGACGAAAAAATAGCGGCTGAATGAATCAGCCTGGAATGCCAATACTCAAGGAACTGTTGACGTGGAATGAGGGTGAAGGCATCAAGATGCGCTTGGTGCCTTTTCCATCACCCTCTATGAAATATCAGAACGCGTAGGTGGCCGACACGCTCACCACATCGCCCGACGACTCCGCCTTGCCATTCAGGCTTGCGCCACCCAGGCGATCGACGTTTTGAGTCTTGAGCTTGACCTCTTGCACGAACTGGTGGGAATAGGCCAAGTCAAGACTGAGGCCCTTGATTGCTTTCACATCGTAACCAGCCCCCAACGACAGGAATGTACGGTCGCCATCCGGGATTCGCGGGTCGCGGGTCGAATTGCGTGTAGGTGTCTGGTCAAGGGCTACACCTGCACGCAAGGTCAACTCATCGGTCAAGCGGTAGTCACCGCCGAGGGAGTACATCCAGGTGTTCTTGTAGTTGTAGGGAATGGACACAATGGTGGTGCCACCGGACTCGAGCGTCAGGTCTTTGAAAGAGGACCACTCAGTCCAGGTCACACTGGCCCCCATCGTGAAGCGATCGTTGAACTGGTGTACCCAGTCCAGGCCGGCCGTGGCAGGAATGTCCAGTTGGACACTGGCATGGGCGCCGTCCGGTGCCAGCTCTAACCCTGGATAAGCGGTATTCACCAACGTACCGCTACCGCCAAACGGACTTGGCTGGGTCATCAGGTTGTAGGAAAACTGATCGGCGTAAATATTATATTTGCCGGTCATCTTGTTCTTGATCTTGGCGTGGTAATTCAAGCCAAGGGTGTCTCGCTCCGTGGGTTTCCAAACAATGCCGGTAAACCAGCCCGCTGAAATGTTGTCGACCTTCACACGCATCAAGGCACTGCCGACATCAGACGGAAAATTGATCCCGCCCAGCACGGAATCGGACACCGCGGCGGCAGACAACAAGTCCACGTTTTGACTGACGAAGCCCTTGCTGTGTTGCACGATCACGCCACCGCCGATAGAAAATTGATCATTCACCTTAAAGGACAGGGATCCGGTCAATCCTACGGTTTCAATTTTGGTGTCCACTGCAAAGTCGCGCAGTTTCGAGTCCTGATCCCAAGTGGAGCGCATACCCTGCGGCACTACCTGGCTCAGGCCGAAAGCGAACCGATCCCCCAGGGGCATGACCATGAAACCGGTTGGCAACCAGGCAGTGAACCCGCCTTGGCCGCCGTCGTTGTTATTCACCGTGGTCGATGCGACGTCGGGAAAACCATTGGCGTCCAAGGGCGTATTGGAAATCGGGTTGCCTGCATAATCAGAGGCGTCACCTTTGTACTTGATCTTAATGCGGGCGTAGTCGACGGTAAATTGCGCCACGTTGTGTTCGACAAACGCCATGGCCGCCGGGTTGTTGTACGCGGAACTGGGATCGTTCTTGAACAACGAGCCACCGGCAAATGCCCGGCCCCAACCGGGTGCGCCGTAGGTCGGTGTTGAAAAACCGCCGGCCTGTGCAGGCGCGTTCACCATCGCCCCGCCTATCAGTGCCAGCCCCAGCAAAACCTGCACGTGTTGTTTCTTATTATTCATGCGGCACTCCTTATTGTTATTTCTCTGAGCCGGCCCCGCCGGTTCGTTTTGCTTCCGGCAGTTCACAAACTGGCGCCCGATCGAGGCGCCAGTCTTTCAACAGGTGATCAGCCCGGTGTGTCAGTTGCCCATCAAGGCACGATGGTAAATGTCGGGCTTGGGGTAACGCTGAGGCTCACCACGGTGCAGCTACCACTCAGGGTCTGGTTGGAGGCGGTCAGTACACCACCGCTGTAGCCCACGGTGATGGTGGACGGACCGCAATTGGACGCCGGATACAGAACCGACGCGGCGATGGTGTAACCAACGTTGCTGACCGAGCCCGCAGCGGCACCGGTGGCGGTCAAGGTCCATGGCAGACCGGTGATTTTCGGCAGCGCACAAAGACCACCGCCGGTCACCGCCACACCGGTGATTTTTGCCACACCGCTGGCATCGACGTTCCCGGTAAAAGTTGCGCCGCAGTTAACAGTGGCCTGGAACGACGATGGCGACTTCACCGAAATGGTGCCTGGCGCAGTGAAGCTCGAGTTCACCGGGGTGATGCTATAGGCATTGGCCATCGACGCAGCACCCATGCAAACAGCCAAAGCAGACAACGATACGAGGGTTTTCAAGCTTTTCATTGTTTTTCCTCACATGTTATGGCGAGTCATTTCGCCAGGGGGTAATGGCCATGAACGAGAGGTCACGGTGAAACTGCAGAACTTCCCTTTCCAGCCAAATTTCAATTCAATTACCGAAGCACGTTACTCAACAACTTTGAAGTTCGGCGGCATCTTGATCGACACCGTCTTGATCTTGCAGTCTTCGCCAATCGGTACATTGGCGGCTTCCAACTTGCCGGTGGCGTTATCCCAGGTGCCATCGGCGGTGGAAGGCCCGCACTTGCCGCCCAGGCCGAAAGCGTGAACATCGACACTGATCTTCGACATGGAACCGCTCCTGGTATCTTTGGCGATCAGGATCCACGGCAAGTTGATGGCTTCGACGCGACTGCACTTGAGGCCGCCGTCGAATTCGACTTTGTCGACATTGACCGAGGAACCGTCCGCAGCGACCTTGCCGGCCACCTTGATGGTGCAATCGGCGCTGATCAGCGCGCCTTTGGAGAAGCTGATCGGGCCCTGGGCGGTAAAGGCGCTGCCCGCCGGTTCGATACGCGCGGCCTGGGCCTGGTGATAGGTGATCAGGCCCAGCACGGCCAATACGATATGGGTGGTGAACTTGGCAGGTGTTTGCATGGTGTACGTCCTTCCCTTTCATTATTTTTGTTCGGGTCAAAGCACTTTCTCGGGGCGATAAAATCCTGCGCGGCAATCAGGCCCCGAGCACACAACAAAACTAAGTGTTACTTCAGATCAAAACGGCTTGGCACTGCCGCTGTACTTCTCCAGGTACTTCAAACGCTGTGAAGGTTGAAGATTGGTCAGGGTGATATCCCCGGCATAATGATTAAGGACTCGATGATCCATGCGCCGCCGCCACAAGTACGGTACATACGCCCAGACAATCATGCTCGCGTAACCATAAGGCAGTTGCGGCGACTCATCGAAGTGGCGCAACGACTGATAACTGCGCGTCGGGTTGGCGTGATGATCGGAGTGCCGCTGCAGTTGGAACAGAAAGATATTGGTGACAATCCGATTACTGTTCCAAGAGTGCCGAGGCGAACACCGTTCATAACGACCGTTGGGCAACTTCTGGCGTTTAAGGCCGTAGTGCTCTACATAGTTCACCACTTCCAGCAACGAGAAGCCGTAGATGCCCTGGATAACCAGGAACGGAATCACCGCTGCCCCGAGCCAGGCAATCATCGCGCCCCACAACACCACGCTGTACATCCAGGCACTGAGCACAGCGTTTTTCCAATGCCAGGCCGGCAGGCCGAGTTTGCGCAGGCGCTCGCGCTCCAGGTTCCAGGCCGAGTGTGCGCTGAACCACACCGAACGCGGCAGGAAGGCCCAGAAGCTCTCGCCCAGCCGCGAGCTGGCGGGGTCCTCCGGCGTGGCAACACGTACGTGATGGCCACGATTGTGTTCGGTGTAGAAGTGCCCGTAGAAGGTCGGCGCCAGGGTCACCTTGGCGAGGAACACCTCCAAAGCGTTGGGCTTGTGCCCCAGTTCATGGGCGGTATTGATCGCAATACCGGTGGCGGCACCGGTCGACATCGCCATGCCCAGGTAAGTGAACCAGCTCGGTTCGCCATGCAGTTGAGTGCGGGCGGTGATGTAGCTGGCGGCGTGGGATAGCCAGCTGGAAGGGTCCAGGTTCGCGGCAGCCTGCAACAGGCCACCCTGGATGATCCAGTCGATCCCGCCGGCGGCCAGCCAGCCGGTGATCACCACCGAGGAGATCACGAACAACACGCCGGTATAGACGATCCAGCGGTAGTAGCTTTGGGATTCGAGGTGGCCAACGGCGGATTCGGGCGGGTTGCTCACGTCTTCACCGAGCAGACCGTCGATCAATGGGATCAGGCCGAAGATCACCAGCACGCCGACCCACCACAGTTGCTGGATACCGGTCGTGATCGCCAGGGTGCCGGACAACAACGGCGTGGCCAGCGGCATGATGCCCAGCCACCACAGGTGGCGCTTGCCGTCGGTCCACACGCTTGGGGCAGCCAATGTCTGATTCATGGCTGCCTCCGGATGAGGCGGGTTGGCAGGGACGCAAAAAACAGCTTCGAGGAATGCTGGGCACCCCAGGAAATCAACCATGCGATAAAAGACGTTTTTTTCATTTTTATTCGCTCTTAGGCATTTCAAAAATCATTTCAAAATAAATATTGAAATATTTTTTTAAATAAATAGCGCGGAATCGTTAGGTCGTCAACTACTTTTTCGAGGCCTTTTTTACGTGACTGGACAGTCTGTTTTTCAGCTGTTTGGTCAGGTCTCTAGGGCAGGCATTTGCGACGTTCGACCCGGCGATGAGGGCCACGATTATTTGTTCGCCAAGGCAAAGGGCGGATGCAGGACCGTGGCCGTTTCCACCGGGCGCACGCGCTTGGCCACGTGCAGCACGGCCTCGACCACCCGCGCCGTGGCGGTGATCGGCAGCATGTGGCCGCGCCCTTCCACCACTTGCAGCTTGAGGCCGGGCACTTTATCGGCGAGGGCCTGGCCATGCCGGCGGAAGTCCAGCACCTTGTCCTGCGCGCCATAGATCAGGCCGATGGGCAGGGCCAGTTGGGGGTAGCGCTTGACCATCCCGGGCAGGCAGTCGTTGACCAGCGCAATCTCGCTGGAGGCGGCGTAAAAGTTGTCGGGGCGCATACCCAGCAAGCCGCCGCCCCGGGTGGCGAAATCCTCGGGAGCGGCGTCCGGCGCAAACACGCCCTTGACCACCGAACGTCGAGTCAACAGGCCCATGGGCACGGTGAGGGTTTTGGCCACAAAGCGTCGCAACCAGGCCGGTCGCACCGCCAGCGACCAGAACACCAGCGGCAACCTGGGTTGGGGATGGGTCAACGGTGCCACCAGCACCAGGCCCGATATAGCCTCAGGATGATCGAGGGCCAGGGCCAGGGAAATCGCGCCGCCGAGGGAATGCCCGAGCACCAAGGGTTTGTTCAGGCCAAGCTGGTTGATGAAGGCCGCGACTTGCCGCGCCTGGGCCGGCAAGTCCGCAGCGGTACCTTTATGCCGCGTGGAATACCCCGACCCGGGACGGTCGAGGGTGATCACCCGAAAGTGCTCACGCAACTGGCGGGACAAGGCATAGGTCAGGTTGCGACTGCTGCCCATCAGCCCGTGAATCATCACCAGGGGCGGGCCCTCGCCCTCTTCCACATAATGAAAGCGCTCGCCATTCACCTCCACGAAGCGCCCGTTGATCGGAACAGCGGCTTCGATGCGCCGTGTCATCCAGGCGCTGAAACCCCATAGCACCGCACTTGCCCCCACCAGCACACCTGCAGCAGTCACCCATTGCACAGCCATAGCTCGTCCTCGGCTTCCCTGTGACCGGCGACCTGACCGGAATTGATCAAGGCCTCGGCCAACGTCCACACCCTGGACCTGAACGGCGTGCGTACCACGCTCGTCCGTCGGACAAGTCGCACATAAGGCACAAGGTCCTAGCGTAGGCGCTATTTTCAGGTAGATTATTTAAAATCTTTTTTAAAATAATTAATTCAATTTTTCTTTGCAATGGTGTTCTATCTAAAAGACACAACAAAAACAGGAGCACATCCGATGCCCATGAAGGACCGCCTATGAATGCCCACAGTGATTCCATCGACATCGCCATCATCGGTTCGGGTTTTGCCGGCCTGTGCATGGCCATCAAACTCAAGGAAGCGGGGCTCACCGACTTCTTTATCGCCGAGCAGGCCGACACCCTCGGCGGCACCTGGCGGGACAACCATTACCCCGGTTGCGCCTGCGATGTGCAGTCCCACGTGTATTCGTTTTCCTTTGCACCCAACCCGGACTGGACTCGGCAGTTCGCGCCGCAAGCGGAAATCCGCGCCTACCTGGAAGACTGCGCGGTGCGCTTCGGATTGGCGCCCTACCTGCGTTTCGGCATGGGCCTAAAGCGCGCGGTGTTCGATGAACAGCTACAACGCTGGCAGTTGAGTTTCAGCGATGGCCGCCACGTCAGTGCGCGGGTGCTGGTGTCGGGCATGGGCGCCCTGGCACGCCCGGCGCTGCCGGAGATTCCGGGGCTGGAAACCTTCAAGGGCAAGCGCTTCCACTCCCAGCAGTGGGATCACGCATACGCCTTGAAGGGCAAGCGCGTGGCGGTGATCGGCACAGGGGCCAGTGCCATCCAGTTCGTGCCGCAGATTGCGCCGCAGGTGGCGCACCTGGATCTGTTCCAGCGCACTCCACCGTGGATCATGCCCAAGCCCGACCGCGGGATTTCAGCGTTCGAACGCTGGCTGTTCAGACACCTGCCTGTTACCCAGCGCCTGGTGCGTGGCGCCTTCTACTGGGCACTGGAAGGCCGTGTGCTGGGATTTGCGCTGCATCCGCAGCTGATGAAAATGGTGCAGAAAGTCGCCCTGCGCCACCTTCGCAAACAAGTGCCGCGCCCTTCCCTGCGCAAGGCCCTGACGCCGGACTACACCATTGGCTGCAAGCGTGTGCTGATCTCCAATGACTACTACCCGGCGCTGTCGCGCAGCAATGTCGAGGTGGTGACCGACAACATCCTGCGCATCGAAGCCGACGGCGTGATCACCGCCGACGGGATCAAGCACCCGGCCGATTGCCTGATCTTCGGCACCGGTTTCCAGGCCACCGACCCTCTGCCCCGCGACTGCATCATCGGTCGCGACGGTGTGGACCTGATGGACACCTGGCGCGACGGCGCCCACGCCTACAAGGGCACCACGGTGCCAGGCTATCCCAATCTGTTTTTGATCATCGGGCCCAACACCGGCCTGGGGCATAACTCGATGATCCTGATGATCGAGGCGCAGGTGACCTACATCCTCGACGCGCTCAGGCAGATGCAGCGCCATCGCATCGCCACGGTGGACGTCAAACCGATGGTGGAACAGGCCTACAACCGTCAATTGCAAGACCTACTCAAGCGCACCATCTGGAACACCGGCGGTTGCCAGAGCTGGTACCTCGACCCACGTACCGGCAAGAACACCACTCTGTGGCCCGCTTCGACATGGCGCTTCAAGCGGGTCACCCGGCAGTTCGCACTCAAGGACTATGCGGTCGACCTGTTGCCCCTCACTGCGCCGCCCCGTCCGGCCACGGCGCCCCACTCCACGGCAGAAGGCAGCCTCTCATGAAGTCATTCAACGGCCGCGTGGCGGCGATTACCGGCGCGGCATCCGGCATGGGTCGCGCATTGGCCCTGGCACTCGCGCGCGAAGGTTGCCACCTGGCACTGGCGGACAAAAACGCCCAAGGCCTGGAGCAGACCCTGGCACTGATCAAGACCTCAACCCTGGCGCCGGTGACGATTACCACCCAGGTCCTGGATGTGGCCGACCGCCAGGCCATGGAGGCTTGGGCGGCGCGCTGCGTGGCCGAGCATGGCCAGGTCAACCTGGTGTTCAACAACGCCGGCGTGGCCCTGTCGAGTACGGTCGAAGGCGTGGACTACGCCGACCTGGAGTGGATCGTCGGCATCAACTTCTGGGGCGTGGTCCACGGCACCAAGGCGTTCCTGCCGCACCTCAAGGCCAGCGGCGACGGCCATGTGATCAACACGTCCAGCGTGTTCGGCCTGTTTGCCCAGCCCGGCATGAGCGGTTACAACGCGACCAAATTCGCCGTGCGCGGCTTTACCGAAGCCCTGCGCCAGGAGCTGGACCTGCAACGCTGCGGCGTCTCGGCCACCTGCGTGCACCCCGGCGGCATCCGCACCGATATCTGTCGCAGCAGCCGCATCGACGCGAACATGACCGGCTTCCTGATCCACAGCGAACAGCAGGCCCGCGCCGACTTCGAAAAACTCTTCATCACCGATGCCGACCAGGCCGCCAAGGTGATCCTGCAAGGCGTCCGCAAAAACAAGCGTCGCGTGCTGATAGGCCGCGACGCGTATTTCCTCGACCTGCTCGCCCGTTGCCTGCCGGCGGCCTATCAAGCGCTGGTGGTGCTGGCCAGCAAGCGCATGGCCCCCAAGCAACGCAGGCCAGTGTTTGAAACCAACGACGAGCCCCGTCTCTGAACAGGAGCACGAATCATGTTGCCGATCCGCCGCGACCTCCATTTTGCCCTGCCCGCCGAACGCATCACCGACTGGCACGAACAGGGCCCGTTCATCACGCATTTCTTCAATGCCTTGTCGCTGCTGTTCCCCCAGGGCGAACTGTTTTTCATGGACAGCGTGCGTCACTACCGCCAACGCGTCGACGATCCGGCGCTAAAGAAACAGATCCAGGGATTTATCGGCCAGGAGGCCATGCACAGCCGCGAACATGTGGCCTATAACGACCTGATGCAAGCAGCCGGGCTTCCGGCGCACACCCTGGACCGTCGGCTTAAATTCATTCTCGATCTGCAGAAGAAACACTTCGCACCGTCGTTCAACCTGGCGATCACCATTGCCCTTGAGCACTACACGGCGATGCTCGCGGAAATCCTCCTGAGTGACCCGTCGCGCTTTGGCGATTCGCTCAAGGGCTACCAGCAGATGTGGTATTGGCACGCCCTGGAAGAGACCGAACACAAGGCCGTGGCCTTTGATGTGTGGAACACGGTGATCAAACCCGGGCCCAAGCGTTACCTGCTGCGCACCGGAACCATGCTGACAACTACGGTGTTTTTCTGGCTGGTGGTGCTGGATTTTCATGTGCGGCTGTTGATTGCCGACCGCAAGGCGGGTGGGCACCTCAAAGGCTTCTGGCGCATGTTGAAATTTCTTTATGGCCCCAAGGGCGTCTTCCCACGCATGCTGCGGCCGTGGTTGCACTACTTCAAACCCGGCTTTCACCCCTGGGATCACGACAACCGTGCACGCCTGGCGGGTATCGATCGCTTGGTCGAGGAGATCGAACAAACCCAACGCGGCTACTAGACCTGCGCCATGGCCGCACGCTGGCGCACAAAGCTTTCCAACTGGTCCCCCGGCAGTGCCTTGCTGAAATACCAGCCCTGGATAATCAGCTCGGCGCCGGTGTTCAAGAAGGCCAACTGCTCGGCGGTCTCAACGCCCTCCACCACCACGCCCAGGTTCAGCGCTTCGCAGAAACGCAGCATGCCGGTCAGGACCTGGGCGCCCTTGGGATCGTGCTGCGCCACCACAAAACTGCGATCGATCTTGATGAAGTCCACCGGGAACTGGTGCAGGTAACTCAAGGCCGAAAACCCGGTGCCGAAATCATCGATATAGACCTTGGCGCCGATGCCCTGCAGTTTCTGGATGTTCTGGCGCGTGGCAGGGATATCGCTGACCAGCGCGTCTTCGGTGATCTCCACCGATACCTGGCCATGGGCCTGGGCGAGGATCTCCACCAGGCGCTCGCCGTGGGCGGCGTCGGTCAGGGTGGCGCTGGAAATATTGATGGTCATCGGCAGGGTAAAGCCGAGTTTCTGCCATTTCTGGTATTGGCGAATCGCCTGGGATGCCACCCACATATCCACGTCCGGCATCAACCGCGCCTGGGCCAGCCATTGCAGGAACTCCCACGGTGAATGCACCGTACCCTGGGCATCGCGGGCGCGCATCAGCGCTTCGCAGCCAGTACACAGCCCGGTGCGGGTCGAGACCTGGGGCTGGTATTCAAGATAGAACTCATAATCGCTGATCTGCTGGATGCGATTCAGTTCATTGGCCTGGCGCGCCAGGGCCTTGTGGGAAGCCAGGACCGGGTCCAGTTCGCGCAGCCGGCCTTTTTCTTCCAGGCCGCGGAAGGTCATGTCCAGGGACTTGAGGTACACCGTGCCACCTTCGGCAGCCTGGCGATGAATCGCGCGCACATAGGGTGCATACACCAGCGTGCCCAGGCCCAGGAGCGTCACTTGCAGCGCGACTGCCGCCAGGTCGCCATGAGTACTCAGGTAGGCATTGAGCAACACCGGTGCGGTAAACGGGACGCTGGCCACCGCCGGGGATACCCAGCCCAGTTGCACCACGGTAAGCGCCACCGTTGCGTTCAGCGCAGGCACCAGTAGAAACGGAATGAACAGACGCGGGTTGAGGATGATCGGCAGGCCGAACAGCAGGACTTCACTGACGTTGAACAGCGAGAGCGGCAAACTCGCCACGGCCACCAGGCGCATGGACTGGCTCTTGGAAAACAGCAGGATTGCGATCAACAAACACAACGCACCGCCCGAACCACCGATAAAGGCAAAGCTGCCCAACAGGCCGCCGTTCAGCACATACCTGATTGGCTCGCCCGCTGCCAACGCGGCGCCGTTGAGCACCACGGCCTGGTCCAGCACATCAAACAGCGGTTGCATGGCATAGACGCCGTGAACCCCGAAAAACCACAACAGCGAGTTCATCAGGGTGACAAACAAACCGCTGCCGTAGGGCGATTCCAGCGCATCGAGCACCTGGGGGCCCTGCAACTGCGCCACATAGGGTATCTGCAACAACAAGGACAGCGCTGCCACCAGCGCCAGGGCGGTAATGGCCCCTGGCACCACCATATTGATCGTGCCTCGCAGGTTGTGCCCCACCAGGTCTTCGTTGACCAGGCGCGTCCAGCGAAAACGGTGCAGCCAGGCCAAGGCCGGTACATTCAGCAGCGGCGAGGCAATAGCAATAAACAGCAGGAAGGTGGCCGATGCCCGGGGATATTCCCGCAGGATAAACGTCGCCAAGACCACATGGGCCAGGCACAGGAACGCCACCGGCAATTGCGGCAGGCGGTGCTGGATCGCCAGCATGTAGCCAATGGAGGCGGCCACCAGCCACGGGATCACCGAACTGATCTGATTGTGCAACCCCGCCAGGAAGCTCACCACCTGCGGGCTGCAGCCCAACACCCGAGCGCATTCGGACAGGATCAGAAAGGCCGCCGACACCAGCAGGCACGGCAAGATCCACAGCAGCCCTTCGCGGATCGCTCGCAACGAATCGGCACTGGCCAAAGCGGCCAGGCGCTGGGTAAAGAAAAGTTTGAACAGCGTTTGCGCCATGACCCATCCCTCTGCCCATCGCCCGCTGCCCTTGGAAAGCAGGGTCGGAAGCACCGGGGCTAACGCTACACGTCCTGGCACCGGGAGCGAAAGTCCTTTGCCATGGGTATCGGTGAATTTCCAGCAATGAGTGACAGTCAAAGCCGGGCATCTCCAATAATTTAATTTTCTGATCTGGACCGGTCCTGGAATCTGCTTCAATACCCGTTATCCGTGTTGCTTATGCACACACGGCTTGCCTCGCGCCAGAAACCGAGGCCTGGTCCCACCTGATTTGGAGCACGCCCTTGTCACCTCCCGGCGATAACCACCAGCTCGCGCTGGATCGATTCCTGAACGAACATCCCGATGTGGCTGCCGAACTGAACACCCTGAACCCACTGGCCGCTCAGGCCAAGGGTGAAACCCTGGCACAGTACCGCGCCGAACGGCTGCATGAAGCCTTCGAGGCAGAAGCAGAACGCCAGGGTTTGTTTGCCTGGGAGCTGACCCTCAGGCTGACCAGCCAGTCCCCTGCTGACTTCGAGGCGCGGCGCCTGGAAGTACACAAGGAAGTTGCCCAGATGGCCGGCTTGAGTTGGACCGAATACTGCCAACTGCATGATTTGGCTGATTGACACGCCCACTACACAAACCAGTAGCGCCGTCGTCTATTCATCGCTTCGCACAACTCCTCGACGGCAATGGTTCGGCACTCAGGGTCCAGGGCCAGCGCAGAACGCAATGCCGGCCAACACCGCCGAGGCAATTGCCGAGGCCTGGACAATGGCTGATCCGACTGATGCTCGCCGGGGCGCCGTCCCTGGGCGAGCTCATAGATTACGCAGGCGGCGCCATACAAGTCGGCCCGGGCGGAGATGTTTCCCCCGGCCACCAGTTCCGGCGCCGCATACCCGGGCGTCCAAGCCTTAAAGCGACTGCGACTCAAGGTGGGCAGCCCCGCAGCCTGCTCCGCCTCGGCATGGCCCAGGCCGAAATCGAACAGCCGCACTCCCTGCTCGCCCAGCATGATATTGGCCGGTTTCACATCGCCATGCAGAACGCCCTGCCTGTGGGCATAAGCCAGTGCATCCAACAGTTGCAGGGCGATGGGTTGCAACTCCCGCCACGGCAATCCATACGGGCACTCCGAGAGGATGCGGTCAAGGGTCCTGCCCTGCAGCAATTCCATGGTGAAGAACGCAACCTGACGCGGAGTATCGACCTCGAAAGCGTACGTTCTGACCACGTGATCGTGCCGCAGGCTCCGGGTCAGGGCAAACTCGCTGTACAGCAATACATGGCCGTCGGAAGATTCGGCAAGCGTATCGCCCAACAACTTGAGAGCCACCCACGCGTTGGGCTCGCCGAACGCCTCGTGCAGCATATCCCGGGCTCGGTAGACCACTCCCATGCCACCGCTGCCCAATAGCCGATCCAGCTGATAGCGCCCCGCAAGCAGTTTCGGCGGGCCGGCGACCTCGCTCATGGCTGGACTACCACGGCCGTCAGGTCATCCTGGGCCGCCCCCCGTAGCACGTCGGAAAACAACCGATCCACTACCTGGCGGGGCGGCCCCACACTCAGGGCGCTGCCCAACTCGCCATGGCTGAGCCCCTGATACAAACCATCGCTGCACAATAAAAACACATCCCCAGGTTGGGTAATGAACTCCAGCACCGCCAGGCTCAATGGCTGCCGACCACCAATGGCACGGGTCAGCGCCCTGGCATCCGGATGCGCCAGGGCCTGTTCCAGGCTCAACTGCTGCTTGTCCATCAGTTGCTGCCACAGGGAATGGTCCCGCGACAGTTGGTACAAACGTCGTCCCCGCCAAAGATAGCAACGGCTGTCCCCGACCCAGATGCAGGCTGCGCGATTACCCTCCAGCAGCAACGCAACCACGGTGCTGCCCATGATGCCGTGGGCAGCTTGTTCCGTCGTGGCTTGCCCCATTTGACGGTCGAGCCATCGCAAGCAGCGGCGTATGGCATCGATCCGTTCGTCAAAGCTGCCTTGGTCGGGCAACGAAGCCAGGCTGCTGATGACCCAGTGGCTGGCCAAATCCCCAGCCAAATGCCCACCCATTCCGTCCGCTACCGCCCAACAACCGCGCCGGGGGCAGTCGAGGAACGCATCCTCATTGCGCGCGCGTGTCTTGCCTCGCGCCGTTCGCCCGGCGCTGCACCCATCGGCATGCACATGCCTCACAGTTGCTCCGGCAAACGGAAGGTGCGCCAGTTCGCCATCTGAAAAGGACCAGGGTTGCGATGGCTGTTGAGCAGGAAGGTGGCACGCGTGCCAGCCAGCTCAGCCTTGAGCAGCCGAGAACCCCGGCCACTCCCAGGCTCACTTTGCATCAGCTCGAAAAACCGGAACAACGACCAGGGACCAGCGTTTTTTTCCATACCCAGCGGCCGCTCCGCCCCCCGCTCCAGCACCAGGCTGCTACGGCCATCGTCCGCCTCGCCTGGCCACTGGAAAGCCATGGGCACGATCGGGCCATGGCGGTATTCAAGGTGTTGATCACCAATGCTCAGGATCGCTCGGCTAACCGCTTGGTCCAGGCTATAGGGGGCCAGCGTGAAGCGAACCGCCCACTCCCCCTGGTCCTCAGTAAAAAACCCCTGGCGAATCACCTGGGCCTTCGTCAGCTGGTCCAGCAATGAGCGCGACAGCGCCAGGCTACGGCCATCCAGGCCGCGTAGACGATAGCGACCGGACTCGGCACTGACAAAGGCCCGCAGGTAGCTTTCATAAAAGCGCGCCATGCCACCCCGCGGCTTGAAAAAGTCCTGGAAATCGCCAAGGGCAACATCACTCTCGGACCGTGGGTTGAATGGGTACCGACGCTGGATCGCCTTGGCGTAAAAGCCATAGACCTCACTTTGGTAACGCTGATTTATATACACATAGGCATCATCGAGCAGCAGCCGCCAACTGTCATCGGCAATGCCTTCAAACCACCCCTTGACCGGCAACGGCAGGCGCCCGGCAGCATCCCGCAGATTCCCCAGCAATGGCTGCTGCCCTTCCATTCGTTGCCTGGCCATCATGAATGCCGCCTGCCCTGGGGTAGCTTCGCGGTTAAGGGCCGCCAGTTGCAGATGCCATTCATCGAGCAGCCGCAACGCCTGCGTCAGTTCAGCTCCAGGGTTCTGATCCGCGTCCAGCAATTGGTGCAGGTGCTCGAACCGACGCTGCAGTGCACGCCGGGCAGAATCAGGCTTTGCCTGCCCATGCAACGGGCTGGACAACACGCTGGAAGCGCTGGTCTCGAGCTCGCCGGCGGGCGGGCTCAAGGCCTCAAGGGGGTCGTTGGTCGACAGCAGGCGTGTGTTTTCCCGAACCTGTCGCAACAGCTGCACCAACGGCGACTGCGCTGACGCCAGGCTGGCAAGCCCGTCAGCATGCTGGCTCAGGCTGTCACTTTCCTGCAGGCGCACCTGGCCGATGGCTTGGCTCCAGGTGTCGGCGTACTCACTGAAATAACGCTGCTCGAGCTCCAGCATCAATTGGCGCAAATCCAGGCTGCTGAGGTCTGCGTCCTCCCCAAGTACCCAGTTGTCCTGAGCAATGGCATTCACCAGCCGAGAGCCCTGCCTTTCGAAATACTGCACATACCGCCGGGTATAGAAGCCGGGGATGGGCTGCTCGATCGCTGCGAACCCCCTCCCCTCGGCCAGGCGCAAGGGCTCAAGGTCACGCGCCTGGTCACGCAGCGCCCGATAGACCACGCCCGCCAACGATTCGCCGCGCAGTTCCTGGCGGGCCTCGGCGACCAGCTCAACGTTCAAGGGCATCGCAAAGGGGCGCTCAAACAGCCGTGCAAAATGTGCATTCAATCGTTTCTGCACCGAAGCATCACCGGCATAGCGCACAGCCCAATGAACGGCCACGCGTTGCGCCAGCCAAACCTTATCGCGCCGCTCGCGAAGACTGAGCATCAGGTAAGCCCGCAGGATGTCCAAAAGCCCCTCGCGGTCGCCAAGGCTGGCCCGTACCTGTTCTTCAAGCATCGTAGATACCAGCGGCAACAACTGCTGGTGCAGCAAGTCTTCATAGGCACTGACCAACAGTGGCCGACTCGCCTCCCCTTGATACAAGCCGCCCCGCTCCACCGCACGGGCATCCGCCAACGCTGGAAACACTTGGGTCGCAGCCAGGCGGTCGTCCAGCACACGCAGGAGCACCAGGGTATCGTCCAGACCGGGTGACGCGGGCGGCTGTGGCTTGAGCAGTTGCGCCAGTTGCACCAGCCGCTGGTGATTGATCGAATAACTGTGTGCCCACAGCCACCCCGCCGCGACAATGACCAGGGAGGCGGCCAACGCCAGCAACCCTTGGTGTCGACGGATACGCTGTCGTTCCGGAGTTTGCAGCCCGGCGAGATTGGCCTCGGCAAAAATCACCCGGTTGAACAGGCCCTGGACGAAGTAGGAACGCCTGTCGGCAGTCTGCGCACTCGTCAGGTAAAAGCCACGCAATCCGTTAATACGCTGAAAGCGATGAGAGGAGAACGCAGACTCCACAAACAGGCACAAACGTTCACCGATTTGCGCAGCCTGCCGAGGAAAATCGAGCATCAGCCCGCGACGTTCGATATCGCGTTCCTGATGCAAACGCGCAATCAGCTCTGCTCCAAGGCGTTGCAGAAACGCCTCAAACGCTTCGCGAACCTGGGTGATCGCGGTACCGGCCGGACCTGTTGCCACGGGTTCTCCCAGCAGGGCTTCGGCGCCGTCGCCCTGGGACGCATCAAAGAACTCGACAAAGCCCGGCAACCGGTCAGCCTGGGTCAATACCAGATAGATCGGCACATCCACATGCAGCATCTGCTGTACGTCCTGCAACCGGGTGTGCACGTGGCGCGCATGCAGGTCCAGGTCGCGATCATTGCTGCCAAGCAGCGTCTCCACCGCCAGCGTCACCACCACGCCATTGAGCGGGCGAGCCCTGCGCCGCAATCTGAGCTGGTCCAGAAACGTCGCCCAACCGGCCCCATCCACGGCACTGTCGGGTTGGGCCAGGTAGCGCCCTGCGCTCTCGACAAGGACAGCTTCGTCGGCGAGATACCAATCAAAATACTGGGTTGCGCCCGGTGCCATCGCTTCCTCCCGATCCAGTGGGAACTGCGATCCGCAGGCGGCCAGCAGACAGGTTCTGCCGCTGCCCTGCTGGCCGAGCAACAGATACCACGGCAAGTCGTTGCGCCAACGCTCATTGCGCTCGCCATAACGACGGGAGGTTTTCAGTGTGTGCAACGCCTCCTTGAAACGCCCCCGCACCTGCCTCCGCTCTTCGTCAATCAACCCCTTGCGTTGGTGGCGCTCCTGGTGCTCGCGCCGATTCAATCGTGCGGTACGGCGTGAGTCGACCATGACCATCGCTAACCCCCACAGCAGGAATAACCCGCTTATGGTCAACAGACGAGCTGGAGCGCCCTGCCAGAAACGATGGTCGTCCACCGCCAGCAATGGCCCGAAAAACCACACCAGCAACGCGCTGGCGAACACCACAAACAGGCTCCAGACCCAAGTCTTGCGCAGCGCCGTGCCCACGCCCTTGAAGAATGCGTTCATTCATTGCTCCCAGCGTTACAACGGCGACCGTGTCTGATCCGACGCCAAAGATTGAAAAGGTTGCAGCACCGCCATGCGTTCATTGCCCAATGCCCAGGCAAAGCCCAGGTACATGGCCAGCAAACAGGCGAGCGTGAAGACGACGACCCCGGCAGGGGAAAAGATGCGCAGCCCGGCACCCGGTGCCTGTGCTGCGGCAGCGGGCACAGACATCGGCGGGCGCTCACCGCGCACATGCCGGATCTGTCGATACAAGCCATCTCGTACCGCTTCCAACTGCGGCCCGCCCCGCTCCATGACGCGGTATTTACCTTCAAACCCCAGTGACAGGCACAGGTACATCAACTCCAGCATTGCCAGGTTCTTGACGGGGTCGCGGGATAAGCGCTCCAGCAGTTGGAAGAATTTTTCGCCACCGAAGGTTTCGTTGTGAAAGCGGCTCAACAGGCTGGATTTCGACCAGTCACTGCGACTGCCCCACGGGGTAGTGACCACGGCTTCGTCAATAACGCTGCACAGCACATAGCGCGCCGACATGACCTGCCTGTCCTCTGCACCCTGGTGCAAGGCATACGCTTCAAACGCCGTGATCCCCGACGACAACCGATCATTGAGGGCCTGCAAGCTTTCCCGGCCGGAACTGCGCTTGAGTCGAACGACCTGCGACAAGAGTTCCCAGGCGGCGGCCACCAGGACGTTGGGCCCGATCTTGAAACTCTGTGCCCCTTGCAGGCTGGCGGTGTAGATCATCCGGTCTTCCAACCGTTCGAAGCGCGGTGGCGATGGGAAGTCCGTCACCGGCGCCCCTGCGGGCGCGCGACCATCGAGGTCAAGCAGGATAGTTTTTTCGTCCTGCGGGTATTCGCTGTCCATTGTCATGGCATTCAGTTCCTGATGGCCCAGAAATTGAGTTTGAGTTCGGCAAACTCGCCACTGGCGTGGAAGGCAAAACCGCCCGATTGCTCCAGCTGCGTGATATCACGGGCACTGAGTTCGAGCATGAAATAGGTCTTGCCGGCATGGAACGGGATCTGTCGGGGCGCCACCGGCAGTGGCTTGACCTTGATGCCGGCCAGATGCAGATTGACCAGCTCGCGGATGCGCTCCACGGAGCCGATTTTCAAGTGCGCCGGAAGGCGGTGGCGCAGCTCCTCCGAATCGCACTGGGCAGTTGCCGCCAGAATGAATGTTGCGCTACCCAGCAGTTTGAGATCACTCACCGGACAGACCAGCACACCATACTGTCGCGGCTCCAGCGGGAGCTCAGTGGCGTGTTGTTCCAGCACCAACGACAGCACGGTGCGAATGCCTTCCATCAACCCACGAAAACTCGCCCCCTGCTCACCATGCTGGTAACGAGTCTCCAGTTGCGCGCGTTTGTTGTCGGTGGCGAACGTCGACAACTCGCCGAGGATCGACAACAACTGCCTGTACAACACCTCCGGACGTACCTGGCTCTGACTCAGGAAGTGACGCAACACCAGCTCGGTTCGATTGATCAGCTGCAGCATCAGGAAATCGCCGACCTGGGCCCCCTCCGATCCACCACCTCCCCGGATCCTCGCGGCGATCGCATCGCCTCGGGTGCCCAGCAGACTCAGCACTTCCTTGATACATGACGCGACATAGCCTGAGCCCTGCACATGGATAAACGACGGTACGAAATCCGCGTCCAGCCGCGCGCCGCCCTCGCGAGTCGAATCCAGCACCCGGGCAACCTGGAGTTTCACCTGCAACGTGTCACTGGTTTGCTCCCCTAACAGCAATCGCAGGTCCGGGCGTGCACAGTTGATCCGGCAAAGGGAATCAAAGCCAGCATTCGAATCAGTGATCTCCGCTTCGCAGCTTACGTAGCGCGCCAGCACATCACTGTGCTCCTGCTGGCGCACTTCAACCTGATTGCCGATGGCCAACGGCAACGCCAGGTAAATGGCTTGCCCACTGGTGTGGGCAGGAACCTGCAACACCAGTGGCTCCATTACGCTGCTCAGCTCGAACAAGCTGCCATCGGGAAATACACCGCTGGCCTGGTTGACGACTACCTTACCCAGGTTGAGGTACTGCACGTCGACGTCAAGGGTCAGGAATCCCCAACCATCAATGCCCAGCAAACGGGTACGGTTGAGTTGCTGGTGGTAGTAACGGTCGTTGTGCTGCAAGTGTTGGGGGCGCAGCAGCATGCCCTCCTGCCACACGACTTTATGAACCTGCATGTCTATCCTCCGACCTCCGGGCTTGAGGGGTAACGACGCGAACCCCGGACTCGTCGAGCATCAGCTCGACACGCGTCAGGCGCTGCCGGGCGACGGGCAGCACAAGCCGCCATTGCACATGGGGAAGGTCCCGGTAGGCAGCCACCACCCCGACATAACGACTCTGTGGTTCGACACTGAGCTTCAGCGCCAACCGCTCACCGGGGCGCAGCTCCAACTCCTCGCTGTTGACCCAGTCCTTGGGCAGCGCCTGCTCCGCGCGGCTATAGAGGGTGAAGAAATCAGCGTTTTCGAAAGCCACCGGGTGCCGCAGCTCCAGCAGGCGCACCACGATGGGAGACGGGCGACCGTGAAGATCGCGGTTGACGCCTTCGCTGGCGCTCAACGCCAGGTCCAGCTTGGTTAGGGTTGAATACGGTGAGACGCTGGCACACCCGGTCAGCAAGCCGAGTACAAACAGCATTGACAGAACGGCAGCTCGATACATGACAGTCATCCCGGATAAGCCGCATGCAGCGTGGCGACCAGGCGCACCTGCTCCGCGTAGGCTTTGGAAAATTCGTTACGCAACAGCTGCTCGCCCAAGGGTTGCTCGTCGATAAGGTGTCGGTAATGGCGCTGGTAGGCCCGCCAGTGGGCTCCATCGGTAGAGAACCTGGCCGGCATGTCCTGGCGCTCGAAGCACAGCAATAGATGGCTTGGTGCAAATGCCTCCACAGCGCCACGTATTGCAGCACGGCAAGCCACGACCAAGGCCAGCTGGTGGATTTGCATTTCCCGGAATGCCTGGGCGACCGCTACCTCTGCAGGCAGCGGGCCCGGCTCAGCGAGGCCCAACAGTGAGGCCAGGGCAGACGGGGTATCGGTGCAATCCTTCAAAGGGTTGTGACTCTTAATGGCAGGCACGGTCCAACCGAGGTTCAACTCGCCGTTCAGCTCATCGCGAGTACGCAGACTCTGCTGCAGCCCTTCGATGGTTTGCCTGAACAGGCCAGCCACCTTGATCGCCAGGGCTTCACATGCCTGGGTATCGAGCGTATCCAGGGGCACGCCCATCGCGTCCGCGAACTGCGACCAGAATGGGGCACGACTGGCTGCAGTCACCTGGGCGGGTTGAGTCGAGGCCTCTTCCGTTACTGGCTCGGCCCATCTCGGCACGATCAAGTGATCCCGTTCCAGGGGGCAGTGGGACAGTGCGCAGGCCGCCCTCGCAGCCGAGAGTTTCAGCGCCTCCGGATCCCCGGGTGAGCTGCCATGCACCTGCTCGGTATCGAGTGCGTGCAAGGGGTCAAGCACCAAAAACGCGTCATCCGGAATCGTATCGTTGCCGAAAAACATCTGCCGGCCATTTTGTCTCCCGGGCGCCACAAGTCGTGCACGGATATCCACTGGCCCCAGTTGGTAGACATCACCCTCGCTGATCAGTCGTGCCTGCCCCTTGCACAAACGCTCCGCGCTGCCCGACACGCCAATGCCATTGCTGCTGATGTCGGTAAAAAAATACTGGCCATCCCGGTAACTGACCAGGCCATGATGACTGGAGAGCAAGCGACTGGCGTCGGGGATGACCCAGTCACAGCCGATCCCGCGGCCGATCACCCCGCCGACGCCGTCGAATGTCTTACAGGATGCAGGCTCACCGCTTCCGGTATTGCACACCTCTAACACTAGTTGCATGACAAGGCTCCGCTGTTCAATCGCTGCGACGTGTCGCCTGGGGGTCACCCAGCGGACGGTAGTCAGCGTCATCAAAAACGTAATTGGCGTTGCAGCCGCTCAACAAGCACAGGACAAGCCCCCAGGCTTTCCAAGTACGAAGTGGCATCAGGTATCTCCAATGAAAGTAAGGCCGGCGGCGAAGAGTGGAAGCCATACGTGCACCATTCAGCATCCCCCTCGGACATCGCCGCCAGGGATGTTCAAGCGTGTAAGTCGGTAAAGCAGGGTGCGGCGTGCGAGCCCCAACTCACGTGCCGTACGGGTCCGGTTGCCACGGTTCTTGTGCAGGCAGTCGATCAGGAATACCCGTTCAACCCGCTCCAGGCGCTGGCGCAACGTCGCGCCGACGGCTGCGGGGGTCGACCCGGGCGCCAGGGACAGGTGTTCAGGCAGCACCACTGCGTCGTCACACAGCAGTACCGCGCGCTCCACCAGACATTTGAGTTCACGGACATTCCCGGGAAAAGCGTGGCACGACAGTTGATCCAAGGCCGCAGCAGACCACTCCACCGGCGAGAGCCCCAGCGCAGCGCAGGCCGATTGCGAGAACTGTCGCGCCAACAGCAGCACATCTGCGTCGCGTTCGCGCAAGGCCGGCAATTCGATCGGGAACTGCGCCAGTCGGTAGTACAGGTCCTCGCGAAAACTACCCTCCGCCACCATTGCAGCCAGATCACGATGGGTCGCTGCGATAATTCGCACATCGACCTTATGGGCCGCATCGGCTCCCAACGGGCGAACCTCGCCTTCCTGCAACACCCGCAGCAGCTTGGCCTGGAGTGACAGCGGCATATCGCCGATTTCGTCGAGGAGCAACGTGCCGCCATCGGCGGCGTCAAATAGCCCCGCATGGTTACGTTCGGCGCCTGTAAAGGCGCCCCTGCGATAACCGAATAGCTCGCTCTCCAGCAGACCCTCGGGAAAGGCCGCACAGTTCTGCACCACAAAGGCTTTGCTACGGCGCGCCCCGGCAGCATGGATGGCCCGTGCCACCACCTCCTTGCCGGTTCCGGTCTCCCCGCGCAGCAGCACCGTGCAGGGCGCATTCAGCACCTTGCCGATCAGCCGGTAGGTTTCTTCCATGGCTGCGCTGTTGCCGATCAGCCCATACTTCATACGCGCCGAGGGTAGACAAGGCCTGGCCTGGGAGCCGTTGTGCGGCGGACGCACACGTCGCAACAGCGCCAGTTGACTCAAGGCGAAGCTTGCCAGTTGGCTTAACGATGGTCCGTAGTCCAGGAGCAATTTCGGCCGCTGGCTGGCGCACAGCAATAGACCGGCAACGGCCTTGTGGCGACCGAACAGCGGCAGGCATATCAACGAGTGCCAGGGCGTAGCTGTCGCGGGTAGAAAACCGCTTTCGTACACACTGTCGTCCAGGTTCTCCACGCTCAGGATGCTGGGATGGCCGAGCACGTGACGCAACAGTTGCTGATGCTGAAAGTCGGCGCCGCAAGCACCCTCGCCGAGGGGCAATGCGCCAGGCAAATACTGGGCAATCAAGTCCAGCCGACCCGTGACCTCGTCCCGCCAATATAACTGGCCGAGTTCGCATTCACTCAGTTGCGCAGCCGCGGCAACACACAGGCCTGGCAGCGTTGTCTCGTCACCCTCGATGCCCATTCGGGTGAACCAGGCCAACAACGTCTCGGCGTATGCCAGGTGCTGGGGTAAAGGGGCAAGCACATCGTTCATCATTGGCTGAACTCACAGATCGGCAGCCCGTCACCATCCAGGCAGGCGTGGGCCCGCGACAGCGGCTCACCCGTCGCCACCGCCCCAAGCAGTCGATCGACCATCTGCGGCAACAGGTGGATCTCGATCCATTGGTCGATGTACCGCGCTCCGCTGTCGCTATGGACGCACCGCTCAGCCATATGCGTGACCAGTTCGGTCGTATAGCTCAAGGCCAGCTTGCGTGACTGCAACCTTCGCCCAAGACGGTCAAGCTTGAGTCTTGCCAGGTCATGCAACACAGCGCCCATCAACGGGTAATAGGGCACGACTCGCATGCGGGCGAGCAGTGCCGGTTTGAAATAGTCGCGCAGCAGAGGGTGAATTGCGTCCTGCAGCACCTGGGTGCCAGGTCGTCGGCCGCCTGCACATAAGTCGATAATGCAATCGCTGCCCAGGTTGGAAGTCATCAGGATCAGCGTATTGCGAAAATCGATTTCCCGGCCTTCGCCATCATTGACCAGCCCCTTGTCGAAGATCTGATAGAACAGGTTCAACACCTCCGGGTCGGCCTTTTCGACTTCGTCGAGCAGCACCACCGAATAGGGGCGCCGGCGCACGGCTTCCGTCAGCACCCCGCCCTCTCCATAGCCGACATAACCGGGAGGTGCGCCAATCAGCCGAGACAGGGCGTGTTTTTCCTGAAACTCCGACATGTTGAGGGTGGTGACAAAACGTTCGCCGCCATACAGCAAATCACCCAGGGCCAGCGCCGTTTCGGTCTTGCCCACACCACTTGGGCCCACCAACAGAAACACACCGACCGGCGCATCGGCCTTGTTCAGTCCGGCAGCCACCGCGCGCAGGTTGCGGTCAAGCGCCTGTATGGCAGGTTCCTGGCCGAGAATGCGCGACCGCAGCGCATCGGCAACCCCCAGCACCGATGCACTGTGCTCAAGGGACAGTTGTTCAACCGGAATGCCCGTCCAGGTACTGATGACCTCTGCCACCAGGCGAGGGCATACGCGCACCGGCTCCTCCAGTGCGCGCTGTGCAAGCCAGCGCTGCTGCCGATGTTGACGTTCGCTCTCGACAGCCGCCAAGCGCAGGCCCAGCGCTTGCGCAGACTGCTCATCAACTGGCAGCCCCGCATCCCTGTCTCGATTCAGTGCCTCGCGCTGGCGCGAGCCTTCAGCCTGTTCGGTACACAGGCGTTCCAATGCCTCGGGCACCGTCAACTGGTTGATGCGCGCACGTGCGCAGGCGGTGTCCAGCACATCCACGGCCTTATCGGGCAACTGACGCCCTGCCAGGTAGCGGGCGCTCATCTGCGCCGCCGCGACGACGGCATCGTCACGTATATGCACGCCATGGCTGGATTCGTAGGCCGGGACCAGCCCGCGCAGGATCGAAGTCGCCTGTTCAACGCTGGGCTCGCCAACCAGCACAGGCTGGAAACGCCGCGCCAAGGCCGGGTCTTTTTCAAAGTATTTCTTGTATTCGCCCCAAGTCGTAGCCGCGACGGTCCGCAACTCACCGCGGGCCAGGGCCGGCTTGAGCAGGTTGGCGGCATCGCCGGCCCCCGCCCCCACCAGGGTATGCGCTTCATCGATAAACAGAATCACCGGTGTCGGCGCGGCATTCACCTCGTCAATCACGCCGTTGAGACGCCGCTCGAACTCGCCCTTGATGCTGGCACCGGCTTGCAGCAGTGCCATGTCCAGGGTCAGCACACGCACACCCTTGAGTGGCTCCGGCACCTGCGTGCTGGCGATGCGCAGGGCAAGGCCTTCGACAACCGCGGTCTTGCCCACCCCGGCCTCGCCGACAAGGATCGGATTGTTCTTGCGCCGCCGCATAAGGATGTCGATCAGTTGGCGGATCTCACCCTCGCGACACAGCACCGGGTCGATACGCCCTTCCTGGGCCTGGCGTGTCAGATCATGGGTAAAGCGCGCCAGCAGTGACTCGCCGCCTGCTGCCGGGCAGATGTCAGGCCCCTGGTCCAGCACAAACCCGTGTATACGCTGTGCATCCAAACGGCTCAACAACGCGTGATAGCCGGTGCCTGCGTGCTGCAGCGGGTGGCGCAACAACGCCAGTAACAGTGCACCGTGGTCCACGACGCTCTGGCGCAACTCCAGATGGGCAACCATCAACGCCTGTTGTAACCACTGCACGAGGGCCGGGGCGAACACCGGATTACGCGTGGCACTTGCCTGCCCCTTGGGCTGCAGCGTTGCTTGCAGCGTCTGCGCCTCGATCCCGGCGTCGGCCAAGGCTCGTATCAAAAGCCCCCTGGGACGTTCCAGCTGGATCAGTAGCAGGTCTTCCACCAGGACCTCCCTGCCACCTCGCGTCACGCAACGTTCGGCCGAGCGCTCCAGGTCCTGACGGACTGCGGGCGTCAATGTCAGGATCAGCTGTTGCAGGTCTACATTCATCATGATCATTGTTCCCTAGTGAGCATTGCTGGCCACGATGACCGCACCATCGGCGCACTCGTGTGCCAGCCAAGTGGTCCACCCCAGCCTGCAGACATTGTGTTCACCCACGTGCAACGGCCTGATCGCCTCCTTGGCCAGCACCAGCCGCAGGTCATGCTCCAGCGGGTCTCGTGCAGCCAGTCGCACCAACGAACACAGCAGTGGATACTCCGACCCCGTCGGCAAGAAACCATGGAAGCGCTGCCAATCCAGATCCTGTATATGCACCCGGAACTTACCGTTGCAGTCGGTGATCCGGCTTCCCAGTACCTGGTCGAAGCCCAACAGGCTGTTGGCACAGCCAAGCTGGTTCAACTGCGGGGGAGCAATGGCAACCGTGCGTTCCACCCATTGCTCTATAAACACGCGCTCATGCTCGAAGTAGTAGCGCAGCACTGTCTCGATCACCGCCGCCGAGTGCGCCCGCAGGCCAAGCAACCCCAGGTAGGGCAACAGTCGCTTGCAGTCCAACTGCGCAGCGGTACGGATGCGCTGGCCCCTCAACCCGATCAACGCAAACATCTGCTCGGAAAAAGCATCACGCGCCTGCGCCTGGAAACACGCCTGGTAGCGGTATTTGCGCCAGATCGGCAGCATCAGCCGTTGCAGACGATGGTGAAACAGGTCCAGGAAGTCTCGAGTCGCGTGGCCGCCCGCTCCATCGGCACACGCCTGCTCACCGTAAAAGGCCGGCAAGGGTGAACCTGCGCCACAGAGGCCCAGGACATTGAGGCGAAGACGCGCACGCAATTGATCGTGTTCAACAAAAAACTCCAACCGGTCAATATCGTGACCGGGAAAACCAAGACCCGGGTTGGCCTGAAACTCCAGCCGCTCATAGAGTGCGTTGTCATCCAGTAGCGGATGGGCATCGCGCAGGCGCTTGATCACCTGCGAAATCGCCTGGAACAGCGAATATTCACGGATGGCACGGCACAGTTGCTTCAAAGCAGGGGCTGCTGCCCCATCTGAGGTGGCCATAGGTACACATCTCCTTGTGTGCTGATGACACGCAGTTCGTGGTAGGCATTAAGGCTGGCATAAAGCGCGAAGAACTCGTTGAGCACCGAGGCGAACAAAAACGCTTCGCCCGCCCCCAGAAAACCTTGGGAATCAATGCTCAGGTCGACCCGCAACCCTCGACGCGGCATGCCCCGGTGCAAGCGGTCGACGGCCGTATGGCTGATGGATCGCAAGGCCCCCAGCCTTCTCTGGCTGACCTTTTTCGCTTGCAGATCGTGGTAACGCGGCACGTCATAGGTTTCGAGGACCACCTTCAAGACATTGATGTCGCTCAGTGACAAATAGTTGAGCGACATGTTGCTGATAAGTCGCCAGAGAAAGTCCTGGTCCAGGGGCGCTGCAAAACTCGCAGTCGGCGCGCAGATATTGCGAAATGACAAGCCCTCCGGTGTCTGCTCACAGGGCTGATTGATCTCCCCTGCCTGCAATTGCCGAGGCAGGTTGTGATTGGTGCATGTCAGTTCGATCGACAGCGTTTCCTGGGTATGCCCCCGCCCGTTTCCGAACCCCAGCCAGGTATCGAGCCCGGCATGATGCGCCGAAGCACGCTGACGAATGCTGTAGCTGGTGGGCGCTGCCGATGCATCGATAACGCCGTCGTGCTCAAAGGATTCAAATGGTACGTACGCCTGATACCCCAGCCCGCCAGGGCGCCAGCCCGTGACCTTGTCGACGGAAAATACACAGGCGTTTGCGCGCGCATATTCCCCAGGAATCAACAGGTATTCGTCCTGCTTGCCATCCAGGCGAATCGGCACCGCATCATGTTTGAACAGGTTGACGATGGGCGTGCAGTACAGCCTCACGTTGTCCAGAGTGGGGCATCCGGTTGCCTGGCACCGGGTGCGTAACTTGAAGCACAGCCTGACGCTGCAGATTTGCTTGAGTACGTCCTGGGGCAACCGCTGCAACGCATCCAGGCCACGCACATCGACGAACAGGTACTTTTCAGGAAAGGCGAAATACTCCTGCAGATGGCGGTATCCACGAAAGGTATTCTGCGGATAAGGCATCAGCGCATGCTCCTCCGCGAACCCCACCGGACTGACCTGATCGCCACCCAATCGCAACAGCAGGGGCTGGCCATCAGCCCCGCGGACCGCAAGCCCATCACCGCCCAATGGCAGCAACTCGATACCCTCAACCTCGCGCAACAGGCTCAGGTACAACGCTTGACTGATGTAGCGGTCTCCCGACAAATGCAGGCGCAATTGATCGAACGCACATTCGCTGAAATTGCCTTCGCCGCCCATGTCCAGGCGCAGGCTCAGCAACGCCTGCTCTCCCTGGACGCAGTACTCCAGCGCGCTCAGTTGCAGCGGCAAGATGCAGGTGGCGTAGCAGGTTCGAAAACGACAGCGCTCACCATTGACCGCAGCGCTTTCGACCGGTGTATCCCGTGCGACCATCACACCGGGCCCCGCATGTTTCAACGGATCGAACTGCAGGATACTGAACGCCGGTATGGGCCGCATGTAGTTGGGCCACAGCAGATGCATCAAGGAATGAGTCAGCTCAGGCAACTCGTCATCCAGCTTCTGGCGCAGGCGACCGGTGAGGAAAGCAAAGCCTTCCAGCAGTCTTTCCACATCCGGATCCTGACCGGTCTCCCCTAAAAAGGGCGCGAGAGCAGGATTGCGCTCGGAAAAGCGCCGCCCGAGCTGTCGCAACGCACTGAGTTCGCTCTGGTAATAGTGGTTAAAGGACATCAGGCAAGACCTCAACCTGTCCAGCATCCTGCAGGCGCGCGGTGAACACCACGGGCTGCGTCACACCGTCGACGCAGAGCGTGGCGTCAATGGCAAACGCCAGCGCCAGAGGATCGTCACCACAAGGCAACGCCCTCACGTGCGTATCCTTCAAGCGGGGCTCATAGGCCCGGATAAACCGCTCGATCAACAAGCGCGACTGGCTCAATGACTCATGCAGACTCTGGCTCGTGTCATTGAGATCCGGCATACCGTAATCCTCCAGTGTCTGCACACTGCCAGCGCGGATGTTGAGCATCTTTCCCAGATGAGCTGCGACGGACGTCACTGCACATGATGATTTCGCGGCCGGACTTTCAAGTCGCTCAAAGAGGCTTTGGTTACGGGTCATCCCTTGGCCCCTGCTCATTCTTTGTCGAGCTTGCCAACCAGGGACAGGGTGAAATCCGCCCCCATGTATTTGAAGTGCGGTCGCACACTCAGGTTGACGCGGTACCAGCCAGGCTCGCCCTCGACATCACTGACAACGATACGTGCCGCCCGCAATGGCCGCCGCCCACGCACTTCGGCACTGGGGTTTTCCTGGTCTGCCACGTACTGGCGAATCCACTTGTTGAGCTCCAGCTCCAGGTCAGTACGCTCCTTCCACGAGCCCAGTTGCTCCCGTTGCAGAACCTTGAGGTAATGGGCCAGGCGGTTGACCACCATCATGTAGGGCAACTGAGTGCCCAGGCGGTAATTCAGCTCGGCCTCCTTGCCCTCGGCACTGATGCCGAAACGCTTGGGCTGTTGCACCGAGCTGGCGGAGAAAAACGCGGCATTGTCACTGCCCTTGCGCATCGTCAAGGCAATGAAACCCTCTTGCGCC
This sequence comes from Pseudomonas sp. JV449, assembly GCF_032424295.1. NCBI lineage: Bacteria > Pseudomonadati > Pseudomonadota > Gammaproteobacteria > Pseudomonadales > Pseudomonadaceae > Pseudomonas > Pseudomonas sp. JV449. The sequence goes on along the minus strand of NZ_VYKD01000014.1, from coordinate 126,829 downwards.
AGTTCGTATTCGCGACGGTCGGATACCAGCACTTCAGTGGGAATCTTGGTTTCGATTTCGCCCATGCTGTGGAAGTGATGCAAGGGCAAGTCCTCCACTGCGCCGCCGCTTTGCGGACCGATAATGTTCGGGCACCAACGAAACCGCGCAAAACTGTCGGTCAATCGTGTGGCAAAGGCGTAGGCGGTATTACCCCAAAGGTAGTGCTCGTGGCTGTTCACCACGGTTTCCCGGTAGGCGAAGGTCTTGACCGGACATTCAAGGGGATCGTAAGGCGTGCGCAGCAGGAATCGCGGCACCGTCAGCCCGATATAACGGGCATCTTCGCTCTGGCGAAAGCTATGCCATTTGGCGAACTGCGGACCTTCGAAATGATCCCTGAGATCCTTCAAGTCAGGTAGATCGGTGAAGCTTTCCAAGCCGAAAAAAGTCGGCCCGGCGGCCGCGATAAACGGTGCATGGGCCATGCAGGCGACCTTGGAAGCGTATTGCATCAGCTTCACATCGGGGGCGCTGGGGGAAAGAAAGAAGTCAGCGATGATTGCGCCCACAGGTTGACCGCCGAACTGACCGTACTCCGCACTGTAGACGTGCTTATAGAGCCCGGACTGGATCACCTCGGGTGAGTCTTCGAAGTCATCCAACAGGTCTTGCCGAGAGACATTCAGCAGTTCGATCTTGATGTTTTCTCTAAAGTTGGTGCGCTCGACCAACAACTGCAGGCCTTTCCATGAGGATTCCAGGGCCTGGAAGCGCGGGTGGTGCAGAATCTCATCCATTTGCCGACCGAGCTTCTCGTCAATCTCCGCAATCATCCGGTCAACCAGGTGTTTCTTGACCGGTTCCCCGCTGTTCTGCGGCTTGATCAGCTCTTCGATAAATGCCGAGACGCCACGCCTGGCTATGCCGTAGGCCTCATCATCCGCACTCAACAGAGTCTGGGCGATGATGTTGTCGAGAATGCTGTGCTCGTCAGTGATGAGTACGGGTATCGAGGTGTGTTGAGTCGTCATGGCGCCAGTGTCCTTTTACTGAAAAATGTCAGGCGGTCCGGCCGCTCAGGCCCAGCTCCGCCAATACTCGGGCACGGGATTCGTCGTCGGCCAGGGCCTGTTCGATGGCTTTGCGAAAGCTCGGCGTATTTCCCAGTGGTCCCTTGAGCGCCATCAGCGCCTCACGCAGGGCCATCAGCTTGTGCAACTCGGGGATCTGCTCCACCAGGTTCGCCGGGTTGAAATCCCTCATCGAATTGATTCGTAACTGGATGGCCAGGTCTTCGACCTCGGCGCCGTCCTGGAGGCGATTGGGGACATTCAGCGTCAGGCTCAGCGCCTGTTTGGCCAACACCTCATCGAGGGTGTTCTGGTTGAGGGTGATGGGCTTGCGATCTTCAAGCTTGCGCAGGTCCTCACGCTGGGTGAAGTCCCCCAGCACGAGGAGTTTCAACGGAAGCTCGACTTCTTCCCGCGCACCGCCGATGGCGGGTTTGAAGGTGATATTGATGCGTTCCTTGGGTGCTACCGAACATTCTTTGGCCATGGTAAATCTCCTTTTCAAGCGGCTCGTAAGCCTATTCAAGTACCGCTTCCAGATCGAAGAGGCACAGCCTGCGGTGGGTGTCTTCCTTGCGCTCGCGCACGGCATGGTTTTGTGGCAGCAGGTCGCAGCAGCGGTGCAAGAGGCGTGTCACTTGAAACGCCAGCTCCGGCTCCCAGCGCTCCAGGCCCGAGCGCTGCAGCTCGAGGTCCAGTTGTTCGAGCTGGATCTTCGCCAGTTCATGTTTGCCAGCGTGTGCACACAAGCGCGCCAGGGCCAACCGCCAATAAAAGCGGGCGCGATCGCTGCGAGCGGCATGCAGGCCTTGATTGAGCTCATGTACCGCGGCTTTGAGCCCATCCTTGCGCAGCCGCGGTAGCACATCCTGCAAGGCGATCTCCCAGGGCTCGGCATCGCCCCCCACGCGGGGCGCCTCAGGGGTTTGCAGGTGATGGGAAACATGCAATGCGATCCAGCCGCGAGTGGCGTCGTCGGCAAAAGGAGCGCCCCCTTGAAAGCGAAACGCCGGCAAGTCCGGCAATCGTTGCAACAGCAGGGCGAAACTCACTTCCAACTCGCTCACGGCCAGTTCCGCCTGCTGGGCTTCCAGGCATTGCCAGAGCATGTACAGCCCGTCGAACCAGAACATCGCACCTGAGAGGCCGGCCTCAAGTTCAGGCAGCAGCTCGGCGTGATGGCCTTGGGCAAAACGTTGCTGGTAGTACTTGAGTCTGTCGGGGGCAGGCCCGCACAACGCGGTGACTCGCTCACCGTTGGCATCCGGATAGCGGACGATGGACAGCCAGGCCAGCGTTCGACTCAGGTGCAAGGCCCGTAGGTCGGCGGCGTCCTGGCGTAACCACCAGGCACACAACGGACGAGCTTGTTCCTGCAAGGCAAACAGCAAGTCATGCGCATCTTTTTCGTTGTTTACCGTCGGTTTGGCCGTTGAGGATGGCGTAGCAGCGGGTTGCACTTGCGCAACGGCGGCGTTCAACCCGGCGATAGGGGGATGGCCTTGCACAGCAAGCGCCAACCACTGCTCCAATTGTTTGCGAATCGGCAGCAACAGCGGCGCGTCGCCTCCCAAATGTGCAGTCCAGAGTTCATCAAGGCGCGTGAGGTGTTCAAGCATAGATTGGAACAAGGGTTGCGGGCCTTGAACCGAAAGGTCTTGGACAAGCAGTGTCTCAAGGCGCAGGACCAGCCAGCCGAACGCTGCGCTGCGGGTGCGCAGCTTTCCAGGGTATACCGCCGACCAATGGTGCTCACACAGATGGCGCAGCAACCCGAGGCCAGCCAGCAGTCCGGCAAAGGACTCGCGGTGGTAAAGCGCCCAGGTCAGCCAGACGGCCACGCGCAGATCCTTGGACTGCTCACGCAACAGGCATTCGCTGATTTCCAGGAGCTTTTGCCAGTCCGGCTGGCCGGCGCCATGCATGGACTGCAACTTTGCCAGTTCGGACTCCAGGGTTTCATATTCATTTGAATAGCGCATATCACTGCCGGCAAAGTTCGCTGGCAAACAGGGCTGCCGGGCAACCTCGAGGTAATAAGCGCAGAGTTTTTCTGAATGGACCATTTAGGAGCGCACTCGACTATCCAAGGCACGAGCGACAAACTAAGTGCATTTAACTTTCACACTAGACTGCCATCAACCTTCGCTTGAATCGCCGCGAAGTTCGTAAACCTTAGCCACGACAATAACATCCAGCAAGCAACAGACTCACACTTAAGACATTTCCTACACCACCCGTAAACCAAGGCATATGCAGGCTTTTGCGCAGCTACAGAGATATATTTCACCTAACCCCAGCGGAAAACCAACTACTGAGCGACGTTTCAACATGAGCAACTAAATGCGCACTTATGCGCAAACATTTTCCGCAAAACAGCCAAAAAAACCATAACACCCGTTTAAATCCAACGCCTATATCCACAGCATGCCAAGTCCGTATTGGTTCCCACACTTTCCGGCACGCTTCTTGTAATAGCCACATTCCCAACCGGTACGATTAACCGTTGGAACTACCTCATCAATCAGACAAGGAAACCCGTCATGCCAACACCCGCGTATCTTTCCGTCACTGGCTCCAAGCAAGGCTTGATTACGGCAGGCACATTTACCAAGGACTCGGTGGGCAATATTTACCAGGAAGGCCATGAAGACCAGATTCTGGTCCAGGCCTTCTCCCATCAGGTGATTGTTCCACGCGACCCGCAGTCCGGCCAGCCGACGGGCCAGAGGGTCCATAAGCCGCTGATGATCAGCAAGGTCTTCGATAAGTCATCGCCATTGCTGTTCAGCGCCTTGACCAGCGGTGAAGACGTCACCTGCCGACTCGAGTGGTTCCGTACGTCGCCAGCCGGCACCCAAGAGCACTACTTCACGATTGAACTGGAGAGGGCGAAGATCGTGGACATACAGTCACGCATGCCCCACTGCCAGGATCCGGACAATGCCCATTTCACTCACCTGGAGGACGTGCACTTCACCTATGGCAAGATCGTGTGGACCCACGAAGTGTCCGGCACATCCGGGTCCGATGACTGGCGCAGCCCGGTAGCGGGTTAGGTCGGACCTGAGCAGGAACAGGTGCCAGGGACGGCACCGTTTCTGCCAGGCAACTACACCATCGCCAAGGGATGCTTGCGCTTGGGTGCGCCGAACACCCGATCGATGGCATCCAGATCGTGCTCATCGAGCACCATCTTGGCGGCGGCCGCATTGAGCCGTACATGCTCCGGGGTGACCGCCTTGGGGATGGCGATCACACCGTCCTGGCGCAGCACCCAGGCCAGGGCAACCTGGGCGGGCGTGACCTCGTGGCGGCGGGCGATCTGCTTGAGGGTCTGACTGGACAGCAACGCCCCACCCTGGGCAATCGGGCAGTACGCCATCAGCGGCAAATGGTGTTGTTGCCACCAGGGCAACAGGTCGAATTCGATCCCGCGTTCTTCGATGTTGTACAGCACCTGGTTAGTCGCGCAGGCCGGGGATGCGAGTTCCTGCAGGTCGGCCACATCGAAATTCGAGACGCCCCAGCGGCCGATCTTGCCAGCCTCACGCAGGCGCTCGAACGCTTCGACGGTTTCTTCAAGGGGGTACTGGCCACGCCAATGCAGCAGATACAGATCAATGTAGTCCGTGCCCAGGCGCCGGAGGCTGGCTTCACACGCACGGGGCACGCCCTTTTGGCTGGCGTTGTGCGGGTAGACCTTGCTCACCAGGAACACCTGGTCGCGCCTGCCGCTGATGGCTTCGCCGACGACTTCCTCGGCGCCACCCTCGCCATACATCTCGGCGGTGTCGATGAGGGTCATGCCCTCGTCGATCCCCAGTTGCAATGCCGCGACTTCGGCGCGACGCCGGTCCGGGTCTTCGCCCATGCGCCAGGTGCCCTGGCCGATGACAGGGACGGGAACGCCTGCCAGATCAATGGTGCGCATGACAACCTCCTGATGAATTCGCGGATTAACAGTGTGGCATTGACCGGACAAAAGGGTTCAATCGAAGTATGGTTGCCCTTTGCCAAGTCGCCAGGAAGGACCTGCAATGCTGTTTGTCGTGATGCTCGGGGGCAAGCACCCACGAGCAAGAATTGAAGTGCACGATGTGGTGTTCGCCGTCGCAGACACCCTGGAAGGCACCTACCCGCAATTGCGTGAAGCTTGGTTCGGCAGCCCCAAGGGTGTGCATATCGATTCGTGGATGGCGGTGGATGGCGTCGACGGCTGGAAGGTCGAACTCAGCCACCTGGCCCCCGCTGCCGACGCCCATCACCTGTACTTCATCAACCTTGGCGGTTATGAAGCCAACAGCTTTGGCGAAGCCCACCACTACCTGCTGGTGGTCGCCCGCAACAAACGGGAGGCGACCAGCAAGGGCAAGCAACAAATGCTGCGCCACTGGTCCCAGGCCCACACCGACGGCGTGATGGATATCGACGACTGCCTGCCCATCGACCTGGTGGACGGCCGCTACCTGCACCTGATGCAAGGCGCCCATCGGCCGATCATTCAGCAGAATGACTATATCGTCTTGAATTGATGGGGGCTTATTCGACCTGACATCAGATGACTCCGGCAACGTCAGACGTAACACTGCTTTTGCTGTGGCTGTGGCTTTTGCTCTTGATCTCAGGCGCCCCGTCAAACACGCTGGCCGAACGCAGGCTTGAATCCGTGGGTAACCCGGCAGGACGCCGGGTTAGCCGTCCTGGGCCAGGGATGGCCCATGACGGCGGCCCACGGATTCAAGCCTGCGTTCGGGCACACCGAGCCTAGGCGAGGTGCCGAGTGTTGGGGCGAGGACCTTTTGCTTACTTTTGGGTCCCTCCAAAAGTGAGCCGCTGTAAGAGCGGAACCATAGGTGGCCGTTACCGCAGCAACGGATATGTACTCGGTCTGATCCAACATCCTGGTCGGCTGTCAGGCCGCCATCGGGAGCAAGTCGAATCGTCGCACCGCCCCTCCCACATGTGATCTCTATACATCAGGTAGATATCAGTCTGCTCTAGATCTCACGCCAATACCCAAGCTCAACGCCCCAACCTGAACCCCAGCGGAACTTTGCCAGGAAATAACCGCCTGAATCCGGTACGCTCACCGTTTTTACTCAAGGAGTTAATCCCCATGGCCAAAGCCACCGCCCGTCACATCCTCGTTGCCACCGAAGACAAGTGCAACGAACTCAAGGCCCAAATCGAAGGCGGCGCCGATTTCGCAGAAATCGCCAAAGCCAACTCCAGCTGCCCATCCAGCCGCCAGGGCGGTGACTTGGGTTCGTTCGGTCCAGGCCAGATGGTCAAGGAATTCGACACCGTCGTCTTCAGCGCCCCGGTCAACACCGTGCAAGGCCCGGTAAAAACCCAGTTCGGCTACCACCTGCTGGAAGTCACCAGCCGCCAGGACTGATCCCGTCCGCGCTGCTGCTTGAAACAACGGCCCGCCTCTTGGTGGGCCGTTGTGCATGTGACGACTGGCGACGCTGATGCCGTTAGCGTACAAATCCTTATTCTTCTCCACCCGGCGTTCAAGGCTGACAATGCGATTGGCTTTTTCCAGACTGTTCAGTACCTCCTTGGCCCTGCTGCTGGCCAGCAGCGCCGTGATCGCGGCGCCCCAACCGTCCATGACCGTGTACGGCGAACCGGCCAAGTATCCAGCCGGTTTCAGCCATTTCGACTACGCCAACCCCAACGCCCCCAAGGGCGGCAGCCTGCGGCGCTCGGCGCTGGAGATCGGGCGTTTCGACCATGTGCTGCCGTATATCGACAAAGGCATCGGCGTCTCCCAGGTCGACGGCTGGTTGTATGCGCCCCTGGCCCTGCGCTCCCTGGACGAGCCCTACACGGTGTATGGCCTGGTGGCCGAGAAGATGGAACGCGCGGAGGACGGCCTGTCCCTGCGTTTCTTCCTCAACCCCAAGGCGCGCTTTGCCGATGGCAAGCCGATCACCGCCGAAGACGTGCGCTACAGCTTCAACCTGCTGATGACCCAAGGCAGCCTGCGCTTTCGCACGCTGTTCGCCGACGTCAAGCACGTCGAAGTCGAAGGCCAGCGCCAGGTACGTTTTGATTTCTCCAGCAATGAAAACCGCACCCTGCCCCTGGATATCGCCACCCTGCCGGTGTTTCCCGAGCACTGGTGGAAAACTCGCGACTTCGCCAACGGCGGTGGCTACGAAGCCCCCCTGGGCAGCGGCCCGTACAAGGTCGGCAAGATTGACTCGGGCAGCACTATCACCTTTACCCGCGACCCCGACTGGTGGGGCAAGGACCTGCCCGTCAGCCGCGGCCTGTACAACTTCGATCACCTGAGCCTGGAGTACTTCGGTGACACCGAAGTGGCCCGCCAGGTACTGCGCGGTGGCGCCTACGACTTCAACCGTGAGTTTTCCGCCACCGGCTATTCCATCGGCTACAACGGCCCGGCCCTGGACGATGGCCGCCTGCAACGTGCGCACCTGGCCAAGGACATGCCGCAACCGGCCCAGGGTTATGTGTTCAACGTGCAAAAACCGATGTTCAAGGACCGTCGCGTGCGCCAGGCCCTGGCAATGCTGTGGGACTTCGAATGGGCCAACCGGCAGATGATGCGCAACCTGTACATCCGCCAGCAAAGCTACTTCTCCAATAGCCCGTTGGCCGCCACCCAGCTGCCCACTCCGGAAGAACTGGCGATTCTCGAACCCTTGCGCGGGCAGATTCCCGACGAGGTATTCACCCAGGTGTTCAAGGCCCCGGTCACCGATGGCAGCGGCATGATCCGCGACAAACAGTTGCAAGCCCTGGCCCTGCTGGAAGAAGCCGGCTGGAAGCCAGACGGCGACAAACTGGTCAATGCCGAGGGCGAGCCGCTGGAGTTCACCTTCCTCAATGCCCAGAACGGCCTGGAACGCCTGTTGTTGCCGTACAAACGCAACCTCGCACAGATCGGCATTACCTTGAACATCCGCCGCATCGACTCTTCACAATACGTGAACCGCCTGATGGCCCGCGACTACGACATGATCGTCACCGGCTTCCCGGTGACTACCTCGCCCGGCATGGAGCTGTACAACTACTTCGGCTCGACCGCCGCATTCGATCCGGGCGCCAACAACTACATGGTGCTCAAGGACCCGGCCGTCGACAGCCTGATCAAGGGCCTGGTCAAGGCCGACACCCAGGCGCAGATGCTCACCTATGCCCATGCCCTGGATCGGGTGCTGCAATGGAATTACCTGTGGATCCCCAATTACTACCCGCCCGGCACCTCCGCTGCGTGGTGGAACCGCTTCGGCCGTCCGGCCATCGAAGCCAGGAATGATGAAGCCCTGGAAACCTGGTGGGAAATCAGCCCTACCCCGCTGACCAATGAACAAATGAATGCCGAGTTGAAAAAACGCGCGGGAGCTCGCTGATGTTTGCCTATATCGTGCGGCGCCTGCTGCTGATCATCCCGACGCTGGTGATCATCCTGCTGGTCAACTTCGTGATCGTCCAGGCCGCCCCCGGCGGGCCGGTGGAACAAGCCATCGCCCACTTGCAGGGCATCGGCGGCGGCGCGGTCGGCGGCTCATCCGGCGACGCTGTCAGCAACGGCTCCCGTGCCAGCCGCGGGCTGGACCCGAAACTGATCAAGGACATCGAAAAACAATACGGCTTCGACAAGCCCGCGCCGGAACGCCTATGGCTGATGCTCAAGAGCTACGCCCAGCTGGATTTCGGCAACAGCTTCTTTCGCGGCGCCACCGTGATCGACCTGATCCTGGAAAAAATGCCGGTGACCATTTCCCTCGGCCTGTGGGCCACGCTGATCACTTACCTGGTGTCGATCCCCCTGGGCATTCGCAAGGCGGTGCGCCATGGCAGCAGCTTTGATGTGTGGAGCAGCACCGCCATTGTGATTGGCTACGCGATGCCGGCGTTCCTGTTCGCGATGTTCCTGATCGTGATGTTCGCCGGAGGCACGTCATTGAACTGGTTCCCGGTGCGCGGGCTGGTCTCGGAAAACTTCGCCGAACTGAGCACCGTGGGCAAGATCGCCGACTACTTCTGGCACCTGGTGCTGCCGGTCAGCGCGCTGGTAATCGGCGGTTTCGCCACCCTGACCATCCTGACCAAAAACTCGTTCCTCAATGAAATCACGCGCCAGTACGTAGTGACCGCCCGCGCCAAGGGCCTGAGCGAACGCCGGGTGCTGTACGGCCATGTGTTTCGCAACGCCATGCTGCTGGTGATCTCGGGGATTCCCCAGGCGTTCATCAGTGTGTTCTTTGCCGGTTCGCTGTTGATCGAGGTGATCTTTTCCCTCGATGGCCTCGGCCGCATGAGCTACGAAGCGGCCGTGTCCCGGGACTACCCGGTGGTGTTTGGCTCGCTGTTTATCTTCACCTTGTTTGGCCTGCTGATAAAACTGATCGGCGACCTCTGCTACACCCTGGTGGACCCGCGTATCGACTTCGCCGCGAGGAACGCCTGATGCTTAACCTGTCTCCCGTGGCCCGTCGGCGTTTCGAACGCTTCAAGAAAAACCGTCGCGGCTGGTGGTCGCTGTGGCTGTTTATCGGGCTGTTTATCCTGACCCTGGGCGGCGAGTTGATCGCCAACGACAAGCCTCTGGTGCTCAGCTACAAGAACGAGCTGTATTTCCCGGCATTCAAGCGCTACACCGAGCAGCAGTTCGGCGGGCAACTGCCGTTCCAGGCCGATTACCGCAGTGACTACGTGCAAAAGCTGATCAAGCAGGACGGCGGTTGGATGCTGTTCCCGCCAATCCCGTTCAGCGACGACACCCCCAACTACGAACTGACCCGCCCGGCCCCCAGCCCGCCCTCGACGGTGAACTGGCTGGGTACCGATGACCAGTCGCGGGATGTGCTGGCACGGGTGATCTTCGGCGCGCGGGTGTCAATCCTGTTTGCCCTGGCACTCACCGCGATCAGCGCCACCATCGGCATCGCCGCCGGGGCCTTGCAGGGCTATTACGGCGGCTGGGTGGATCTGCTCGGCCAACGCATCCTTGAAGTGTGGTCCGGGCTGCCGGTGCTGTACCTGCTGATCATCCTGTCGGGGTTTGTCGAGCCGAACTTCTGGTGGTTGCTGGGGATCATGGCGCTGTTTTCCTGGCTGGCCCTGGTGGATGTGGTGCGCGCCGAGTTCCTGCGCGGGCGCAACCTGGAGTACGTCAAGGCCGCACGGGCCCTGGGCCTGGGCGACGGCAAGATCATTCGCCGGCACATCCTGCCCAACGCCATGACCGCCACCTTGAGCTACCTGCCGTTTATCCTCACCGGGGCGATTTCCACCCTGAGCGCCCTGGATTTCCTCGGTTTCGGCATGCCTGCGGGCAGTGCGTCACTGGGCGAGCTGATTGCCCAGGGCAAGCAGAACCTGCAAGCGCCGTGGCTGGGCCTGACGGCGTTTTTCACCTTGGCGCTGATCCTGTCGCTGCTGGTCTTTATCGGCGAGGCATTACGTGATGCCTTCGACCCACGCTCATGAGTGACTGCGTATGAACCTGATCGAAATCCGCGACCTCAGCGTCGCCTTCAGCGGCCAGACCGTGGTACGCAACCTGAGCCTGGACGTACGCCCCGGCGAATGCCTGGCGCTGGTGGGTGAGTCCGGCTCCGGCAAGTCGGTGACCGCCCATTCGATTCTGCAACTGCTGCCCGAAGCCGGTACTGAAACCCGCGGCTCCGTGAAGTATCGCGGCCAGGAACTGATCGGCGCCTCGGCGTCGACCTTGCAGAAACTGCGCGGCAACCGCATTGCGATGATCTTCCAGGAGCCGATGACCTCCCTCAACCCACTGCACAGCATCGAAAAACAGATCGGCGAAACCTTGCTGCTGCACAAAGGCCTCGGCGGCAAGGCGGCTCAGGCGCGCATCCTCGAGTTGCTGCAGTTGGTGGGTATCCAGAAACCACAGGAACGCCTCAAGGCCTATCCCCACCAACTCTCCGGGGGCCAACGCCAACGGGTGATGATCGCCATGGCCCTGGCCTGTGAGCCGGAACTGCTGATCGCCGACGAGCCCACCACCGCCCTCGACGTGACCGTGCAGCGCAAGATCCTGCTGCTGCTCAAGTCCCTGCAACACCGCCTGGGCATGTCGCTGCTGCTGATCAGCCATGACCTCAACCTGGTGCGCAGCATTGCCCAGCGGGTGTGCGTGATGCGTGCCGGCGAGATTGTCGAGCAGGCCGACTGCGAGGCGTTGTTCACGGCCCCCCAACACCCCTACAGCCGCCTGCTGCTGGACGCCGAGCCGTCCGGCGATGTGCTGTGCAGCGAGCCACGGGAGACCGTGCTGGACGTACACGACCTGAGCGTGCAATTCCCCCTGGGCGGCGGCCTGTTCCGGCGCAAGACCTACCTGCGCGCGGTGGATGGCATCAGCCTCAGCGTGCAGCGCGGCAAGACCCTGGGGATTGTCGGCGAGTCCGGTTCGGGCAAGTCCACTCTCGGCCAGGCGATCCTGCGCCTGCTGGACTCCACCGGCAGCATCCGCTTCCAGGGCGAGTCTCTCGACCCGCTCAACCACAAGCAAATGCGCCCGTGGCGCAAACAGATGCAGGTGGTCTTCCAAGACCCCTACGGCAGCCTTAGCCCGCGCATGTCGGTGCAGCAGATCATCAGCGAAGGCCTGGAGGTGCATGCGCCGTGCAGCCTGGCCGACCGCGATGCGCAAGTGATCCAGGTGCTCAAGGACGTGGGCCTCGACCCCGCCAGCCGCCATCGCTTCCCCCATGAATTCTCCGGCGGCCAGCGCCAACGCATCGCCATCGCCCGCGCGCTGGTGCTCAAGCCGGCGCTGATGCTGCTGGATGAACCGACCTCGGCACTGGACCGTACGGTGCAGAAGCAGGTCGTAGCGTTGCTGCGTGAATTGCAGGAAAAGTACGGTCTGACCTACCTGTTTATCAGCCATGACCTCGCCGTGGTGCGCGCCATGGCCCATGACATGATCGTGATCAAGGACGGCAAGGTGGTGGAGCGCGGGCCGAGCCATGACGTTTTCGAAGCACCGCAGCACCCGTATACCAAAGAACTCCTGGCGGCGGCCGGCGGGCTGTCGTCATGAGTACCAGCCTGACGGACTACCAACAGGTTCGCGGCCTGGCGATCCAGTCGCTGTTCGAGATCATCGAGCAGTCCAGCGAAGGCACGGTGATTGTCGACCGCGACGCCAATATCGTCTGGATGAATGAGCGCTACGCCAAGCGCTTCGGCCTCAAGAGTGCCGATGAAGCCATCGGCCAGCCGTGCGAGCGGGTGATTTCCAACAGCCTGTTGCGCCAGGTGGTGCGCACCGACCGGCCGATTCTGCTGGACATCCAGGACACCCCCAAAGGCCCTTTGGTGGTGATGCGCCTGCCGATCCACAACGACGCCGGTGCAGTGATCGGTGCGATTGGCTTTGCCTTGTTCGATGAGCTGCGCAACCTGTCGCCGCTGATCGAACGCTACCTGAGCATGCAGCAGGAACTGGCCTCCACCCGCTCGTTGCTGCGCTCACGCCAGAGCAAGTACAACTTCGCGCACTTTATCGGCACCAGCGCCGCCAGCCTGGAAGTCAAACGCCGTGCACGACGCAGCGCAAGCGCCGAATCGCCGGTGCTGCTGCTGGGCGAGACCGGTACCGGCAAGGAATTGCTCGCCCAGGCGATCCACGGTGCCTCACCGCGTGCGCACAAGGCGTTTGTCAGCATCAACAGCGCGGCGATTCCCCATGACCTGCTGGAAGCCGAGTTCTTCGGCACCGCGCCGGGCGCCTTTACCGGTGCCGATCGCAAGGGCCGTCCAGGCAAGTTCCAGATTGCCCAGGGCGGCACGCTGTTCCTCGATGAAATCGGCGATATGCCGCTGCCGCTGCAAAGCAAGCTGCTGCGGGTGTTGCAGGAAAAGGAATTCGAACCGGTGGGTTCCAACGAAATGCTGCACAGCGATGTACGGGTGATCGCGGCCACCTCCATGGACCTGGAAGCGGCGATCAAGCGCGGTGAGTTCCGTGCGGACCTGTATTACCGCCTGAACGTATTGCCGATCCAGGTGCCGCCGCTGCGTGAACGGCTGGAGGACATTCCGGCGCTGAGCGAAGCGATCCTTGAGGAACTGCGCAGCCAGCATGAACTGGACCGCGAGGCCCTGGCGCTGTTGGCGCAGCATGCGTGGCCGGGGAACATCCGCGAACTGCGCAACGTGCTGGAGCGCGCGGCGTTGCTGAGCGATGACCTGGTGCTGAACGCTAGGGACATTCGCGCGGCGATTGGCACGTTCAGCCCGGTGACGCGCGGCGCAGTGGACACGGTTGAGGGTGAGACGTTTGCGGCGGCGCGGGAGCGGTTTGATCGGCAGGTGATTGCGGCGGCACTCCAGGCGTGTGACGGGAATGTGGTGGAGGCGGCCAGGCGATTGGGGCTGGGGCGGTCGACGTTGTACAAGAAGATGGTGGCACTTGGAATCGCCTGATCTCCAAACAGAGATAAAATTCTCCATAGAAAGACACTCCCTGTGGGAGGGGCTTGCTTCCGATAGCATCAGGCCATTCAACACATTTACTGGCTGATGCACCGCTATCGGGCAAGCCCCCTCCCACATTTTGTCTTCATTTGTCTCAAAATCGAGACAGAATTCAAAAACACTCGAAAGAATTTAAAAAATATCCATATATTTCAATAGCTTGAAAATATGGCACACATCTCGCTATAGCCCTCCCCACTGCTTCACCCACAACAATAACAATCCGATGGAGACACACCATGAGTGTGATCATTGCCCTGGCAGCGCTCGCGTTGCTGATGCTGGCTGCCTACCGTGGCTATAGCGTTATCCTGTTTGCCCCCATCGCCGCCCTCGGCGCCGTGCTACTCACCGACCCGTCCGCCGTCGCCCCTGCCTTTACCGGGGTGTTCATGGAGAAAATGGTCGGCTTTATCAAACTGTATTTCCCGGTATTCCTGCTCGGTGCGGTGTTCGGCAAGCTGATCGAGCTGTCGGGTTTCTCGCGCTCTATCGTGGCGGCGGCGATCCGTTTGCTCGGCACGCGCCAGGCGATGCTGGTGATCGTGCTGGTCTGCGCCCTGCTCACCTATGGTGGCGTGTCGCTGTTTGTGGTGGTGTTTGCGGTGTACCCGTTTGCGGCGGAGATGTTCCGCCAGAGCAATATCCCCAAGCGCCTGATCCCAGCGACCATCGCCCTCGGTGCGTTCTCGTTCACCATGGACGCCCTGCCCGGCACGCCGCAGATCCAGAACATCATCCCCAGCACCTTCTTCAACACCACCGCCTGGGCGGCGCCGTGGCTGGGGTTGATCGGCACGATTTTCGTGTTCTGCGCCGGCATGCTCTACCTGGCGCGCCAGCGCAACAAGGCCCAGCGCGCGGGTGAAGGCTACGGCACCGAGCTGCGCAACGAGCCTGAGACCGCCGAGAACATTGCCCTGCCCAACCCGTGGATCGCGCTGTCGCCGCTGATCCTGGTGGGCGTGATGAACCTGCTGTTCACCCACTGGATCCCACAGTGGTACGGCAAGACCCACAGCCTCAGCCTGCCGGGCATGAGCGCACCGGTGACCACTGAAATCGCCAAGCTCACCGCGATCTGGGCGGTGCAGGCGGCGTTGCTGGTGGGCATCATCATGGTGCTGGTATTCGGCTGGTCGGCGATCAAAAGTAAGCTCGCCGACGGCAGCAAAAGCGCGGTCAGCGGCGCATTGCTGGCGGCGATGAACACCGCTTCCGAATATGGCTTCGGCGCGGTGATCGCTTCGCTGCCGGGCTTCCTGGTGCTGGCGGACTGGCTCAAGGGCATCCCCAACCCGCTGGTCAACGAAGCGATTACCGTGACCCTGCTGGCCGGTATCACCGGCTCTGCGTCCGGCGGCATGAGCATCGCCCTGGCGGCCATGTCCGAGAGCTTTATTGCGGCGGCCCATGCGGCCAATATTCCTCTTGAAGTGCTGCACCGGGTCGCGGCCATGGCCAGCGGCGGCATGGACACCCTGCCCCACAACGGCGCGGTGATCACCCTGCTGGCGGTGACCGGCCTGACCCACCGCGAAGCCTACAAGGACATTTTCGGCATCACGATCATCAAGACCCTCGCGGTGTTCGTGGTGATCGGTACTTTCTACGCCACCGGCATTGTGTGAGGTTTTCATGACGAGATTGAACGGCAAGACCGCCCTGGTTACCGGCTCCACCAGCGGCATCGGCCTGGGTATCGCCCTGAGCCTGGCCAAGGCCGGCGCCAACCTGATCCTCAACGGCTTCGGCGACGCCAGCGCGGTGGTCGCCCAGGTGCAGGCGTTTGGCGGCAAGGTCGGCCACCACCCGGCGGACGTCAGCGACCCGGCGCAGATCGCCGACATGCTCGCCTACGCCGAGCGTGAGTTCGGCGGTGTCGACATCCTGGTCAACAACGCCGGCATCCAGCACGTGGCGGCGGTGGAGGACTTCCCGCTGGAGCGCTGGGACGCGATCATCGCGATCAACCTGTCCTCGGTGTTCCACAGCACACGCTTGAGCCTGCCGGGCATGAAGGCCAAGGGCTGGGGGCGTATCGTCAACATCGCCTCGGTGCACGGCCAGGTCGGCTCGGTGGGCAAGGCCGCGTATGTGGCGGCCAAGCACGGCGTGATCGGCTTGACCAAGGTGGTGGGCCTGGAGACCGCCACCAGCAACGTGACCTGCAACGCGATCTGCCCCGGCTGGGTGCTGACGCCGCTGGTGCAGAAGCAGATTGATGATCGCGTGGCCAATGGCGTCGATCCGCAGCAGGCGCAACATGATCTGCTGGCGGAGAAACAGCCGTCACTGGAGTTCGTGACGCCGTCGCAGCTGGGAGAGCTGGTGCTGTTCTTGTGCAGCGAGGCCGGGGCCCAGGTGCGGGGGGCGGCGTGGAACATTGATGGTGGCTGGCTGGCCCAATAAAACCAGACACTGGAGTTCTAAACTGTGGGCCCCCCCCTCCCACAGTTGATCTATGTTGACGGGTAGATTTTTACAAGAACAAGAGACCGTGCTGATGTCCGAAATCCTCTGGCAACCTTCCCCCGAACGCATCCACACCACGCGAATGGACCAGTTCCGGCGCTTTATCAATGATCGCCACGGCGTGCAGCTCAGCGACTATCCGGCCCTGCACCAGTGGAGCATCGACCAGCGCCCGGACTTCTGGCAGGCGATCGTCACGTTCTTCGATGTGCAGTTTCGCAGCCCGCCCAGTGCAGTGCTGATCGAAGACGTCGAGATGCCCAGCGCCCAGTGGTTTCCCGGCGCGACCCTGAATTTTGCCGAACACCTGTTACGCCGCCGCGACGATCACCCGGCGGTGGTCGCGATCAGCGAAGACGGCCAACGCGAACAACTGACCTACGCCGAACTGGCCGCCCACGTCGCCGGCCTGCAGGACAGCCTGCGGGCGGCCGGTGTCGGCCGCGGTGACCGGGTCACCGCGTGCATGCCCAATACCTGGCAAACCCTGGTCGGCATGCTTGCCACCACCAGTCTCGGCGCGATCTGGTCATGCTCCTCGCCAGACTTCGGCACCCAAGGCGTCATCGACCGCTTCGGCCAGATCGAGCCCAAGGTGCTGATCACCTGCGCCGGGTACCGCTACGCCGGTAAAACCATCGACCAAAGCGCCAAGCTCAATGAAATCCTCGAACGCCTGCCGTCCCTGGAGCAATTGATCATCGTCCCGTATGCACGGCCCCAGGCCTGCGTCGAGGACTATCAGACCCAGGCCCGCGTCGCCCTCTGGAACGACTTCTACCAACCCGGCGGCGAGCCTGAATTCGTCGCGGTGCCGTTCGACCATCCGCTGTATATCCTCTATTCCAGCGGCACCACCGGCGTGCCCAAATGCATCATCCACGGCACCGGCGGCGTGCTGCTCACCCACCTCAAGGAACACGGCCTGCACGCGGACATATCCAGCGAGGACTGCCTGTTCTACTACACCACCTGCGGCTGGATGATGTGGAACTGGCTGGTCTCGGTGCTGGCCATCGGGGCCACGGCGGTGCTGTATGACGGCTCGCCGTTTCACCCCGGCCCGGAACGCTTGATCGACCTGATCGACGCGGAAAAGATCAGCGTGTTCGGCACCAGCCCCAAGTTCCTTGCCACCCTGGAAAAGGCCGGGCTGCAACCGCGCCTGAGCCACGACCTGGGCAGCCTCAAGGGCCTGATTTCGACCGGCTCGCCCTTGTCGCCCCAGAGCTACGACTACGTGTACCGCGAGATCAAGGCCGAGCTGTGCCTGTCATCGATGTCCGGTGGCACCGATATCGTCTCCTGCTTTGTGATCGGCAATCCGGTGCTGCCGGTGCGGCGCGGGGAAATGCAATGCAAGAGCCTGGCGATGGCCATCGAGGTGTGGGACGACCAAGGCCGGCCGTTGGTCGGGGAAAAAGGCGAGTTGGTGTGCACCCGGCACTTTCCGGCGATGCCCATCGGCTTGTGGAACGACCCGCACCAGAAGAAGCTGCGCGCCTCGTATTTCAGCCAGTTTCCCGGGGTGTGGGCCCAGGGCGACTACGCCGAGCAACGCCCCAACGGCAGCCTGCTGATTCACGGCCGCTCCGACGCAGTGCTCAACCCCGGCGGCGTGCGCATCGGCACCGCGGAGATTTATCGCCAGGTGGAAAAAGTCCCGCAGGTGCTGGAAAGCCTGGCCATCGGCCAACGCTGGCAGGACGATGTGCGGGTCGTGCTGTTTGTGCGCCTGGATGACGGGATCGAACTGGATGAGGACCTGGAGCAACAGATCCGCCAGGTGATCCGCGCCAACACCACGCCGCGCCATGTGCCGGCGAAGATCCTCGCCGTCAGCGATATCCCGCGCACCATCAGCGGCAAGATCGTCGAACTGGCGGTGCGTAACGTGGTGCACGGCGAGCCGGTGAAGAATACCGACGCACTGGCCAACCCGCAGGCCCTGGAGCAATTTCGCGACCGCCCCGAACTGGCGGAAAGATGAAAGGTTTCAGCCCTGCCGCACTCATTTGAAGACAAACCCTCAATGCATGCTATTTTTCGAGGGTAGTCACCCATCGGTGTCCCACGGGATAATGGGTGTTGTCATTTTTCAAAGCGTTACGCTCAGGGCTTTTTATGAAGGGAACAACCACCGGCAGCGAAGCCGCTGCATTGATTGCGCGGCTGGACTGGGCGCACAGCCCCCTCGGTGAGGCCAATGATTGGCCGCAAAGCCTGCGCACAGCCGTGGACATCGTCATCCATTCACCGATGCCGATGCTCCTGCTGTGGGGCAGCGAACTCACCCAACTCTACAACGACGGCTTCGCCCTGCTGGCGGGCAATAAACACCCGGAGGCCATGGGCCAGCCGGCGCATCAGACCTGGCCGGAACTCGAAAGCTTCACCGCACCGATCTACGACGCCGTGCTGAGCGGCCAGGTGCGCACCTTCAGCGAGCAGCGTTTTGTCCTGCAACGTAACAATCGCGACACCGAAATCTGGCTGGACCTGACCTACAGCCCGATCCGCGATGAACGCGCCAATGTGGCCGGCATCCTGGTCACGGCCATCGAAACCAACGAACGGCGCAAGGTCCAGCACAACACCGAACAACGCCTGCAACTGGCCCTGGCCGCCACCGATGCGGTGGGCACCTGGGACTGGGACATTGGCGAAGACCACTTTATCGCCGATGCGCACTTCGCCTACCTGCACGGGGTTGATCCAAGCGACGCCAGCCGGTTGCCGATCAGCGACTACCTGCAAGGCGTACATCCCGAAGATCGCGGCATGGTGGCGCGCAGCATCAAGCATTGCATCACCTACGGCACTGAATACGCCGAGGAATATCGCCTGCAACAAGCCGACGGCCAGGTGCGCTGGGTGTTCGCCCGGGGGCGTTGCTACAAGGATCATCAAGGCCGCCCCGCGCGCTTCCTCGGCGCGGCACTGGACCTCACCGAGCGCAAAAACACCGAGCAGGCCCTGCGCCAGAGCCAGACCGAACTGCAGTTGATCATCAACGCCATGCCGGTGCTGATCGGCTACGTCGACCACGAGCAGCGCTTTCGCCTGAACAACAGTGCCTACCTCGACTGGTACGGCATGACGCCCCAGGAGCTGTACGGCAAGACCATCCGCGAGGTGCTCGGCGACGATGTGTACGCCGGGCGCGAGGACAAGATCACCGCTGCGCTCAGGGGCAAGGCCTGCAGTTTCATGACCGTCACCCCCCATCGCGATGGCCGCCCGCGCCATGCGTTGATGAAATACCTGCCGCGCTTCAGCAATGACGGCTCGGTGAACGGTTTCTACATCTTTGTCATCGATGAAACCGAACGCAAACTCACCGAAGAAGCCCTGCGCCACCTCAACGAAAACCTCGAGGAGCGCGTGGCCCAGCGCACCCAGGCGCTGGCCGAAGCCAACGAACGCCTGCAAAACGAGATGTTCGAGCGCGAGCGCGCCGAAGATGCCCTGCGCCATGCGCAGAAGATGGAAGCGGTGGGCCAGCTCACCGGCGGTATCGCCCACGACTTCAATAATATGCTCACCGGCATCATCGGCAGCCTGGACCTGATGCAGCGCTACATCGCCGCCGGGCGCAGCGACGAGATCGGCCGCTTTACCGACGCCGCCGTGTCCTCGGCCCATCGCGCGGCCGCCCTCACCCACCGTCTGCTGGCGTTTTCGCGGCGCCAGTCGCTGGACCTTCGCCCGCTGGATCCGAACCAGTTGGTAGCGTCCCTGGAGGAGCTGTTCCAGCGCACCAAGGGCGCGCATATCACGCTCAAGGTGCAACTGGGCCGCGACATCTGGCCGGTCAACACCGACGCCAGCCAACTGGAAAACGCCCTGCTCAACCTGGTGATCAACGCACGCGACGCCATGCCCGATGGCGGCGAACTGCTGATCGAAACCGCCAACAGTTACCTGGACGGCACCGATATCACCACCCTCGAACCGGTCAGGGCCGGCGACTACGTGATGCTCGGCGTGTGTGACAACGGCAGCGGCATGGCACCGAAGATTCTCGCCAAGGCGTTCGACCCGTTCTTCACCACCAAACCCATCGGCCAGGGCACCGGCCTGGGGCTGTCGATGATCTATGGGTTTGCCCAGCAGTCCGGTGGCCACGTGACCATCCAGAGCGAACCGGGCCAGGGTACCTGCGTGCGCCTGTACCTGCCGCGCCTGCACGGCACCTCCCTGGAAAGCAGCCAGCCCGCCCATCTGGGCGAAGTCCCGCTGGCCCTTGCCGGCGAAGCGGTGGTGGTGGTCGAGGATGACCCGGCGGTGCGCATGCTGGTGGTCAATGTGCTCGACGAGTTGGGTTATACCGCACACCAGGCGGGGGATGCGCGTGCAGCGCTGCCGTTGCTGGAGTCGGACTTGCGCGTGGACCTGCTGGTGACAGACGTCGGCCTGCCCGGCATGAACGGCCGCCAACTGGCGGAGATCGCTCGCCAGCATCGGCCGGGGCTCAAGGTGCTGTTCATGACCGGCTACGCGGAGAAAGCCGCCGAACGCCAGGGCTTCCTGGAGGACGGCATGGACATGGTCGCCAAGCCGTTTTCCATCGACCTGCTGGCGACCAAAATCCGCAGCATGATCAGCGTCGATGATTCAGTTCAGGCATAATCGCGCGCCGTCGCACACCTGGTAGAGACCGATGAAAGCCCAAGCCCGCCATATCCTGGTGAAAACCAGCGAAGAAGCCGAACAACTCAAGCAGCGCATTGCCAAGGGCGAAGCCTTTGATGTGCTGGCCAAGAAGTACTCCACGTGCCCGTCCGGCAAGCGCGGCGGCGACTTGGGTGAAGTGCGGCCGGGGCAAATGGTCGGGGTGATCGATGCGGTGATCTTCAAGAAACCGGTTAAGGTGGTTCACGGGCCGATCAAGAGCAAGTTCGGGTATCACCTGGTGCAGGTGTTTTACCGGGATTGAGGCTTTGGCTTAAGACCGCTATCGGGAGCAAGCCCCCTCCCACAGGGGGCTTGCTCCCGATCCGCCGCAGGCGGCCATTCACCTACTCCCTGGGGATCAGCGCCCCCGGCACCTGGATAACCCGGCTCGCCAATCGATGCCCGGCCAAAGCAGCCTCCTGGGGCGAACCACCCTTGAGCCGACTGGCCAGGTACGCCGCACTGAACGAATCCCCCGCCGCCGTGGTGTCCACCACCTTCTCCACCTTCAGCGCCGGCACGGCAAGGCGCTCGCCGTCGCAACGGATCAAACACGCATCCGCACCGCGCTTGAGCACCACTTCCGCAATCGCCGGGTACGCCGCGAATACCTGTTCGCTGTCGGCATAACCAAACAACGCGCGTTCGTCATCCTCGGTCAGCAAGGCGATATCCACCTCGGCCAGTACGCTGCGATAAGCCTCGCGGGCAACGTCCACCGTGGCCCAGAGCCGTGGCCGGTAGTTGTTGTCAAACACCACTGCGCCGCCACGTCGGCGGGTTTCGATCAGGACTTCGAGCAGGCGCCGGCGCCCGACCTCACCCAGCACCGCCAGGGTAATGCCGCTGAAATACACCACGTTGTAGTCCGGCAATGCCGCCAGGATCGGCGCAGCCGCCGGCGTGGTAAAGCAGTCGCGCACGGCCGCTTCGTTGCGCCAGTAGAGGAATTTGCGCTCGCCGTTGGCATCGGTCTGGATGCAGTACAAGCCGGGCAAACGTCCGGGCAGGCGCTGGACCCGCTCCAGCCCCAGGCCTTCTTCGGCCCAGTGCGCACACATGGCGTCGCTGAAGCTGTCATCGCCCAAGGCGGTGACATAGTCTACCGTGCCGATATCCCCCAGCTCACGGCGCAGGTACACCGCCGCATTCAGGGTATCGCCGCCGAAGCTCTGTTGCAGGCTGCCATCGGCGCGGTGTTGCAATTCGATCATGCATTCGCCGATCAGGGCGATGCGGGGATGGGTGGTGGTCATGGCTTTACACTCAGAAACGGGTTTCCAGGGACTCGATCACCCGCAACTGCTCATCCACCAGGCAGCCGACCTGCCACTTGTCGAAGGTCAGGCAAGGGTGCGAGGTGCCGAAGGAAATGATGTCGCCGATGCGCAGCTCGACACCTGCCGCGACGGTCATGAAGGCGTGCTGGTCCATCACGGCGGTGACGGTGCAGGCGCTCACATCATCGCCTTCCGCCGGCAGGATCCCGGCGCGATAGCGTTTAAGCGGCACCGGCAAACCGGCGTCGTAGGCCACGTCGCGCTTGCCCAGGGCGATCACCGCAAACCCCGGCTCAGGCAACGATTGCACATGGGCCCAGACTTCCAGGGCCGGGCGCAGGCCTTCCTGGAGGTCGCCGCGGCGGTCGAGCACGCAGCACTGCGCCTCTTTGTAGATGCCATGGTCGTGGGCCACATAGCTGCCGGGGCGCAGCACGCTGAGGAAACGACCAGCTGCGTTTTGGGTTTCGAAGGACTCGGCGATCAGGTCGTACCAGGCCGACCCCGACGCCGTGATAATAGGCTTGGGCAGGTTGAAGGCCCCGTTGTCTTGCAGGTCCACGGCCAGGCGCACCAGGCTCGCGGCGAAGTCGCGGATGCCACTGATGGCGTGCTCGCCGTGGATCACACCTTCGTAGCCTTCGATACCGGTGAGGGCCAGGGCTGGTTGGGCCTTGATCGCCTTGGCCAGGTCGCGCACTTCCTGCTCGCTGCGGCAACCGCAACGGCCACCGACCACGCCGTATTCGATCATCACGTTGAGGCGCAGGCCACGGGCAGCGAAGAACAGGCCCAGGTCGGCGACGTTGTCCGGGTGGTCGACCATGCAGTGGAAGTCGAAATCCTTGTCGGCCAGCAGGTCGGCGATCAACGCCATGTTCGGTGCGCCCACCAACTGGTTGGCCATCAGCACCCGGCGCACGCCACCGGCATAGGCGGCGCGGGTCTGCACCGCGTTGGCCAGGGTGATGCCCCAGGCGCCCGCAGCAAGCTGGCGCTGGAACAACGCCGGCATCATGCTGGTCTTGCCGTGGGGCGCCAGTTCCGCGCCGCTGTTGCTGACGAAATCCTGCATCCAGCGAATGTTGTGCTCCAGGGCATCGCGGTGCAGCACCAGGGCGGGCAGGCCGACGTCGCGGACCAGGTGGGCACCGACGGCGGCGGCGCCCTTTTCAACGGCATTGATGGCTGACATGGAAAACTCCTATTCGTTGATGCGACGAGCCAGGTTGTTGGCGCTGTCGATCAACACCCGGCGATAGTCGTTGTAGTTTTTGCTCGCATCGGCCCGAGGGGCGACGATGCACAGCGTCGCAATGCTGATGCCCTGCGCGTCCCGGACCGGGGCGGCAAAGCAGTGGGTAAAGGTGTCGGCCACGCTGTCGAAGGAAAAGAACCCGTCGAGGGTGGCCTGGCGGATTTGCGCGAGAAAGGTCTCCTGCGGCAGGCGCTGGCCGTCCGGCAGGATAAAGTCGTCGTGGTCGATCAGGTCGATGATCTGCTGGTCGCTCAAGTGCCCCAGCAACAGGCGCCCGGAGGCGGTCCATGGGATCGGCGCGTCTTCACCGATGTCCGAGGAAATGCGGAAATGCCGCTCGCCTTCGCGCATCAGCGCCACCGTGTATTTGCGCCCGTTGAGCAGGCACATCTGCGCGGTTTCGTGGGTTTGGCTGACGATCTCCTGCAAGGCGTGGTCGGCCTCGCGGGTCAGGTCGAAATGGCGTAGATGCGCCTGGCCGAGGAAGTACAACTGACGGCCGAGGTAGACGTGACCGTCCTTGCCCACGGTTTCGAGGATGCGCCGCTCCAACAAGGAGGCGACCAATTCGTAGACCGTGGATTTGGGGCTGCCGATGCCGCTGGCAATATCATTCGGGCGCAGGGGCTGGCCGATTTCCTTGAGAAAATCGAGGATATCGAATGCACGGTCCAGGCCTTTGGCGCGGCGTTTGATGGTGTCTTCGGTCATGGCAATTTCGGTCCGGTCGAAATGGTAGGGCTGGCGCAGGTCCACTGTGGGAGGGGGCTTGCCCTAATGCCAGTCAGTTAAGCGTACATCGCCTCCTGTAGGAGCGAGCTTGCTCGCGAAAAACGTCAACGATAACGCGTGCTTCCTGAATGAACGCGGCGCCTGTGAGTTTTTCGCGAGCAAGCTCGCTCCTACAAAAAGCCTTAACTGACTGGCATTAGGGCTTGCCCCCGATGGCGGCGTGTCAATCAACACATCTGTTACTGATACACCGCTATCGGGTTCAAGCCCCCTCCCACATTTGATCTCTGGTGGGCTTAAGAGTGAGGGCAATTTAGCCCTTTTTCTTGTAGGCCACGCAATCAATCTCGACCTTGCAGTCCACCATCATGTTGGCCTGCACACAGGCCCGCGCCGGGGCGTGTTCCGGGGTGAAGTATTCGCCGAAGACCTTGTTGAAACTCCAGAAGTCCCGCGGGTCTTCCAGCCACACGCCGACCCGCACCACGTCTTTCAACTCGTAGCCGGCTTCTTCGAGGATTGCCACCACATTGCGCAGGGTCTGCCGGGTTTGCTCGATGATCCCGCCGGTGATGATTTCGCCGTCCACCGCAGGCACTTGGCCCGAGACGTACAACCAACCGTCCGCTTCCACCGCGCGGGCGAAGGGACGCGGCTGGCCACCGCCGGCCGTACTGCCGGCTCCGTAACGAGTGATGCTCATAAAACGATGCTCCTGATTAAAAACGAATGTTCTTGAGAAATTCCGCCAGGCGCGGCGATTGCGGCCGCTCGAAGATGTCCTTCGACGAGCCCTGCTCTTCAATCCGGCCCTGGTTCATGAAGACGATCTTGTCCGAGACTTCATAGGCAAAGCGCATTTCGTGGGTGACCAGCAACATGGTCATGCCCTCTTCCGCCAGGCCCTTGATCACACTGAGCACCTCGCCCACCAATTCCGGGTCGAGGGCCGAAGTGACTTCGTCGAAGAGCATCAGGCTCGGGTTCATGGCAATGGCACGGGCTATCGCCACACGCTGTTGCTGGCCGCCGGACAGCTGGCCGGGGAAGTGATCGCGGCGCTGCAGAAGTCCTACACGGTCCAACCATTTTTCCGCGAGTGCCACCGCCTCGTCCTTAGGCATTTTCTTAACTTTCAACAGGCCGAGGGTGACGTTCTGCAACGCGCTCAGATGGGGAAACAGGTTGAACTGCTGGAACGCCATGCCGGTCATCGCCCGGTGCTGGGCGATCACGCGTTCGGGGTGACGCACGCGCTTGCCGCCGATGTCGCTGTAGCCAATGGACTCGCCATCCAGGGTGATCTGCCCACCCTGGAACTCTTCGAGCAGGTTGACGCAACGCAGCAAGGTGGTCTTGCCCGAGCCGCTGGAGCCGATCAACGTCACCACGTTGCCGCGCGCCATGGACAGGTCGACGCCCTTGAGCACTTCGACCTCGCCGTATTGTTTACGCAGGCCGCGGATGTCCAGCAGCGGCTCGGTTATTTGAGGTTGGTTCATGGCAAGGCCACCCGTTTTTCAATGTAGCGCCCGAATAACTCGATGGCGTAGTTGATGACAAAGAACAGAAACCCGGCGAACAGGTAGAACTCCAGGGTCATGAAGGTACGTGCGATCACCTGCTGGGTACTCAGCAGCAATTCAGCCACGCCGATCACCGAGAGCAAGGTCGAGGCCTTGACGATTTCCGTCGAGGAGTTGACCCAGGTCGGCAGGATCTGTCGCAGCGCCTGGGGCAGCAGCACGTAGGCCAGGGACTGCCGGAATGTCAGGCCAATTGCCTTGCCTGCTTCCAACTGCCCACGGGGAATGGCTTGCAGTGCACCGCGCACGATTTCCGACACGTGGGAGCCGCAAAACAGCGTGAGCCCGACGGCGCCGGCCTGGAACGCGGTGATTTTCCAGCCGAGCGCCGGCAGCATGTAGAAACACGCCAACACCAGCACAAACACCGGCGTGCCACGGATCAGGTCGACATACAGGCGAAACGGTGCGCGCATCCAGAATTTGCCGTAGGTCAGGATCAACCCGGCGACGATACCGATCAGCGTGCCAAAGACAATCGCCAGTGCCGACACCGCGACACTGGCCTGAAACCCCGCCCAGAGCGTATCCCGGGCGATCCACAACTCATGCAGCCAGCTGGGGGACTCGTACATGGACACCCTCCTTAACGACGGATCGCCAGACGCTGTTCCAGGTAACGGAGCAGCATGGCAATGAGGTAACAGGCCGCCACGTAGAGCGCGGTCGTGACCAGCCAGGTTTCAATCACCCGGTAGCTTTCGACGTTGATCTTGCGGGCGTAATAGGTCAGCTCGGGCACTGCGATGGCGGCGGCCAGGGAAGTGTCCTTGAACAGCGAAATGAAGTTGTTCGACAGCGCGGGCAGTACGTTGCGCAGCATCACTGGCACGGTGATATAGGCGCGGATCCGCCATTCGCCGAGGCCGATGGCCAGTCCGGCTTCACGCAAGCCCTTGGGAATATTCAACAGCCCGGCGCGGAACACTTCGGTCAGGTAGGCACCGGCGTACAGCGACAGGGTGATGATGAACGAGGGGATCTTGTCCAGGCGGATACCCAGGCTAGGCAAGGCGAAGTAGATCAACAGGATCAGCACCAGGATCGGCGTATTGCGGATCACCGTCACATACACCGAGGCCAGGATTCGCAACGCACGATGTCTGGACAGCATGGCAAACGCCATCAACAGGCCGATCACGCAGCCGATGGCGATCGACAGCAATGCCAGTTGCAGGCCCAGGCCGAGCCCCGCCAGCAAGGTGTCGAAATCGCGCCACACGGCGGCAAAGTTCAACTGATAGTTCATGGTCAGCAGTACCTGATGGGGGCGCCGTTGGCGGCGCCCCGGTTTTCACGAATCACTTGAACTCGACGGGGAAGCCGATGGCAGGTTCCGGCAGGTCCACACCGAACCACTGCTTGAACGACGCCTTGTAGGTGGGGAATTCCACACCGGTCATGGCTTCATGCAACGCGGTGTTGACGAAGTTCAGCCAGTCCTGGTCGCCACGCTTGACCGCACACGCGTAGGTCTGCGGGCTCCAGGCATAGGCCGGGCTGCGGTAGCGGCCAGGGTTCTGCACCATCAGGTACTTGACCGAGGACTGGTCGGTGGCGGCGGCATCGGCGCGACCGGAGTTCACCGCCTGGTACATCAGGTCGACGCTGTCGTATTGGTCGACCTTGGCCTTGGGCAGCGCCTGGTGCACCAGTTCTTCGGCATACACGTTCTGCAGCACCGCCACGGTGACGCCATCGCCCGCCGCCTGCAGGTCTTCGATTTCCTTGTACTTGCTGTTGTTCGGCAGCAGCAGGCCCACGCCTTCGCGGTAGTACGGCAGCGTGAACGCCACTTGCTGGGCACGGCTGGCGGTGACGGTGATGAACTGGCAGCTCATGTCGACCTTGTCGGTCAGCAGGTTGGGAATGCGTGCGTCGGACGACTGCACCACAAACTCGACCTTGCTCGGGTCGTTGAACAAGCCCTTGGCCACAATACGGCCGATGTCGATATCAAACCCCTGCAACTTGCCATCCGCTCCCTGGAAGTGCCACGGCGCATTGGTACTGCCTGTACCCACGATCAGGTGCCCACGCTTGAGCACATCATCGAGCTTGCTGTCCGCCGCCTGCACGATGCCTGCGAGGGAAGCCGATGCGGCGAAGAGAAAAACACACGCTTTGAACACGGAAGGTCGGTGATGCATGACAAGCACTCCAGGAGTTGTGTATTCCGCTATACCGGAACATAGTATGTAACAACGGAATAGACAGCAGAAAGTGTGCCACACGCCCTCAAAGAAAAACATGCCTGCAATAAAGGCTTTTTAAATCAGATAGATAAATATTTCGGGGAGACAAGGCGCTACGCCAGCATCTGCAATCACTTTGCTACCCAGGGCCCCATATGGCGGTGACAGGTCCCTTTGGACGCACTGCGACAGCGTTACTGCGCACCGTTGCAGTGCGCGCGCAGCGTGGAAAAATCCCCACGCTGGACTAGCCTTGGCACATCCCTGCCGACAAGGACCCTGCCCTGATGAAGTCATGCCTTACCCTGGTGATGCTCACCTTGCTGGCAGCCGGCAACGCGTCGGCCAGCAACGACCGCCGCGACTGCAAGGAAGAACTGCGCAGGCTCAAGGAAGCCTTCGACACCAACTACACCAGCCAGAACCACCACGACTACCGCCGGGCCAAGGCCTCCCGGGACAATGAGGAATACCGCAAGTGCGCAAACCAGGCGCGCAAGGCCCGGGAACGGGTGGAGCGTGAGGCAGACCTGTGAAGGTTGACAGTAGACGGTGACGGTCCCCGGGCCTAGCGTTGGTAAAAAACCTGCACGGTCCAAAGGGAGATCATCATGGGGATTGCCACTGCAACCATTGCCACTACCGACGACTACCGGCGCGTGCTGAGCAGTTCGCGCCCGGTGTTCATGCTGTTCATCTCAGCTCACTGCCCGGCCTGCGAGGTAGCCGGGCCGCTGTTTGAGCAGATTGCCGCCCAGTACCGATCAGTAGTGAGCCTGGTGCTCGATTGCGCGAAAACGCCGAGGCACCCGCAGGTTACAGGCACCCCGACGCTGCTGGTCTTCCAGAACGGCACCTTGATGGAAACATTCAAGGGTTTCGGACCCGAGGAGCAGCAAGCGCAGTTTGTGGAGGACACCTTCAGGCGTTATGCACGCCGCAAGGCTGCAATAACACCTGCGTCACCCGCCGCTCCTCTACCGCCGCCACCGTCAGGCGCCAGCCCTCATGCTCCAGGCTATCGCCCACCACAGGCAGGCGGTCGAGCAGGCTCATCACCAGGCCGGCCAGGGTCTGGTAGTCCTCGGTCGCGACGGCCTTGAAGCCGGTACGCTGACGAATCTGGGTGAGGTTGAGGGCGCCATTGGCACGGAAGCCCGCGCCCTCCTCGACAATATCCGGCCCTTCGATCTCACTGGCGTCCGGCAACTCACCGGCAATGGATTCAAGAATGTCGGTCATGCTCAATACGCCCATGAAGTCACCGAATTCGTTGATCACGAAGGCGATATGGGTGGATTCCTGGCGCATCTGTTCCAGGGCGTTGAGGATCGAAAAGCTCTCCAGCAGGTTGATCGCCCGGCGTGCGAGGTGCTCCAGGTTCGGCTCGTTGCCGGCCAGGTACTCCTTGAGCAATTCCTTCTTATGCACAAAGCCCAACGGTTCATCCACCGCGCCATTGCGGATCAACGGCAGGCGCGAATAGGACGAATGCATCAGCTTCAGGCGAATCGTGTCGGGGTCGTCCGCCAGGTCGATAAAGTCGACGTTGGCCCGCGGCGTCATCAAGCTGCGAATCGGCCTCTCGGCCAGTTGCAGCACACCGCTGATCATCACCCGCTCGCGTCGGTCGAACAGCGGCCCCTGGGCGGCATCCGTCTCGCCCAACAGGTCAGCCACCTCTTCCCCCACCTCCTCCACCGCCAGGCTGCGACCGCCGAGCAAGCGCATCACCGCATGGGCCGTGCGCTCACGCACCGGCAACACGCCCTGGGCCGACTTCTTGCGACGCGCGCGGGCAATCTGGTTGAACACCTCGATCAGGATCGAGAAACCAATCGCCGCGTACAGGTAGCCCTTGGGAATATGGAAACCCAGGCCTTCAGCGGTCAGGGCAAAACCGATCATCATCAGGAAGCCCAGGCACAGCATGATCACCGTCGGGTGGGCGTTGACGAAGCGTGTAAGCGGCTTGCTCGCGACGATCATCAGGCCGATAGAAATGATCACCGCGATCATCATCACCGCCAGCTCATCCACCATGCCCACGGCCGTGATCACCGCATCCAGGGAGAACACCGCGTCGAGCACCACGATCTGCGCCACAATCGGCCAGAACATCGCGTATGCCACGTTGCCGGTGCGCTGGGCCACATGGCCTTCCAGGCGTTCATGCAGTTCCATGGTGGCCTTGAACAACAGGAACACACCGCCGAACAGCATGATCAGGTCACGGCCGGAGAAGCTCTTGTCGAACACCTCGAACAGCGGCTGGGTCAGGGTTACCAACCAGGAAATACTCGCCAGCAAGCCCAGGCGCATCAGCAACGCCAGGGACAAACCGATCAAGCGCGCTCGGTCGCGCTGCTCCGGCGGCAGCTTATCCGCCAGGATCGCAATAAACACCAGGTTGTCGATGCCCAGCACCAGTTCCAGCACAATCAAGGTCAACAGGCCGAGCCAGGCCGTTGGATCCGCTAACCATTCCATTTATACAAGTCTCTCTACAGGTTTCAGAATGCCGGGCACGGCAAGGCGCGGTCAGTGGACCGGGACACGGCTGGCAGTCGGGATACGGGGTGTTTCAGCGGGAACAGCGGCGGCGGATGTCTTGGGGAAAGACGACTGGGAGGCTCCGAGAGGATGTTCATGCAGGTCCTGAAATAACAAAAGGACTTGAATCCTACAGGCGAAATACAAATTTCCTGCAACGCAAAACTATTACAAAACCTGTCTTCGACCCCCACACAAAATCATGTGGGAGACGGCTTGCCCCCGATGAGCATGAGTATTTTCAGATCCTGCCAAATCTCTGTGGTGAGCGGGCTTGCCCCGCGCTGGGCTGCGAAGCAGCCCCAAAACCAGCCTCTACAGAGTGCCTGATACACCGCGTACTTCTTTACTGGGGCTGCTTCGCAGCCCGGCGCGGGCGGTGCGACGATTCGACAAGCCCGCTCACCACAACAGCCCTGTCTGCCGGGCGTCCGGCGTTGAGCCAACGTTGTGTAGATACCCATGCCCCGACGAGGGCGTGTCAGGTTTTACGGGTTGCATCGTCCAGCGCCAGGATGGTGTGGGCATTCGTCACCGTCGTCGCCAACGTATTGATCACCCCCGACCGCAACGCCCCCAACGTCGCCGCCGCCTTGGTGTTCTCGCTGGCAATCGCCACCACGTCCGGGATGCGAAACAACTCCTGCACCGTCAACCCGATCACTCGCCCCTGGATCGCGTTGACCGCCGGCTGGCCGTGGATGTCGATGAAGTCATAGCCCATCATGTCGCCCACGGTGCCGGACAAGCGTGCCTGGGCGATCTCCTGGGGCGAGAACCAGCCCATGCGCACCATATTGCTGTTTTCGCTCATGTCGCCGATGCCGATCAGCGCCATGTCAGCCCGCCGCGCACGGTCGAGGGTCGAGCGCACCGTGTCGTTGTTGATCAACACCCCGCGCAACTCCGGGTTGGCCACCAGGGCCGGGGCGTACAGGCTTTCACTCTCGCCGCCAAAGCGCAGGGCCAGGCGCCGGCAGATGTGATCGGGGTTCATGTATTCGCCGGCCTTGAGCGAACCGCCAATGGCGCAGACAAATGTGCAGTTGCGCGTCACCGGCAGGAACACGTTATCGGCCACGGCGCCGACGTTGCGGCCCATGCCCACGGCGACGATCATGCCGTCACTCAAGGTCTTGTTCAGGTAGTTGGCCACCAGGCTGGCGACCGCCGAGCGCTGGGTATCGGGGTCGCTGTGGTCCACCGCGATCAACGCGCGATCCAGCTTGAAGCGCGCCACCAAGGCCTGTTCCAGCTCGTTGTTCATCGCCGGATGCTGCAAGACGCGCACCTCGACAATGCCTTCATCCCGCGCGCGCTTGAGCAATCGGCTGACTTTGGCCCGGGACAGGTCGAAGCGCTTGGCGATGGCTTCCTGAGTGACGTTCTCGAGGTAATAGAGCATCGCCACTTCAGTCATCTGATCAATATCGCTGGCCATGCGCTGGGTACTGTCACTCATGGGGACGGGCTTCCGTTTCGGCGTCAAAGGCGCATTCTCCCGACTCTTGCCCTGCTACGTCCACTATTGATGCCCATCGCGCTCGATCGCATTGATGCGCTCGACCTTGGCCCCGGAACGTGCCGCCTCGAACTCCGACTCCAAGAACGACTTGACGATGCTTTTCGCCAGTTCGGCGCCGATCACACGCGCGCCGATAGAGAGGATCTGCGCATCGTTGCTCTTGCGCGCCCGCTCTGCCGAGTACGTGTCATGGGCCTGGGCCGCACGAATCCCGAGCACCTTGTTGGCCGAGATCGCCATGCCGATCCCCGTGCCGCACACCAGCACGCCCAGGCGCTGCTGCCCGGCGTTGATGGCGGTGGCCACGGCCAGGGCGATGTCCGGGTACAACACCGGCGCGGTGGAATGGGTGCCGAAGTCGGTCACCGGATAGCCCAGCGCCTCGATATGGCGCTTTAACAGCTCCTTGAGCTCAAAACCCGCTTCATCGCATCCGATAGCCACCGGGAAAGGTGTGTTCATGGTGTCTGGCTCCGCTGCCGTGAGTGCTTATGACTGATCAACTGATCACTCAATGAAATTTCTCTCATTCATTTCGCAGGCGTAACCCTCTCCTGTCAAGCAGGATTTAACTGACTTTCCAGTCAAAGCGCTCTAAAAAAGGGTAATTGGCGAAAAAGATCAGAATCTCAGCATTTACATGAAAGAGATTGACTGATCAGAATTTCATTTGATACACATATGATCACAGCGAAACATGACTGTGCGACCTAACAAGAATTCACAGCACGAGGACACGCCGATGGCCACGCCATTACTGCTCCAGGCTGAACACGTCGCCAAGGCTTACGCCGGGATCCCTGCCCTGCGTGACGGGCGCCTCTCTCTGCGGGCCGGCAGCGTCCACGCCCTGTGCGGCGGCAATGGCGCAGGCAAGTCGACTTTCCTGAGCATCCTGATGGGCATCACCCCGCGTGATGCCGGCAGCATTCTGCTCAACGGCACCGCCGTACAGTTCAATCGCCCCAGCGAAGCCCTCGCGGCGGGGATCGCGATGATCACCCAGGAACTGGAACCGATCCCCTACATGACCGTCGCCGAAAACATCTGGCTGGGCCGCGAACCGCGCCGCGCCGGCTGCATCGTCGACAACAAGGCCTTGAACCGCCGCACCCGCGAGCTGCTGGAAAGCCTTGAATTCGATGTCGACGCCAGCAGCCCCATGCACCGACTGAGCGTGGCGCAGATCCAACTGGTGGAAATCGCCAAGGCGTTCAGCCATGACTGCCAGGTGATGATCATGGACGAGCCCACCTCGGCCATTGGCGAGCGCGAAGCCGAAACCCTGTTCAAGGCGATTCGCCGCCTCACCGCGCGGGGCGCCGGCATCGTCTATGTATCGCACCGCTTGAGCGAACTGGCGCAGATCGCCGATGACTACAGCATCTTCCGCGACGGCGCCTTTGTGGAAAGCGGACGCATGGCCGATATCGACCGCGACCACCTGGTGCGCGGCATCGTTGGCCAGGAACTGACCCGCATCGACCACAAGGTCGGCCGCGAATGCGCCGCCGACACCTGCCTGCAAGTCGACAACCTCAGCCGCGCCGGTGAGTTCCACGACATCAGCCTGCAACTGCGCCAGGGTGAAATCCTCGGCATCTACGGCCTGATGGGCTCGGGGCGCAGTGAATTCCTCAACTGCATCTATGGCCTGACCGTGGCGGACTCCGGCAGCGTCACCCTGCAAGGCAAGCCCATGCCCGTGGGCCTGCCCAAGGCGACCATCAATGCCGGCATGTCGCTGGTCACCGAAGACCGCAAGGACAGCGGCCTGGTGCTTACCGGCAGCATTCTTTCCAACATTGCGCTGTCGGCCTACAAGCGCCTGTCGAGCTGGTCGCTGATCAATGCGCGCAAGGAAACCCAACTGGCCCAGGACATGGTCAAGCGCCTGCAGATCAAAACCACCTCACTGGAACTGCCGGTGGCGTCCATGAGCGGCGGCAACCAACAAAAAGTGGTGCTCGCCAAATGCCTGTCGACCGAACCGGTGTGCCTGCTGTGCGATGAGCCGACACGGGGTATCGATGAGGGCGCCAAGCAGGAGATCTACCACCTGCTGGATCAATTCGTGCGCGCCGGTGGCGCCGCCATCGTGGTGTCGTCGGAAGCCCCGGAACTGTTGCACCTGAGTGACCGCATCGCCGTCTTCAAGGGCGGCCGCCTGGTGACCATCAGCACCGACACCGCCCTTTCCCAGGAAGCCCTGTTGAGTCTTGCCTCATGAATGCCAAAACCATTGCCGCCCCCATCACCACAGCGCCACGCAACCGCCTGCGCCTGTCCCTCGACCGTTTCGGCCTGCCGCTGGTGTTTATCCTGCTGTGCGTGGTGATGGCGTTTTCCAGCGAGTACTTCATGACCTGGCGCAACTGGATGGACATCCTGCGCCAGACCTCCATCAACGGCATCCTCGCGGTGGGCATGACCTACGTGATCCTGACCAAGGGCATCGACCTTTCCGTCGGCTCGATCCTGGCCTTTGCCGGATTGTGCAGCGCCATGGTCGCGACCCAGGGCTACGGGCTGCTGGCGGCGGTGAGTGCGGGGATGTTTGCCGGGGCGATGCTCGGCGTGGTCAACGGCTTTATGGTCGCCAACCTGTCGATCCCGCCATTCGTGGCCACTCTCGGCATGCTCAGCATTGCCCGCGGCATGACCTTCATCCTCAACGACGGCAGCCCGATCACCGACCTGCCCGACGCCTACCTGGCCCTGGGCATCGGCAAGATCGGCCCGATTGGCGTGCCGATCATCATCTTCGCCGTGGTCGCGCTGATCTTCTGGATGGTGCTGCGCTACACCACCTACGGCCGCTATGTGTACGCGGTGGGCGGCAATGAAAAAAGCGCGCGCACCTCCGGGATCGGCGTGCGCAAGGTGATGTTTTCGGTGTACGTGGTGTCCGGCCTGCTCGCCGGGTTGGCGGGCGTGGTGTTGTCGGCACGCACCACCTCCGCCCTGCCCCAGGCCGGGGTGTCCTATGAGCTGGACGCGATTGCCGCCGTGGTCATCGGCGGCACCAGCCTGTCGGGCGGCACC
This sequence comes from Pseudomonas sp. JV449, assembly GCF_032424295.1. Classification (NCBI taxonomy): domain Bacteria; kingdom Pseudomonadati; phylum Pseudomonadota; class Gammaproteobacteria; order Pseudomonadales; family Pseudomonadaceae; genus Pseudomonas; species Pseudomonas sp. JV449. Next base: position 91,953 of record NZ_VYKD01000014.1, on the reverse strand, counting down.
GGCAGCATTGTCGGCACGCTGTTCGGCGCGTTGTTGATCGGCGTGATCAACAACGGCCTGAACCTGCTCGGCGTGTCCTCCTATTACCAGCAGGTCGCCAAGGGCCTGATCATCGTGTTTGCAGTACTGATCGACGTGTGGCGCAAGAAAAAACGCTAGAGAACGACCACTACAACAATAACCGGAGTTCCCCCCATGAAACTTGGTACCACCCTGGCCGCCGCGGCGGCTCTCTCCCTGCTCGCCGGCAGTATCGCAATGGCCGCCGATGGCAAGACCTACAAGGTCGGCGCGGCCGTCTATGGCCTCAAGGGCCAGTTCATGCAGAACTGGGTCCGCGAGCTCAAGGAGCACCCGGCGGTCAAGGACGGCACCGTGCAGTTGACGGTGTTCGACGGCAACTACGACGCCCTGACCCAGAACAATCAGATCGAAAACATGGTGACCCAGCGCTACGACGCGATCCTGTTCGTGCCGATCGACACCAAGGCCGGCGTCGGCACCGTCAAGCAAGCCATGAGCAACGACGTGGTGGTTATCGCCTCCAACACCAAGGTCGCCGACGCCTCGGTGCCCTACGTCGGTAACGATGATGTGGAAGGCGGCCGCCTGCAGGCCCAGGCCATGGTCGACAAGCTCAACGGCAAGGGCAACGTAGTGATCATCCAGGGCCCGATTGGCCAGTCGGCGCAGATCGACCGCGAAAAAGGCGAGCTGGAAGTGCTGGGCAAGCACCCTGGCATCAAGATCATCGAGAAGAAGACCGCCAACTGGGACCGCGCCCAGGCCCTGGCGCTGACCGAAGACTGGTTGAACGCCCACCCCAAAGGCATCAACGGCGTGATCGCGCAGAACGACGACATGGCCCTCGGCGCCGTGCAGGCCCTCAAATCCCACGGCCTGACCTCCAAGGATGTGCCCGTCACGTCCATCGACGGCATGCCGGACGCGATCCAGGCGGCGAAGAAAGACGAAGTCACCACCTTCCTCCAGGACGCGCAGGCCCAGTCCCAGGGCGCACTGGACGTGGCGTTGCGCGCACTGGCCGGCAAGGACTACAAGCCGCAGTCGGTGATCTGGGAGCGCTATGCCAAGGACCTGAAATGGGGCGATGGCACGGCCAAGACCTACATCCTGCCGTGGGTGCCCGTGACTAACGCCAACGCCGATGCGCTGTACAAACAAGTCAGTGGCGGTAAGTAGTCATTGGCTTGAAATACAGTCAAGTGTGGGAGAGAGCTTGCCCCCTCCCACATTGGATCTCGATCGTTATTGAAAGAGGAGTCATGCATGTCTGGATTCTGGAACCAAGCCTTCGACCTCAACGGCCGTTGCGCGGTGATCACCGGCGGCGCCGCCGGTATCGGCCTGGCCTGTGCCAGCCTGCTGGTGGAGCGCGGCGCCCGCGTGGCTTTGCTCGACCGCGACCCGGCGGTGGTTGAAGTGGCAGCGGGCCTGGGTGCCGGGCATCTGGGCATTGCCGTCGACCTCAGCCAGATCAACCAGGTGCAACACACCATCGACCAGGTCTTCGCACACTTCCAACGCCTGGATTACCTGATCAACAGCGCCGGCGTGGCCCTGCTGGACAAGGCCGTCGATGTCAGCGAAAGCGCCTGGGACACCACCTTGGACATCAACCTCAAGGCCAACTTTTTCGTGGCCCAGACCTGCGCCCGGCACATGCTCGCCCAGGGCAGCGGGCGCATCGTCAACCTCGCGTCCCAGGCCGCGGTGATCGGCCTCGACCGCCACGTCGCCTACTGCGCCAGCAAGGCGGCCATCGTCGGCATGACCAAGGTATTGGCCATGGAATGGGCGCCGCACATCAATGTCAACGCCATTTCCCCCACCATCGTCGAGACCGCGCTGGGCAAGAAGGCCTGGGCCGGTGAAGTCGGCGAACGGGCCAAATTGCAGATCCCGGCGGGCCGCTTTGCGCAGCCGGAGGAAATCGCCGGGCTGGCGCTGTACCTGCTCAGCGATGCCGCGCAGATGATCACCGGCGCCAACCTGGTGATCGACGGCGGCTACAGCATTCAGTAATTCATTTATCTGTCGTGAGGTTTTGTCATGTCCACTGTCACCGAACGCACACCCGAACAACTCTCGCCGGCCATCCCGAAAACCATGCAGGCCGTGGTTTGCCACGGCCCGGAAGACTATCGCCTGGAAACCGTCGACGTACCCACGCCCGGCCCCGATGAGATCCTCACCAAGGTCGAGTTGTGCGGCATTTGCATGGGCGACATCAAGACCTATCGCGGCGCGCCGTCGTTCTGGGGCGATGCCGAGCAACCGCGCTACGTCAAGCCGCCGATGATCCCCGGCCATGAGTTCGTGTGTCGCGTGGTGGCCCTGGGCCCGGGCGCGGAAAAGCGCGGCGTGAAGGTCGGTGACCGGGTGATCTCGGAGCAGATCGTGCCGTGCTGGGGCTGTCGCTTCTGCAACCACGGCCAGTACTGGATGTGCCAGAAACACGACCTCTATGGTTTCCAGAACAATGTGCAGGGTGCCATGGCCCAGTACATGATCTTCACCAAGGAAGGCATCATTCACAAAGTGCCGGAATCCATCGCCCCCGACGAAGCGATCCTGATCGAACCCCTGGCCTGCTCACTGCATGCGGCGGAACGCGCCAACGTCGACCATGACGACATTGTGGTGGTCGCCGGCGCCGGCACCCTGGGCCTGGGCATCATCGGCGCCGTGCGTTTGCGCAACCCGAAAAAACTCATCGTGCTCGACATGAAACCCGAACGCGCCGCCCTCGCCCTGCGCATGGGCGCCGACGAAGTGTGGAACCCGGCCGAAGTGGACGTACTGGCCAACATCCGCGCGATCACCGACGGCTATGGCTGCGACATCTATATCGAGGCCACCGGGCACCACAAGGCGGTGAACCAGGGCCTGGCGATGCTGCGCAAGCTGGGGCGCTTCGTGGAGTTCAGCGTATTCAACGACGAGGCCACGGTGGACTGGTCGATCATCGGCGACCGCAAGGAGCTGGACATCCTCGGCTCGCACCTGGGGCCGTACATGTACCCGCGGGCCATCGACTTTATCGGCAACCGCAAGATCGATATGCGCGATGTAGTCACCCACAAGTTCGCCCTGGCGGACTTCAAGGAAGCGTTTGCGGTGATGGAACGTGGCGACAAGTCGCTCAAGGTTGTACTCGAACCCTAGGAACACACAACCGCTTTACTGCAGGAGCCGAGCTTGCTCGCGAAGGTCGACAACGATAACGCGGGGCTTCTGGATAAACGCGGTGTCTTCACGCTTTTCGCGAGCAAGCTCGCTCCTACAAAAAGAACACAGGAACCCGCGTTATGAATCGAGTCATCAACGATCCGGACCAAGTGGTCGAGGACATGCTGCGCGGCATCCTGGTCGCGCACCCCGAACTGCGCCAGTACGAAAGCAACCCACGGGTGATCGTCAAGGCCAGGCCTTCCGGACCAGGGCGTGTCGGCATTGTCACGGGGGGCGGCTCCGGCCATGAGCCGGCCTTTCTCGGCTATGTCGGCCCCGGCCTGGTCGACGCGGTGGCCGTCGGCGAGATTTTCTCCTCGCCCACCGCCAAGAGCTTTTTCGACGCCTTCCGCGCTGCCGACCATGGCGCCGGCGTGGCCTGCCTGTACGGCAACTATGCCGGCGACAATATGAACGTGAAGCTGGCGATGAAAATGGCCGCCAGCAAAGACATGCGCATCCGCACCGTGGTCGCCAACGACGACGTGGCCTCCGCGCCCAAGGCCGAGATCGCCAAACGTCGAGGCGTGGCCGGGGAAATCTTCATGTGGAAGATCGGCGGTGCCGCAGCCGCCCAGCACTACGACCTCGACGGCGTGATTCGCGTCGCGCAGAAAACCGTCGACCAGTGCCGCTCGATTGGCATCGGCCTCACGCCCTGCACCATTGCCGCCGTGGGCAAGCCCAACTTCCAGATCCCCGACGGCCAGATGGAACTGGGCATCGGCCATCACGGCGAACCAGGCATTGAGGTCATCCCGATCGAATCCGCCGCCGCCATGGCCGAGCGCATGCTCGCGCCGATCCTCGCCGACCGCGACTTCAGCCAGGATGACAGCGTGGTGGTGCTGGTCTCCGGTCTTGGCGCCACGCCGGTGATGGAGCTGTATATTTTCTATGCCGAGGTCGAACGCCAACTCAAGGCCAAGGGCTTGAAGATTCACCGCTGCTACGTCGGCAACTACTTCACCTCCCTGGAAATGATGGGCGTGACCCTGACCCTGCTCGGCCTCGACGCCGAGCTGAAAACCCTGATCGACCAACCCTGCCGCTCCATCGGCATGACCCAGGCGGACTGAACCATGAGCCAGCATTTTTCCAGCCACCACGGCAGCGCCATCGTCACCGACCTGGTCAGCGTGATCGTGGCCAACCGTGAATACCTCAGCGAAGTCGACGGCGCGATTGGCGACGGCGACCATGGCATCAACATGGCCAAGGGCTTCGCCCATTGCGGGCGCACGATCGAAGGTCGCCAACTGACCCTCGCCGAAGCCCTGGATGAACTGACCCTGAGCCTGATGGAAGGCATCGGCGGCTCCATGGGGCCGTTGTATGGCAGCCTGTTTATCGGCATGGCCGACGAAGTGCGTGGCCGTGACGACATCGACGCGGCCACCTTCGCCCACCTGTTGCGCGGCGGCCTGACCTCGTTGCAGGACATCACCGAAGCGGGCGTGGGCGACAAGTGCCTGATGGACACATTGATCCCGGCGGTGGAAGCCTTCGAGCGCGCGCACGCCTCGGGGGCGTCCTTCAGTGATGCACTGGAGGCGATGAAAACCGCCGCCTCCCAGGGGCGCGACTCCACCAAGGACCTGGTGGCGAAGATCGGCCGCGCCAGTCGCCTGGGCGAGCGCTCACTCGGCGTGCTGGATGCGGGGGCGGTGTCGTGCTGCCTGATCCTTACGCGCCTGGCGGATTCGGTGCAGCCGCGCCTGAGTGCTTGACCTGCTGGATATACCGCGCCACCGCCGGCGCTTTCTCGAAGCGCCGGTGAATCAGCGACAGCCACGAGGATGCGTCGCAGCCCTGAATGCTGCGGTACACCACGCCCGGCAACTGCACATGCCCGACCATTGACGCGGGCACCACCGCCACGCCCTGCCCCATCGACACCAGCGCCACTACCGCGACCAGCCCGCCCGGCTGTGGCCCCAGGCGCGGAGCATAACCGCCTTGCGCGGCGATATGCAGGGTGCCGCTGATTTGCTCCGGCAGGATAAATGTCTCGTTTTGCAGGTGTTCGCAGCCTATGGCCGCGAGCCCCAACAGCCAGGAATCCTGGGGCAGCGCCAGGACAAAACCTTCGCCGTCCAGGCGCACCGCCTCCACCCCCTCGGGCAAGGTCATCGGCGAGCGGATGTAGCCGATGTCATAGCGCCCGTCCGCCACCGCACTCGGCAGCGTGGCCATGGCGCATTCGCGCACCGTCACGCTGACGTCGGGAAATGCCTGGCCGAACGCACGCATCTGCCGCTGCAACAGCCCGGCGTACAGCGCCGAAGCCACGTAACCCAATTCGATATGGCCGATCTCGCCACGCCCGGCACGCTGGGCATGGCGTTGGGCGAATTCAAACTGGCGCACGGTGGCTTCGGCCTCGACCAGCAAGGCGGCGCCGGCTTCGGTGAGGCTGACTTCGCGTTGCCGGCGGATAAACAAGCGCGTGCCCAGGCTGGTTTCCATGTCCTGGATCTGCCGGCTCAGGGTCGGTGGCGCAATGCCCAATTGCTCGGCGGCACGGGTGAAGTTGCGCTGCCGGGCCACGGCGAGGAAGTAGCGAAAATGGCGGATATCCATAACAGGATTAGCTCAAAGGTAATGAAGTGCTCCACAGCGGCTAACAATACCAGCAGTGGCCAGGGATAAGCTCGAAGCACCTCACCACTGGAGCGCCCTTGCGATGCCCATCACCTGCATTTCCCCTATTGCCTGTAAGGTAATCCAATCATGAGCCGGGTCAACCCGCGCCTGACGTTGCTGACCGCGTCCGGCGTCTGCTCGCTGATCGTGCTCGACACCAATATCGTCGCCGTGACCCTGCCGAGCATCGCTCGCGACCTGGGGGCGAACTTTGCCGATATCGAGTGGGTGGTCAGCGCCTACATGCTGGCGTTTGCCGCCTTGCTGCTACCGGCCGGGAGCATTGCCGACCGGTTCGGGCGCAAGAAATCCCTGGTCTGGGGCCTGAGTATTTTTATCCTCGCCTCCGTTGGCTGCGGGGCGGCGCCGAGTGCGTTGTGGCTGGATATCGCCCGCGCGGTCAAGGGCGTCGGTGCAGCGTTATTGCTCACGTCAGCCCTGGCCTCCATTGGCCACACCTTCCACGATGAAGTCGAGCGGGCCAAGGCCTGGGCGTTCTGGGGCACCTGCATGGGCGTGGCGATGACGGCCGCGCCGACCCTGGGCGGCTTGATCACCGAGTACCTGGGCTGGCGCTGGATTTTCTACCTCAACCTGCCCGTGGGCCTGGCGCTGATGAGCCTGGTGCTGCACGCCATTGCGGAATCCCGCGATAGCCAATCCGCCCGCCTCGACCCGTGGGGCAGCCTGGCCTTCAGCGCGAGCCTGTTGTGCCTGATTTGGGGCCTGATCGAGGCCAACCGTATCGGCTGGGATAACCCGCTGACCTATGCACGCCTGATCGGCGGTGCGGTGTTGCTGGGTGTATTTGTAGGGGTCGAACGTGTGCAGCGGCGGCCCATGGTGGACCTGCAACTGTTTCGCCACCCGCGTTTTATCGGCGCCTTGCTCGGGATGTTTGCCTACGCCGGCTGTGCCCAAGTGATGATGACGCTGCTGCCGTTCTATCTGCAGAACGGCCTGGGCTTCTCCGCGATTGCCTCGGGCCTGGGCATGCTGCCGTTCGCCCTGACCATGCTGGTCTGTCCCCGGATCGGCGCGCGGCTGGCGGGGCGCTTCGCACCGGCAACGATGATGGCAACCGGGTTGACCCTGGTGGGCTGCGGCAACCTGCTAAGTGCCTGGGCGGTGAATATCGGCGGCTACCTGCCCTTCGCCCTGGCGATTGCCGTCACCGGTGCCGGTGCCGGTTTGCTCAATGGTGATACGCAAAAAAACATCATGGCCTGCGTGCCACGGGACCGTGCGGGGATGGCGTCGGGCATGAGCACCACCATGCGGTTCAGCGCGATCATGTTGGCGATTGGCGTGTATGGCGCACTGCTGAGCAGCCACAGCGAGCACGTGTTGCGCGCACGTATCGACACGCAATGGCAGGCGCAGGTGGCGGGGATTGCTTCACGGGTGGTGGCCGGGGATATGCCGGCGGCAATGGGCTTGTTGCCCGAGCCGGCACGGGCGATGGTGCAACCGCTGGCGCAGCAGGCGTTTGTGGGTGGATTCAGTTACGTATTGTGGGTGGCGGGTGTGCTGGGATTGCTCGGAGCGCTGGTGGTGGGGAGGCTGATGCGCAAGCCGATACCCACACCGAACTGAATGTGGGAGGGACGGTGCGACGATTCGACTTGCCCCCGATGAGCATAGGTATCTACAAAACTTTGTAGCAGCCAACGCTAACCACGATGCGAAGCGAGCCGCTCTTGATCTTGATCTCAGGCGCCCCGTTAAACCACGCTGGCCGGAATTCGATAGTGATTTGGGGGGTAAACCGGCAGGGATGCCGGTTTAGCCGCCCCGCGCCATGGATGGCGCGTGGCGGCGGCCCCCCAAATCACTGTCGGATTACGGGCACACCGAGCCTAGGCGAGGTGCCGAGTGGTGGGGCGAAGCGTTTTGCTTACTTTTGCGCTTTTCAAAAGTGAGCCGCCGTAAGGGCGGAACCAATAGCCGCCGTTACCGAAGCAACGGATATGTACTCGGCCTGATCCAACATCCTGGTCGGCCTGGTCGGCTGTCAGGCCGCCATCGGGGGCAAGTCGAATCGTCGCACCGTCCCTCCCACAGGTATTACCTATACCTCAAAGGGCCTTACCAGAAGCGTTGCTGGGTCAGGCGACTCCACCAGGTCAGCAGCACCCGGTCTACCGAGCCGCTGGCCGCCAGGCCCACCCGTTCCTGCAGGCTTTTACGCTCGGCATAGTGCAGGTGGAACACTTCGGCGGTCTTGGCCTTGGTGGCCAGGTATTCGTCGCTGGTTTGCAGTTCGTCGACCAGTTGCTTATCCAGCGCGGCAACACCCAGCCACACCTCTCCGGTCGCTACGTCATCAATCGCCAGCTGTGGGCGATAACGCGAGACGAAGTTCTTGAACAGCTGATGGGTGATGTCCAGGTCTTCCTGGAACTTCTCGCGGCCTTTCTCGGTGTTTTCGCCAAACACCGTGAGGGTGCGCTTGTACTCGCCGGCGGTCAGCACTTCAAAGTCGATGTCGTGCTTTTTCAGCAGGCGGTTGACGTTGGGTAACTGCGCCACCACGCCAATGGAGCCGAGGATGGCAAACGGTGCGCTGATGATCTTCTCGCCGATGCACGCCATCATGTAGCCGCCGCTGGCCGCGACCTTGTCGATGCACACGGTCAACGGCACGCCCGCCTGGCGGATACGCGCCAGTTGCGACGACGCCAGGCCGTAGCTGTGGACCATGCCGCCGCCGCTTTCCAGGCGCAGCACCACTTCGTCCTTGGGCGTGGCCAGGCTCAGCAGCGCGGTGATTTCATGGCGCAGGCTCTCGGTGGCCGAGGCCTTGATGTCACCGTCGAAATCCAGCACGAACACCCGTGGCTTGACCTCGGGTTTCTTCTTGCCGTTCTTCTTTTCGGCTTTGCTTTCGGACTTGCGCAGGGCCTTGAGCTGCTCCTTGTCGAGCAGGCTCGACTCCAGGCGCTCACGCAGGCCCTTATAGAAGTCATTGAGCTTGCTGACTTGCAGTTGGCCGGCGGCTTTGCGACGCCCTTTACTGCGCAGTGCCGCGAAGCTGATCAAGACCACCAGAATAGCGACCACCAGGGTGACAGTCTTCGCCAGAAAGCTCGCGTATTCAGCCAAAAAATCCATGTGTCTCCTTAACAATGCACGGCGCCAGGCGCGGATTGCCCAAGCATACCGACGGGATCGCCGGGCGGCCAGTGCTCAAACCGCCAGCAGGAACGCGCTCCAACGAGCTTTTAAAACAAGCGTATGTTTTTTCATTGACAGCACCCTGGCATCCTCATAACCTCGCCAGACTTTCAACGTACCGGGAAAACGGACGTGGGCAGCATCTATTTGATTCGACATGGCCAGGCCTCCTTCGGTGCAGACGACTATGACGTGCTATCGCCCGTCGGCGTGGAACAAGCGCAAGTGCTCGGCCGCCACCTGGCGGATATGGGCCTGGTGTTCGACCGCTGCATCGCCGGCGACCTGCGCCGCCAGCAGCACACCGCTACTGCCGCCTTCGATCAATACTGCACCCTCGGCCTGCCGGTGCCTGCATTGGAAACCGACAGCGCCTTCAACGAATTCGACGCCGACGCAATCATCCGCGCCCTGCTCCCCGACCTGCTCGGCAGCGAACCCGACGCTCTGGACATCCTGCGCAACGCCGCGCAAAACCGCAGCGAGTTCCAACGCATCTTCGCCCTGATCATCGAGCGCTGGCTGGCCGGCACCTATGACACCCCGGGGCTGGAAAGCTGGCTGGGGTTCGTCGAGCGCGTCCAGGGTGGCCTGCAACGCATTCTGGAAGCGGCGAACAACACGCAGAAGATCGCCGTGTTCACCTCCGGCGGCACCATCACCGCCCTGCTCCACCTGATTACCCGGATGCCTGCCGCCCAGGCCTTCGAACTGAACTGGCAAATTGTTAACACCTCGCTCAACCAGCTGAAATTCCGCGGTCGCGAGGTGGCACTGGCTTCCTTCAACAGTCACACCCACTTGCAACTGTTGAAGGCGCCGCAACTCATCACCTTCCGATGAAGTGCGGCCAACCGTGACCCCAAGGTCACTGGACTCACCATAAAAGGATCGAAACCATGACTGACGTAGCTAAAGCCGTAGAAGCAATGAAAGCCAAATTCAACCCAAGCGCTGCCGAAGGCTTGGACCTGGTGTTCGGTTTCCGTATCGACGACACCAAGAACTTTTCCCTGGTCGTCAAAGACAAGACCTGCGAACTGCTGGAAGGCGAAAACCCAGACGCCCAAGTGACCCTGGTCATGGACAGCGAGACCCTGGAGGGCATCGTCGACGGTTCCACCGACGGCATGCAGGCCTTCATGGGCGGCAAGCTGCGCACCGAAGGCGACATGATGCTGGCCATGAAGCTGAGCGAACTGTTCCCTTCCTGATTCACGGGCAACCCTGAATCCCTGTGGGAGGGGGCTTGCTCCCGATGGCGGTTTGTCAGTCGCGTCATCAGTTGACTGACCCACCGCTATCGGGGGCAAGCCCCCTCCCGCATTTGGGCTGTAGCAGCAACGCCACCAACGCACTCCATCCGGTCTGGTGCGAAGCCCCCAACCCCCGCCCCGTCTCGCCATGGAAATACTCATGGAACAACACCAGGTCACGACTGGCCGGGTCCGCCTCCAACTGCGCATACCCCGCCATCGACGGTCGTGAACCGTTTTCATCCCGCAGAAACAGGCGGGTCATCCGCTGGCTGAGGCTGTCGGCCACGTCCTCCAGGGATGCCAGATACCCGCTGCCCGTGGAGTATTCCACCGAGAAGTTGTCCGCGTAGTAGCGGTGAAATTCGCGCAGCGATTCGATCAGCATGTAGTTCACCGGCATCCACAAGGGCCCGCGCCAGTTGGAATTGCCGCCGTACAGGCGCGAGTCGGATTCACCCGGCTGGTAACGGGCGCACAGGGTGTCGCCATTCATCTTCAGCGCCAGTGGCTGCTCGGCGAACGCCTTGGACAGGGAACGCACGCCAAAGGCCGAGAGGAATTCGTCGTCATCGAGCATGCGCCGCAGCAAATCCTTGGTGCGCTCGCCACGCAACAGCGCCAGCAACAGGCGATTGCCCTGCCCCGGTTCGTTCCAGCGCGACACCAGTTTGGCCAGGTCCGGCCGGTGATGCATGAAACCCAACAGCCGTTCACGCAACCCTTCCAGCCCCTCGTGTTCGCGTTGCTCCAGCACCAGCACGGCAAACAACGGCATCAGGCCGACGATGGAGCGCAGCCGCACCGGCTCGTTCTGGCCATCGGGACGGTGCAGTACGTCGTAGAAGAACAGGTCGTGCTCGTCCCACAGGCCTTCGGCGCTGTCGTCGACGCGGTTGATGGCGCCGGCGATATACAGGAAATGCTCGAAAAACTTCACCGCGATATCGACATACACCGCATTGCGCTTGGCCAACTCCAGGCCGATACGCATCAAGTCCAGCGCATACGCCGCCACCCAGGCGGTGCCGTCGGCCTGATCGAGCTGATAACCCGGCGGCAACGCGGCCGAGCGGTCGAACAAGGCGATATTGTCCAGCCCCAGGAAGCCGCCCTGGAACAGGTTGCGACCCTCAGCGTCCTTGCGGTTGACCCACCAGGAAAAATTCAGCAGCAGCTTGTGGAAAATCCGCTCGAGGAAATCCAGGTCGCCCACACCGGTCAGCGCCTTGTCCTGCTGGTACACGCGCCAGCTGGCCCAGGCATGCACCGGTGGGTTGGCGTCGTCGAAACGCCATTCATAGGCCGGCAGTTGGCCGTTGGGGTGCATGAAGCGGTCCTTCACCAGCAACAACAGCTGTTGCTTGGCATACCCCGGATCGATCAGGGCAAACGCCACCGCCTGGAAACCCTGGTCCCAAGAGGCGTACCACGGGTATTCCCAGGTGTCGGGCATGGAGAGGATGTCGAAGTTGGACAGATGCCGCCAATGGGTATTGCGGATATGCAGGCGCTCGGGCGGTGGCGCGGGCTGGGCCGGGTCGCCGTCGAGCCACTGGTTCACATCGAAATAGTAGAGCTGTTTGGACCACAGCAAGCCGGCCAGGGCCTGGCGCTGCACATTGCGCGCATCGTCATCGGCGATGCCTTGCTGCAAGGCGGCGTAGAAGTCATCGGCCTCCTGGCGCCGCTGTTCAAACAGTTTGCGCGCGTTGACCTCGGGCGCGTCCACGGGCGCAAAGCGCAGGTAAAGGCTTTGGCTTTGCAGGCCCGCCAGTTCAAGGATAAAGCGCGCGGCCACCTTGGTACCGGTGTCGCGGCGAATCGCAGCGTCCAGCCCTTCGACCACGTAGTCGTTGATCCCGTCCTTGAAAGGCCCCGGCGCCGGTTGCCCGTCGAGCAGCGGGAAGTTGCTTTCGTTCTCACAGAACAGCCATTCCAGGCCCTCCTGGCCCCAGGCGCTGAGATGCCGATCGGGCAGTTCATGATGACGGGCAAGCACGTATTCGCCGTCCAGCCTCAACTGCGGCTTGGGTGCATCAAAGGTCCAGCTCCAGTCATTGCGCGCCCACACCTGCGGCAGCACCTGCAGGCGCGTCGGCTGTTGCGAGCGGTTGTGCACGGTGACGCGCATGAAGATATCGTCGGGCTGATGCTTGGCGTATTCGACGCTGACGTCGCAGTAGCGGTTGTCTTCGAACACACCGGTATCGAGGATCTCGTACTCGGCATCGCCCAGCCCACGGCGGGCGTTTTCGGCGATCAGGTCGGCGTAGGGAAAGGCGGCATGGGGGTATTTGTAGAGCATGCGCATATAGGCATGACTGGGCACACCGTCGACGAAAAAGTACAGTTCCTTGACATCTTCACCGTGATTACCCTCGGCATTATTCAGGCCGAACAGGCGTTCCTTGAGGATCGCGTCGCGCTCGTTCCACAGGGCCAGGCCCAGGCACCAGCGTTGCGCCTTGTCGCTGAAGCCGGCCAGGCCATCCTCGCCCCAGCGGTAGGCGCGGCTGCGTGCATGTTCATGGGGGAAGTAAGCCCAGGCATCGCCGTCGGCGCTGTAGTCTTCGCGCACCGTGCCCCATTGGCGTTCGCTCAGATAGGGGCCCCACTCGCGCCAACGCTCGGCCTCCGGCGTCGCCAGGCGTTGGCCTTCGATCGTGTCCAGTATTCGGGTGTCGGGTGTGGCCGTCATCGGGTCCTCCATCGCCTACCAGGTGAGGAGCAGTGTAGAGCCCAATGACGCCCGGGTGCACATGAAGACTTAGAAGATGGCGTAGGTGTAGTTGAAGATCAGGCGGGTCTGGTCCTGGTCGGCGGTGCCGGTGTTTTTGCCGTGATAGGTGCCGGTACGCAAGGTGGTACCAAAGCCTTTCAGAGGACCGGCCTGCACCACGTAGTCCAGGCGGAAGTCGGTTTCGTTTTCTTTCTGGTCAGGGCCACCGGCGACCTTCGACTTGATATCCGTACCGTCCAGGTAGGCCACGGACGCTTTCAGGCCCGGCACGTAGGCCTTGAAGTCATACGCGTACTGCCCGAAGTTGACCTGCTCGCCCGCCCGGGAGAACTGGCCCACCACCGCATCGGTGAACAGGTAGAAGTCGCTGCCGCCGGCGCCTTGGGCGTGGGGATCGGCAAGGCTGCCCTGGTTGACCCAGACAAAACCACCATCGTCACCCACGCCAATGTGGCCAAGCATCAGGCTGCTGCCGCCCAGTTGGTAGGTGAACGCGGCACTGTAGGTTTTGTTGTCCACTTCGTTGGCGTGCTTGGCGTAGCCGCCGTTGTTGTTGAACTGGTAGCCACTTTCGCCATTCTTGCCGTCGCTGCTGCTGTCGAAGTAACGCAGGTCGGTCTTGAACGACTGGTCGTTGCCCAGGGGCAGCACGTGGACCAGGCCGACGTAGTTCTGTTTGTAGAAGTCCTGCAACTGGGCGTAGTAGTACTGCAACGTCAGGTTTTTTGCGATGGCGTTGTCGGACGAACCAAACGGCTTGTAGTCCACCCCACCGAACTTGAAGCTGTCGCTGTCGCGCGTACCGCCGGCCACGCTCAAGCCCGTGGAGTTGCTGGAGGCACGGCCTTCGGCGCGGTTCAGCTCGCCGCCGGTGAAGGTGACGTTGGGAATATCGTTGGAGGTGAGGATGCCGCCGTCAAAGGTTTGCGGCGCCACGCGGCTGTCGTTGGAGACCAGGATCGGCAACACCGGCGCCAGGCCACCACCGACATGCAACTCGGTCTGGGAAATGCGGAACTTCACGTTGCCGGCCGCGCGACCGAAGGCATCGGCCGGCTCGGTGCCGTTGTTTTTGGTCGGGAAGAAGCTGTTGCCATTACCCGCCAGGCCCGGGCCTGCGGTGTGACCATCGCCGCCGTCCAGACGCAGGGCGCCGAAGGCCATCACGTCGAAACCCAGGCCAACGGTGCCTTGGGTGAAGCCGGATTTGTAGTCGAAACGCAGCGCGGTGGCCGCTTCACGCAAGTCGTTGTTGGTGCCCGAGCGGTTATCTGCGCTGTAGTACATGGTCCGCGAACTGACGGACGCATGGCTGTCTTCGAGAAAGCCGCTGTGGCCATTGCCTGTGCCCAGCGAGCCGAGCCCGAAGTCATCAGCGTAAGCCTGTTGTGCAAGAACGGCGGCGGTGATCGACAGCGCCAGTGTAGAAATTTTCATTAACTGCGGCCCCTGAATGTTTTTTTATCGTGTTTGGCGTGCAAACCCACTGTCGGCTCTGCAAACGTGACGATTCTTTCATGCCGGCCAGGGCGGACCTCGTGAAGCTTTCTTTAGAAAAGGGCCTGGAAAATGAAATTTCCCTGCCGCCGTTTTTTGTCATATTCACGTCATTTCATTCATTTGCAGAATGAAGTCCAGAGGATTCTTCGTTTGCACGCCCGCCCATAGCCCAACAAAATCCAGGCATCGGCCGCGCCCATCAGCATCGTCATCAGGAATTTTTCTATGCACAGCACCGCACATGTCAGCCCCGACGAGATCCGCAAGGGCTTTTCCAAGGCCATGTCCGACATGTACCGAGATGAAGTTCCGCTGTATGGCGCACTGATGGAGCTGGTCGCCGCCACCAACGCCCGCGTACTCGCCAGCGAACCGGGCCTGGCGCAACAGCTGCAACGCACCGGTGAGATCCAGCGCCTGGACATGGAGCGCCATGGCGCCATCCGCCTCGGCACCGCGGCGGAACTGGCGACCATCGGCCGCCTGTTCGCGGTGATGGGCATGCAGCCGGTGGGTTACTACGACCTGACCCCTGCCGGCGTCCCGGTGCATTCCACGGCGTTCCGCGCCGTGCACGAAAGCGCGCTGCAGACCAGCCCGTTTCGCGTGTTTACCTCATTGCTGCGCCTGGAGCTGATCGAAAACCCCGAGCTGCGCGGGTTCGCCGAAACCGCCCTGGCCAAGCGCTCGATATTCACCCCCCGCGCCCTGGCGCTGATCGAACAAGCGGAGAAGGACGGTGGCCTCAACGCTGCGGATGCCGATGAATTTGTGCGCCAGGCCCTGGAAACCTTCCGCTGGCACCACACCGCGACCGTGACCGCCGCGCAGTACCAGCAACTCAGCGACCAGCACCGCCTGATCGCCGACGTGGTGGCCTTCAAGGGCCCGCACATCAACCACCTGACCCCGCGCACCCTGGACATCGACCAGGTCCAGGCCGCCATGCCCGGCAAGGGCATCACCCCCAAGGCCGTGATCGAAGGGCCGCCCCGCCGCCAGTGCCCGATCCTGTTGCGCCAGACCAGCTTCAAGGCCCTCGATGAACCCATCGCCTTCACCGATGCCCAGGGCAGCCATAGCGCGCGTTTCGGCGAAATCGAACAGCGTGGCGTGGCGCTGACGCCCAAGGGCCGCGCGCTGTACGACCAACTGCTGAATGCCGCGCGCGACGAACTGGGCGCCTTCCCCAACGAGGGCAATGCCGCGCGCTACATGCAGTTGATGGAGCAGCACTTCCAGGCCTTCCCGGATAACCACGGGCAGATGCGTGAGCAGGATCTGGCCTACTTCCGCTACTTCGCCACGGAGAAAGGCCTGGCGGCACGCGGCCAGGCCGATCAACCACGCACACTGGAGGCACTGGTCGCCGCCGGCCATGTGGCTGTCGAACCCTTGGTGTATGAGGATTTCCTGCCAGTGAGTGCGGCGGGGATTTTCCAGTCGAACCTGGGGGATGGGGCGCAGAGTCACTACGCGGCCAATTCGAACCAGGCCGAATTCGAGAAGGCCCTGGGGCGCACGACTGTCGATGAATTGAAGGTGTATGGCGAGACGCAGCAGCGCTCCATAGATGAATGCACCCGGACACTGCTGGTGTAAAAACGGAGAGTGCCCACCCGGCTCACCGGCGCAATCCTTGCGCCGTAACAGTCCCCTGAGCCGGGCGGGCGAGCGGGATCATAGACAGTGGCGTGAATGATGTCCCTAAGACAATCCTGAATAAATACGCTGTGCTTTTGTAGGAGCGAGCTTGCTCGCGAAAAACTTGAGAACGCCGCGTTAAATCAGAAGAGCTGCGTAATCGTTGACGTTCTTCGCGAGCAAGCTCGCTCCTACCGGTGGGTCAAGATTTTCATTTAACCCAATCGCCCCACAATCTCGTCCTTGACCAACAGGCGTTTCTTCTTCAGCTTCTCCACCTCCTCATCGCTGGCCTTGGCCGATTCCGCCTTCAGCACCTCCCCATCGGCCGCATCGTATTGAGTGAACAGCGAGTCCAGGCGTTTGTCGTTCGCCCTGCGTTCGTGAACGGCTTCCTTGCTCAACCCCAAATCCTGATACAGGTCGTGTTTCACTGGCATGGCGTACCTCCGCATGTTGATCAATGGCTTACCCCCTTGAAGCTAGCCCATTCCAGCCGGTCTTGTCATGTTCAGGGTCAATCCATCCCCGTTCGTCGTGGCGCGGGCAATGGGATCAAACCTTTGCCACACCCAGCCCTCCACTGTAGATCGCCACCCGAGGGAGAACGGTTTCATGACTCATGCTGCCACCGCTGTCGACACCCAATGCATTAACACCCTGCGCACCCTGGCCATGGACGCCGTGCAGAAGGCCAACTCCGGCCACCCCGGCACGCCCATGGGCCTGGCACCGGTGGGGTATACGCTGTGGAGCCGCTGCCTGCGTTACCACCCCGAGCATCCCGACTGGCCCAACCGTGACCGCTTTGTGTTGTCGGTGGGGCATGCGTCGATGCTGCTGTATTCGCTGCTGCACCTGGCCGGTGTGGTCGAGATCGATGCCCACGGCAAACGTTCGGGGCAACCGGCGATCAGCCTGGACGATATCAAGCAGTTCCGCCAGATGAGTTCCAAGACCCCCGGCCACCCCGAGTACCGCATGACCACCGGTGTGGAAACCACCACCGGGCCGCTGGGCCAGGGCTGCGCCAACAGCGTCGGCATGGCCATGGCCGAGCGCTGGCTGGGCAAGCGTTTCAACCGCGACGGCCAGGTGCTGTTCGACTACAACGTCTACACCCTGTGCGGCGACGGCGACATGATGGAGGGCATCAGCAGCGAAGCCGCGTCCATGGCCGGGCACCTGAAGCTGGATAACCTGTGCTGGATCTACGACAACAACACCATCAGCATCGAAGGCCACACCGAGCTGGCCTTCAGCGAGGACGTGATCAAGCGCTTCCAGGCCTATGGCTGGCACACCGTGCACGTCACCGACGCGAATGATTTGCAGGCCTTGAGCGAGGCGCTCAACACCTTCAAGGGCAACACCGGCGCGCCGACCCTGATCGTGGTCGACAGCGTGATCGGCTACGGTTCGCCACACAAACACAACACCGCCGCCGCCCATGGCGAGCCGTTGGGCGATGAGGAAATCCGCCTGACCAAGGCCGCGTATGGCTGGCCGCAGGATTCCAGCTTCCTGGTCCCCGATGAGGCCCGCACGGTGTTGCGTGACGCCCTGCTGGAGCGCAGCCAGCCGTTATATGACGCCTGGCAGCACAGCCTGTCGCAGCTGCAGCAGCACGAGCCGGAACTGGCCGAGGAGTTGCGCCGCATGCGTGCCGGCGAAATGCCGGAGCGTTGGCAGGATGACCTGCCCGGTTTCGACCCCGACGGCAAGGGCGTGGCCAGCCGTGCCGCCGGTGGCGAAGTACTGAATGCCTTTGCCCGGCAGATCCCGTGGCTGCTCGGCGGCTCGGCGGACCTGTCGCCCTCGACCAAGACCAACCTCACCTTCGACGGTGCCGGGCGTTTCAGTGCCGACGACTACAGCGGGCGCAACCTGCACTTCGGCATCCGCGAACACGCCATGGGCGCGATTGCCAACGGCATGGCGCTGTCCTACCTGCGGCCGTACACCTCGACGTTCCTGGTGTTCAGCGACTACATGAAGCCGCCGATACGCCTGGCCGCGATCATGGAGTTGCCGGTGGTGTTCGTCTTCACCCATGACTCGATTGGCGTGGGCGAAGATGGGCCGACCCACCAGCCCATCGAACACCTGACCCAACTGCGCGCCACGCCGGGGTTGCTGACCCTGCGCCCCGGCGACGCGAATGAAACCCTGGAAGTGTGGAAGGTCGCGCTGGCGCAGACCCACCGGCCAAGTTGCGTGGTGCTGTCCCGCCAGCCCCTGCCGACGCTGGATCGTACCCAGTACGCGGCGGCATCGGGGGCGGCCAAGGGCGCCTATGTGCTGGCGAAGGCGGATGATCCTCAGGTGATTCTGCTGGCGAGCGGCAGTGAAGTCAGCCTGGCGGTGGCCGCGTATGAGCAATTGAAAAGCGCAGGGATTGCCGCGCAGGTGGTTTCAATGCCCAGCTGGGAACTGTTCGAAGACCAGGACCAGGCCTACCGCGACAGCGTGTTGCCACCGGCAGTGAAGGCCCGGGTAGTGGTGGAACAGGCCGGGCCACTGGGCTGGGACCGCTATGTCGGCCAGACCGGCGCCAAGGTGGTGATGAACAGCTTCGGCGCGTCGGCGCCGCTGGCGAAGTTGCAGGAGCAGTTCGGGTTTACGGTTGAGAATGTGGTGAAGCAGGCCAGGGCACAGATCAACCTGAACCAATACTGATCAAATGTGGGAGGGGCGGTAAGACGATTCGGCATGAGTATCTACACAACTTCAATAGTGCGTAGCAGCTGCCGAGCGCAAGCGAGGCTGCGTCAGGCGCGCTGCCGATTCAAGCTCGAGTCGCGACCGACGCAGCCTCGCTTGCGCTCGACAGCTGCTACGGATTTGCGCGGTGTTGGATAAGACGGTATCTACGCAGAAGGCTCGCTCAAGCTGTGTAGATACCCATGGCAATTGGGGGCAAGTCGAATCGTCGCACCGCCCCTCCCACATTTGGACCTCATGTTTGTTAAAGCAGCTCTTGAGCGAGAAACGGTGCAGTCCGGCTTTTCTTGTTTTTGGCCACCGTCTGCGGTGTCCCACTGGCAACCACCTTGCCGCCCAGGTCCCCGGCCCCCGGTCCGATGTCGATCACCCAGTCACTCTGGGCCACCACACGCATTTCATGTTCCACCACGACCACCGTATGCCCCCCATCCACCAGTTGATTGAGCTGACTGAGCAGGCGGTCGACATCCCGCGGATGCAGCCCGGTGGTGGGTTCGTCCAACACATACAACGTCGCGCCACGGGCATTGCGTTGCAGCTCGGTGGCCAGTTTGATGCGTTGCGCTTCGCCGCCGGACAGTTCCGTCGCCGGCTGCCCAAGGCGCAGGTAACCCAGGCCGATATCCCGCAGCACGTGCAGTGAACGCAGTACCCCAGGTTGCTCGGCGAACACCTCCACCGCTTGTTCCACGGTCAGCCCCAGCACCTGGGCGATGCTCAGGCCTTGCCATTTGACGGCCAGGGTTTCAGGGTTGTAGCGCGCGCCGTGGCAGGTCGGGCACGGGGCGTAGACGCTGGGCATGAACAGCAATTCGACGCTGACAAAGCCCTCGCCTTCGCAGTTCGGGCAACGGCCCTTGGCGACGTTGAAGGAGAACTGCCCGGCGTCGTAATCGCGCTTCTTCGCCGCTGGCGTGGCGGCAAACAACTTGCGCACGTTGTCGAACAAACCGGTGTAGGTCGCCAGGTTGGAGCGCGGGGTGCGGCCGATGGGTTTCTGGTCCACCTGCACCAGGCGGCGAATGTGCTCCAGACCGGCACTGATGCGCCCGCCGCTGATTTGCGGGGCGTCGTCTTCCAGGCTCGGCTCTTCGTCGTTTTCCACCCGGCTGCCGAGGCCGCTGCCCACCAGTTCCAGCAGCGCCTGGCTGACCAGGCTGGACTTGCCCGAGCCGGAAATACCGGTGACCGCCGTAAAGCAACCCAACGGGACATCCACGCTCAGGTCCTTGAGGTTATTGCGCGTCACGCCTTCCAGGCTCAGCCAGTTGCTGGGTTCACGGCGCGCCGGGTTCCCAGGGCGCTTGTCGGCGAACAGATAGGCCCGGGTCTGCGACGCCTCAACGTCCGCCAGACCGGCCGGTGGCCCGCTGTACAGCACGTGCCCGCCATGCTCGCCGGCGGCCGGGCCCACATCGATCAGCCAGTCGGCGCGGCGCATGGTTTCCAGGTCATGCTCCACCACAAACAACGAATTGCCCGCCGCTTTCAAGCGTTCGAGCGCGGTGAACAACGCTTCGCCATCTGCCGGATGCAAGCCTGCCGAGGGCTCATCCAGCACATAGATCACCCCGAACAACTGCGAGCCCAATTGCGTGGCCAAGCGCAGGCGCTGCAACTCCCCGGACGACAGGGTCGGCGTGCTGCGCTCCAGGGACAGATAGCCCAACCCCAATTCGATCAAGGTACTGACCCGCTCCAGCAGATCCTCGGCGATGCGCTGGGCCGCCAGGCGTTTTTCCACCGACAGCTTCATCTTGTCCTGCCCCGCCGCCACCGGCCGCAACAACGCGGCCAATTGCGTCAATGACAGTTGCGACAACTCGCCAATGTCCACCCCGGCAAACTTCACCGACAGCGCCGCCCGGGTCAGCCGCTTGCCCTCGCACAACGGGCAGGCGCTGCCCTGCATGAACTGCGACACGCGCTTCTTCATCAGCGCGCTTTGGGTGTGGGTGAAGGTGTGCAGGATGTAGCGCCGCGCGCCGCTGAACGTGCCCTGGTAGCTTGGCTCCAGCTTGCGTTTCAGTGCATCGCGGGTTTGCGCCGGGGTGAAACCGGCATACACCGGTACGGTGGGGGTTTCTTCGGTGAACAGGATCCAGTCGCGCTGTTTTTTCGGCAGGTCGCGCCAGGGAACATCCACGTCATAGCCCAGGGTCACGAGAATGTCGCGCAGGTTCTGGCCCTGCCACGCCAGGGGCCAGGACGCCACCGCGCGCTGGCGGATGGTCAGGGACGGATCGGGCACCATCAGCGCCTCGGTCACTTCATACACACGGCCCAGGCCATGGCATTGCGGGCACGCGCCCTGGGGCAGGTTCGGCGAAAAGTCCTCGGCATACAGCATCGCCTGTCCCGGCGGGTAGCTGCCGGCACGCGAATACAGCATGCGGATCAGGCTCGAGAGGGTGGTCACACTGCCCACTGAGGAACGCGCACTCGGCGTGCCGCGCTGCTGCTGCAACGCCACGGCGGGCGGCAGACCTTCGATGCTGTCGACATCCGGCACGCCGACCTGATCGATCAGGCGCCGTGCATAGGGCGCCACCGATTCGAAATAGCGGCGCTGGGCCTCGGCATACACCGTGGAAAACGCCAGGGACGATTTGCCCGAGCCGGAGACGCCGGTAAACACCACCAGGGCATCCCGGGGAATGTCCACGTCGACGTTCTTCAGGTTGTGTTCGCGGGCGCCGCGCACCTTTACGAATCCAAGGTGCTGGGCAGTGATCGGAGGCATGTTGCGCTGTGACGTCATGAACAACCTTGTCTGGCGGTGAGCACGCTGCGCAGCCGTTGCGTCAGGGCCTCGGGGCTGTAGGGTTTGCTCAGCAAATGAATGTCAGCGCTGAGCAGGTGATTGCTGGAGAGGATGTCGCGGGTGTGCCCCGAGGTGAACAGCACCGCCACCGGCGGCGATTGGACGCGGGCCCACTCGGCCAGGTCAGTGCTTTTGATACGGCCGGGCATCACCACATCGGTGAAGATCAGGTCGGGCCGCACGCCGTCCTGCAAGGCTTGCATCGCGCGGTCGCCGTCTTCGGCGGTCAACACCGTGTAG
Organism: Pseudomonas sp. JV449; assembly: GCF_032424295.1. Lineage (NCBI taxonomy): Bacteria > Pseudomonadati > Pseudomonadota > Gammaproteobacteria > Pseudomonadales > Pseudomonadaceae > Pseudomonas > Pseudomonas sp. JV449. The sequence goes on along the minus strand of NZ_VYKD01000014.1, from coordinate 69,941 downwards.
CCTGCCTGTTCGAGCAGATCCACCACGGTCACCCGCACATCCTCGTTGTCCTCCACCACCAGGATGGTCTCCTGGCCCATGTCGTGGGGCACGGGTTCTGAGTGAGTCTCCTGGACTTCTTCGCCCAGGCTGCGCGGAAAGTACATTTGCACCACGGTGCCCTTGCCCTCCTCGCTCCACACGTCCACATGCCCACCGCTCTGGCGGACAAAACCAAACACCATGCTCAAGCCAAGGCCGGTGCCGTGGCCATCGCGTTTGGTGGTGAAAAACGGCTCGAACACCCGCGACAGGATCGCTGCCGGCATGCCCACGCCAATGTCGGTGACGGCCAGGCGCACATACTCGCCTGGCTTGATGCTTTTGCCGCGGCAATCCTTGGGGTTGAGGATGATGTTTTCGCCGGTGATGCGAATCACGCCTTCGCCTTTCATGGCGTCGCGGGCGTTGATCGCCAGGTTGAGCAGCGCATTTTCCAACTGGTTGCGATCGACGTTGATGCACCAGGAATCCTGGGGCAACTGCACGTCGATATGAATGGTTTCACCCAACGCACGTTGCAGCAGTTCGCCCAGCCCGGCGTAGATGCGCTGCGGGTTGTACACGGCCGGTGACAACGGTTGGCGCCGGGCAAAGGCCAGCAGTTGCGAGGACAGTTTGGCGCCCCGCTCCACCGCTGCAATGGCCGCCGTGACCCGCCGCTGCACCTGGGCATTCTCCGGTTCATGGCGGGCCAGCAGGTGCAGGTTGCCGGCGATCACTTGCAACAGGTTATTGAAGTCGTGGGCCACGCCACCGGTCAGGCCACCAATGGCTTCGAGCTTTTGCGACTGGCGCAGTTGGTCTTCGGCGGCGGAACGCGCCTGGACTTCGGCGGCCACGCGCTGCTCCAGGTTATGGGTCAATTCCTGGCGCACGCGTTCGGAATGCACGTGGGCGGTGGTCTCCACCACAATCGCCAGCACACCGGCCGGTTGCTGGTTATCCCCGGCGACGGGGCTGTAATAAAGATCCAGCCACACCGTTTCCGGCTGGCCGTTGCGCAGCAGTACCAGGTCTTTGTTGTTGAACGACAAGGTGCCGCCGGCCAGGCAGGTGTCCACCACATGGCGGTTGAAGTCGGCGACTTCCGGCCAGCCCAGCTCCACCGGCGTGCCGAGCAAATAAGGATGGCGGCCACCGGCAAACACCGAATAGCTGTCGTTGTAGATCATGTACCCCGCCGGCCCCCAGAGCATCACCATGGGCACGGGGGATGCCAGCATCATCTGCACGGTACAGGCGAGGCTGGTGGACCAGCGGTCAAGGGGTCCCAGGTCGGTGGTTGACCAGTCAAATGCGCGAATGCGCTGGGCCATTTCGCCGGCCCAACCTTCACAGCCGTGGGGGTCGGATAAGAATTGCATCGTTCGGCTCTGCGCAGAGAAAGGACGGTCGCAAAATTTGGAACGTATCAAGGGGCGATGGTTTCATTTTGTATAAATTAGGGGGTAATCACCGCCGGCGCTACCCGCCTCAGTGAAAATCCCGGCTGCGCACCGTGATGCCGTCCAGCAGTGGCGTCAGGTCGGTCAGGCGCCCGGCGATCAGGTGTCGCACCTCGCCCACCGCCTCCCAACGCCCGTCCACCTTGAGCAATCGCGACCCCACCAGGGCCTGGCGCTGACGTTCGGCCAGGTCGCGCCAGACCACCACGTTGAGGTTGCCGAATTCATCTTCGAGGGTGACAAAGGTCACGCCACTGGCCGTGCCGGGGCGCTGGCGACCGGTGACCAGCCCGGCGACGCTGACAGTGCGCCCGTGCTCCACCGCCTGCAGTTCATTCGAGCTGCGGCAACGCCGTTTACGCAGCTCGGCGCGCAGCAGCGCCAATGGGTGCGGGCCAAGGGTGGTGCCAAGCATGGCGTAGTCGGCGTGCAGATCCTCGCCCACCGTCGGTTTCGGCAGTTCCACCCGCGCCTCATCGGGGCTGGACAGGCCGGCGAACAAGCCAAGCTGCTTATGCACCCCTGCCACGGCCCAGCGCGCCGTATGCCGGTTGCCGGCCAGGGCACGCAAGGCCCCGGCATCCGCCAGCAACGCCTGGGTGCGCGCATCCAGCCCGGCGCGGGCGTCCAGATCGGCAATATCCCTGAACGCCCGGCGCTGACGTGCGGCTTCGATGCGCCGCCCATCCTCTTCGCGAAACCCCGAGATCATGCGCAACCCCATGCGAATCGCCGGTTGCTGGCCATCGATGGGTTCCAGGCTGCAATCCCAGTCGCTGGCCTGCACATCCACCGGGCGGATCTGCAAGCGATGGCGCCGCGCATCCTGCAGGATCTGGTCCGGGCTGTAGAACCCCATGGGCCAGCTGTTGATCAACGCACAGGCGAAGGCCGCCGGCTCATGGCATTTGAGCCAGCAACTGGCGTAGGTCAGCAAGGCGAAACTGGCCGCGTGGGACTCGGGGAAACCATAGCTGCCGAAGCCCTTGATCTGTTCGAAGATCTGCGCGGCAAAAGCCTCGGTGTAGCCATTTTTCAACATGCCGGTGCGCAGGCGTGCTTGATGCGGTTCCAGGCCACCATGGCGTTTCCAGGCGGCCATGGAACGGCGCAACTGGTCGGCCTCGCCGGGGCTGTAGTCGGCGGCGACCATGGCGATCTGCATCACCTGTTCCTGGAACAGCGGGATGCCCAGGGTGCGCTTGAGCACCGCCTCAAGCTCCGGCGACGGATAGGTGGTGGGCTCCTCTTCGTTACGTCGGCGCAGGTAGGGATGCACCATGCCGCCCTGGATCGGCCCGGGGCGCACGATAGCGACCTCGATGACCAGGTCGTAGAATGTTTGCGGCCGCAATCTGGGCAACATCGACATCTGCGCCCGCGACTCGATCTGGAACACGCCGATGGTGTCGGCCTTGCTGATCATCGCGTAGGTGGCCTGGTCTTCCTGGGGGATCGTCGCTAGCGACAGGTCACGGCCACGATGGCGGCGCAGCAGATCGAAACAGCGGCGGATCGCGCTGAGCATGCCCAGGGCGAGAATATCCACCTTGAGCAGGCCGACCGCATCGAGGTCATCCTTGTCCCACTGGATGATGGTGCGCTCGGCCATGGCGGCGTTTTCCACCGGCACCAGGGTATCCAGTGGGTATTCGGAAATCACGAAGCCCCCGGGGTGCTGGGACAGGTGCCGGGGAAAACCGATCAGTTGCTGGGTGAGCGTCAGCACACGGCGCAGGATCGGGCTGTCCGGGTCGAAGCCGCTTTCGCGCAGGCGTTCCAGGGGCGGCGCATCGTCACTCCAGCGCCCGCAGCATTCGGCCAGCGCGTTGATCTGGTCCGGCGGCAAGCCCAGGGCCTTGGCCACATCGCGCACCGCACCGGCGGCGTGGTAACTGCTGACCACCGCCGTCAGCGCCGCGCGGGTACGGCCATAGCGCTGGAACACGTACTGCAGCACTTCTTCGCGACGTTCGTGCTCGAAGTCGACGTCGATGTCCGGCGGCTCGTTGCGTTCCTCTGACAGGAAGCGCTCAAACAGCGTACTCGTCAGGCTCGGGTCGATCTCGGTGATGCCCAGGGCAAAACACACCGCCGAGTTGGCTGCCGAGCCCCGGCCCTGGCACAGGATCGACCGGCTGCGGGCGAAGCGCACGATGTCGTGCACCGTGAGGAAGTAGCTTTCGTAACCCAGTTTGCTGATCAATGTCAGCTCGTGATGGATCTGCTGCAAGGTCTTGGCGTCGACCCCGTGCGGCCAGCGCCGGGCGATGCCTTCGTCGGTGACGGCGCGCAACCAGGATTCGGCATCGTGGCCCTCGGGCACCAGCTCGCGCGGGTAGTGATAGCGCAACTGGCCAAGATCGAAGCGGCAGCGCTGGGCGATGGCCAGGGTTTCGTCGAGCAGCGCCTGCGGGTACAGCGTGGCCAGGGCGTCGAGGCTGCGCAGATGCCGCTCGCCGTTGGGGTGCAGGCGCGTGCCGGCGTCGGCCACCGGCACGTGATGGCGGATCGCGGTCATGGTGTCTTGCAGGGCGCGGCGGCCACGGGCATGCATATGCACATCGCCGCAGGCCACCGCCGGAATCTGCAGGCTGGCGGCCAGGTGCAGGCGTTGCTCCAGATGCCGCGCATCGTCCTGGCCGCAGTGCAGGTGCACCGCCAGCCACAGGTGTTCGGCGAAGGTACGGCGCAGCCAGTGGATGGAGACCTGGGTGTCGCTGTCTTCGGCGACCCACAGCGCCAGCAGGCCGGGCAACGGCTGCTCGAAGTCTTCTAGCAGCAGGCGGTAGCGACCTTTTTCAGCCCGGCGTCGGGCCACGGTGATCAAGCGGCACAGGTGCTGGTAGCCGCTGAGGTCCTGCACCAGCAGCACCAGTTTCGGGCCGTTTTCGATGCGCACTTCGCTGCCGATAATCAGCGGCAAGCCCACCGCCTTCGCCGCCTGCCAGGCCCGCACGATGCCCGACAAGGTACATTCATCGGTGATCGCCAGGGCGCTGTAGCCCTGGCGCTTGGCCCGCTCGAACAACTCCAGGGCGCTGGAGGCGCCGCGTTGGAAGCTGAAGTTGGACAGGCAGTGCAGCTCGGCATAACTCATGGCCACCGCCGCCTGTAGGAGCGAGCTTGCTCGCGAAGCGCGTTAACGATGACGCGGGAGCCCTGGGCCATCGCGGTGCCCTTAGGTTTTTCGCGAGCAAGCTCGCTCCTACAGAGGGCCGGTTGCAGCCTATGGGGGCTCATGCGAACCAGCCCTGCAGCCACAGCCCATCGCTTTGCCCCACGCAGCGATAGGCCCAGCCTTGCTGGCCGGCTCGGGTCTGGATCAGGTAGTAGTCGCGGCGAATATCGGCACCGTCCCACCAGCCGGATTCGATGCGCTCCGGGCCCATGAGGATCTGCACGCCCTGCTCGGCCAGCAAGGTCGGTTCGTCAAGCAACCAGCCGGGACGCCGCACCTTGTTCAAGGTGGCGCACGGGCTTTTATCCGCCGCCATTTGCCAGGCGCATTCGGGGCGATGGTCGGCATGGAAGCGCAGGCCTTGCACCGCCTCATCCCCCAGGCGCGCACGCAGGCGTTCGCGCAGTTGTTCCCACGGCAGGGTCTGTTGCGGGCGATCGTCGAACAGGTCCTGGCGTTGCGGCACGAACACCGGCAGGTCCTGGGCCACCAGGCGAAAACCGCGCACCGGCGAGGTGACTTGCACGTGCTCCAGGCGCCCACGGGCCAGTTCGAACAGCATCGCCGGCTCACGCTCGGCGCTCAGCAGGCCGACCTTGATCACACTGTCCGGTGCATCGGCATGTTCCAGGTGCAGGTCGAAACGCTGCACGCCACTGTCACGGCCGCAGAGGAACGCCGAGAGGTCGCCGGTCAAACGGCGCAGGGGGAATAACAAGGCCTGGTGGGATTGCACATCGAAATTCAACTCGATGCGCACATCGAACTGGTCCGGCGGCTGATAGAACGCCAGGGCCAACGGCCGTTGCCCGGTCAAGGCATCGAGGTGCTTGAGCAGGCCGGCATCAAAGCGCCGCGCCAGGGTGTGCCGGGGCAACGCCTGCACCTGGGCCAGGGTACGCAGGCCCATGCGCGACAACGCGGTGGCCGCCTGCGGGTCGAGGCCGGCGCGGTCGATGGGCAATGGCGCCAGGGCCTGGAGCAACCCCTCCTCATCGGCCACGGCCAGGCCATCGTAGAGATTGGCCAGCACCCGCGCCGCCGCCGGGTTGGGGGCGGCGACGATACGGTGACGAAAGCCCAGCTCGGTCAACTCCTGGCGCAGGCGTGCCTCGAACCGAGGCCAGGGCCCGAACAGGCCCAGGCTCGATTCGATCTCGAACAGCAAGGCACGCGGGTAATACACACTGACCTGGGAGCTGAAGCGGTAGGCCCAGGCGGCGAGAAACTGCTGCCAGCGCTCGATCTCCACGGGGTCGTATTCGGCACTGGCAAAGGTCTTGGCCAGGGCATGGGCGGCCGTCAGCGATTGCCCCGGGCGCAGGCCCAGTGCGCGGGCGGCGTCATTGACGGTTTGCAGCACGCGCCGCTGCGGTGTGCCGGCCAGCAGCGCCAGGGGTTGGTCGGGCTCGGGGTGCAGGCGCTGCACCCCGTCCAGCGCCAATTGCGGGAAGACAATACACACCCAGCGCATGGCAACCTCAGTGCCCCGCCAGTGCAATCGGCGCCGGATGAGCCAAGCCACCCCGGCACTTGAGCACCCGCACCCGGGCAGGTTTGGCCTCGACGGCCAGGCGCAGAGCGGCGGGCGAAGGGTTGATCGCTTCACTCAAGGCGCGCCAGGCAAACGCCAGGGTCTGCCCGGTTTCCGCGGCCACCTGCAAGCGACGCAAGGCGCGGTCATCCGCCTTGTGCGGCCAGCACAGCACCGCGCCGCAACTGCCGGAGCGCAGGCATTGTTCCACCGCCCACAGCACATCCCGCGCCTCGGCCTGGACCACCGACAGCTGGCGCAAATCCACCCCGGCGTTCTGCCATGCGTGGGGGTACGGGGTATAGGGCGGCGCCACCAGCACAATGCGCTCCCCCGCCGCCGATAATCGCGCCAGGGTCGGCAGCACCAGTTGCAGTTCGCCGATACCGTCCCTGGCCATCAGGATTTCGCTCAAGGCCGACTCCGGCCAGCCGCCCGTGGGCAGCACCGCATCCAGCGCCGCCAGCCCCGTAGGCTGCACGCTGGCCGGAGGCGCGACAGGCCGGCCTTTCCAGACGCGGCCGCCATTGAACAGCGTATCCAGTGCAACCACGGCGCCCATCAGCCTTGCCTCACCAGGCCGCAGAACACCCCTTCGATGGCCAGGTCCTGGTCGGGGCCGACCACGATAGGTTCGTATGCGGGGTTACGCGGCAGCAGACGCACACGCTCGCCACTGCGCTCGAAACGCTTGATGGTGACTTCGCCGTCCAGGCGCGCCACCACAATCTGCCCGTTCAAGGCTTCGGCACTGCGGCGTACGCCCACCAGATCGCCGTCGAGGATGCCGTCTTCGATCATCGAATCGCCTTGCACCCGCAACAGGTAATCCGGGGTTTTCGCAAAAGTGGCGGGGTCGAGTTGCAGGCGGCTGTGCACGTCGGCATCCGCGCCGATGGGCCGGCCGGCTGCCACTCGGCCGAGTACAGGGACATCCAGCCACTCCGGGCGCGGGGGCTGGTTGAGCAAACGAATGCCGCGCGCCTGGTTGGGGTTGACCTCGATGAAACCGGCTTCGGCCAGGGCCACGACGTGCTTGCGCGCGACGCTGCGGGAGGCAAAGCCGAACGCCTCGGCGATCTCGGCGAGGCTGGGGGGTTGGCCTTGCTGCGCGATACGGTCGCGGATGAAGGTCAGGATGGCGGTGCGGCGGGGGGTCAGGGTCGTCATGGAGTACATTTGTACTCCTCTGGGAAATTTCTTACAAGAGCCGGTAGTCGGGGTTGGGGGGTTATGCAGATCAAACTGTGGGAGGCCCAGAGGCCACCAAGCTCACCCCCCTCCCGCCATATGCTGCGCAATCCTGCCCCTCAACCACCGCTCCGCCGGGTCATTGTCATGCACCCCACTCCACACCATCGACAACTCCGCCGCATCGATCGCAAACGGCGGATCCTCTGCCCGCAGCGCCGTGCCCTCGGTCAACGCACACGCCGCATAGTCCGGCACCGTGGCAATAATCTGCGTACCGGCCAGCAGCGCCCGCAAGCCACTGAACTGCGGTACCGCCAGCACCACCCGCCGGGCACGGCCGATACGGGCCAGGTCCAGGTCGATATTGCCGCTCAAGTCCCCCGAGAACGACACCATCGCATGGGGCCGTGCGCAATAATCGTCGAGGGTCAGCGGTTCGACGCCGTCATCCCCGCGCAGCACCTTGCAGGGAATGTCCCGCAGTTTCCTGCGCTTGGCATTCGCCGGCAGTTCAGTGGTGTAGCTCACGCCCACCGAGATCTCGCCACTGGCCAGTAATGCGGACATCAGCAGGTAATTGGCGCGGCGTACCACCACGATAATGCCCGGCGCTTCTTCGCGCAGTTGGCTGAGCAACGGCGGGAACAGGCCGAACTCGGCGTCGTCGGACAGGCCGATGCGGAACACCGCACAGCTGGTGGAAGGGTCGAAATCCTTGGCGCGGCTGACTGCGCCTGAAATGGTGTCCATGGCCGGTTGCAGCTCCTTGAGTATCGCCACGGCGCGTGGCGTGGGCTCCATGCCCCGGCCGTTGCGCAGCAGCAACGGGTCGTCGAACAAATCTCGCAGCCGGCCCAATGCCGCACTCACCGCCGGTTGGCCCATGAAGAGCTTTTCGGCGACCCGAGTCAGGTTCTTCTCGAACATCAGCGCTTCGAAAATCACCAACAGGTTCATGTCGACGCGGCGCAGGTCGTTGCGGTTCATGGCGGTATCCAAACGGTTAGCAGGCTGCCAGCTAAGCAGGCAAAACACTGCCTGGATTGCATGCCTGTGCTGTCTTTTTCGTGACCGAACCTGGCGAAATTAACAACGATTAACTCGCCAGCCAGACGGTGGGGCGCCAAAAATGAGCCGGTCTACACTGCATCCATTCACCGGGAACGCTCCCATCGACTGCGGATATCCGTCATGGCCCGACCTGCGTATTGTGCTCCTCGCTTATCCGCCACCGGCGGCCTGTGCCCCCGGCGCGAACGAATCGCCAAGCAATTGATCCTCGCCAACCTCGGCGAAAGCCTGGCGATTGCCGACCTGGCCCAGGCCTGCGCCCTGTCGCGCAGCCATTTTTCCCGCGCATTCAAGTGCACCACCGGGCTGTCGCCCCAGGAATGGATACGCCAGCAACGCATCCAGCGGGCCAAGGAACTGATCACCGGCTCCTCCTTGAGCCTCACGCAAATCAGCCTGGAGTGCGGGTTTTGCGACCAGGCGCATTTCTGCCATATGTTCACGCGCAGCGAGGGCGTCAACCCGATGACCTGGCGAAATCACCAACTGCGTCACAAGCCTCAAGAGATCGCTGCCTAGTGGTCTGCATGCACCTGGAATATGCTGGCCGCTTACTTTTCCCAGAGCATGGCCACCCATGAGTGCCCCACGCGACCAGGCCGTGCATTTCGGCCCTTACCGTATCCACCCGCACCAGCGCCTGGTGCTGGAGGCCGGTCGCCCATTGCGCTTGGGACGGCGGGCCGTGGACATCCTGCTGATCCTGCTGGAGCAGGCCGGCACGGTGGTGAGCAAGCAGGAACTGATCGCCCGGGTCTGGCCCAAAAGCGTGGTGGAAGACGGCAACCTGCGGGTGCACATGGCGGCGCTGCGCAAGGCCCTGGGCGATGGCCAGGCCGGGCAGCGCTATATCGTTACGGTGGCCCAACGTGGCTACAGTTTTGTGGCGCCACTGAGCATCGAGCCGATGAGCCTACCGACCGAAGGCGCCCCCCAACGCCCGAGCCACAACCTGCCGCTGCGACGCACGCGCATGCTTGGCCGCCAGGCCCTGATCGACAGCCTGGTACAGCAGCTGCCCGAGCAGCGCTTTATCACCCTGACCGGCGCTGGCGGCATCGGCAAGACCACCGTCGCCTTGCGCGTGGCGGAATTGTTGATCGGCCATTACCGCGACGGTATTCGCCTGCTGGACCTGGCGCCTCTCAGCGCGCCGTCGATGATCCTGCCCAATCTCGCCGCGCTCCTCGACCTCACCCACACCGAGCACGAACCGTTGCCCGTGTTTGCACGCCGCCTGCAGGAGCACCAGTTGCTGCTGGTGATCGACAACTGCGAACACCTGCTGGACGACATCGCGCTGATCAGCGAGGCCCTGCTGCGCCACGCGCCCCAATTGCACATCCTCGCCACCAGCCGCGAGGCCTTGCGCGCCGAGGGCGAGTCGGTGCAGCGCCTGGAACCCCTGGCCTGCCCGCCCGCCACCGGTAACCGCGCTCAGGCCCTGGGTTATCCAGCCCTGCAACTGCTGATCGAGCGGGCCATGTCCCATCAGGACAGCTTTGAACTGAGCGAAGCCGAACTGCCCCTGGCCATTGATATCTGCCAACGCCTGGACGGCATTCCCCTGGCAATCGAGTTGGTGGCCGCGCAGATCGAGCGCTTCGGCCTGCCCGGCCTGCTGGTGCAGATGGAAGACAACTTTCGCCTGCTCACCCGTGGCCGACGCAGCGCCCTGCCCCGCCATCAAACCTTGCGTGCCACCCTGGACTGGAGCTTCGAATTGCTCACCGGCTGCGAGCAGATCTGTCTGCGTCGCCTCGCGGTGTTCCGCGGTGGTTTCAGCCTGGCCAGTGCGGCGGCGGTAATCGCCGGGCAACAGGTTGCACCGGCCGAGGTGCTGGGTTCGATCACCCAGCTGGTGGCGAAATCCTTGCTCAATGTGGAGGCCGGGGATGACGAGGTGATCTATCGCCTGCTGGACATCACCCGCACCTATGCCCTGGAAAAACTCAGCGTTGCCAATGAACTCGACGCCACCCGTGAACACCACGCCAGGCGCTGCCTGGTGCTGATGAACCAGGCGCAGGACGATTGGGAACAGACCGCCACCCAAACCTGGATCGACCGCTATGCGCCGCTGCGCGAAGACATTCGTGCCGCCCTCGACTGGGGCCTGGGCGACCAGGGCGTGCACCTGCTGGGCATTCGTCTCACCGTCAGCGCCATGCCGTTGTGGCAGGAGCTGTCGCTGCTGCGCGAACACGGCCTGTATGTGGGCAAGGCCCTGGCGCGGCTGGGGCAATCGAGCACGCCGAGCCCGCACTTGAACATGGCCCTGCAGTTGGCCTTCGGCAGTTTTTCCTATCACATCCAGGGCGGTACGCCGCAGACCATCGAAGCCTTTGCCCATGCACGGCGCCTGGCCGAAGCCGACAGCAACCTGGTCGGCCAACTGCGCGCGGTGTCGGGGCAAATGGCGGTCAGCCTGTGTGGCGGCAACTACCGCGAGGCCCTGGAACAAAGCCTGCATTTCGACCGGTTGGGGCCACAGGCAGAACCGTTGCTGGCCCTCAGCGCCCAACGCCTGAGGGTGCTGGCGCAGCACTTCGCCGGCAATCAGATACTGGCGCAGCAGAATGCCGAACAGGTGATCCAGCGCATGGCCCAGAGCGGCCATCTCAACCGGTTTACCCACGGCTTTGGCGTGCAGTACGACCAGAGCGTGGCCTCGTTGACCATCCTCGCGCGCATCCTGTGGCTGCGCGGTTTTCCCGAACGTGCGTGGCGCACCGCCAGCCAGGCGCTGGAGCTGGCGTTGCAGATCAACCACGGCACGTCGATTTGCTACACCCTGGCCCTGGCCGGGGTGGTCATCGCCCATTGCAACGGCGACACCCTTGCAGCCCGCGACCGCTTGGACCTCCTCCTGCAACAGGCGCAAAAGCATTCAGTGCAGTTGTTCCACACCTGGGCGCAATGCTACGAAGGCACGGCGCAGATCGCCGATGTGCAGGGATTGGGGCTGGTCGCAGACATCCTGGTGACCTTCAACGCCCGTGCAGTGGATGAGGCCTTGTTCGAACGCGCCCGGAGCGGTGCGGCCGGCTGGTGCAGCCCGGAGATCCTGCGCGTGCGCGCCGAGGCCATGGCCGATCCCCACGGGGCCGAGGCGCTGCTGCTCGAAGCCCTGGGCCTGGCACACCAGCAAGGCGCGTTGGCCTGGGAACTGCGCTGTGCGGACTCCTTGGCGCGGCTGTGGCAACAGCAGGGTCGTGTGCAGGCTGCTCGCGACCTGCTGGGTTCGGTCTACGCGCGATTCAGCGAAGGCTTCGCCACCCAGGACCTAGTCCGCGTACGCCGCCTGCTCGACGAGTTGCAGGACAAACGGCCGGCCTGAAAACGCTCCCAGGTAATGCCCATAACCCTGCTGCAAACGCGCCACCTGCTGCGGGTTACGCAGGAGTGCCAGGCCATAGCTGCGCACGCTGTTGAGCAGACGATAGCGCGGATAACCCGGACCGGGTTCGAGGCTCAGCAGCGAGGTGCCGACCAGCCGCCCGAGCAGGTACGACAAATCGGCGTGTTCCAGCTCGGTGCCGGCCACCAGCTTACCCAGGGTGGGCAAGGTCACAGCCATCTTGAACAGGCTCAGTTGCAGGAACAGCCAGCGCTCCGGCAGGCTCAGGCGCTCGTAGGTCCAGTCCAGGGCCGCGGTCAGGGATTGGTGGCGCTCCACCGCTGTGCGGCGGCCCCGGGTCAGTACCTGCAATCCACTGTGCAACTGCGCCTTTAAACCGCGCACGCCCAGCGCGTCCACTTGGGCGGCCGCCAGTTCAAGGGCCAGGGGAATACCGTCGAGGCGCCGGCAGATGTCCCGCAATGGCGCCAGGTCCTGTCGGCGCAACACAAAGCCCTGTTGGCCGGCACACGCCCGGGCGACGAACAGTTGCACGGCGGGGAACGCCATGGCCTGTTCAACACTGCCCAGCGCCGACGGCGCCGGCACGCCCAGCGGGGGCACGCGCAGCACCCATTCGCCTGGGGCCTGCAACGCTTCGCGACTGCTGACCAGCACGCTGACCTGGGGCGCATTTTCGCGCAGCGCCCGCAAAAGATGTCGACAGGCACCGAGCAGCAGGTCGGCGCCGTCGAGTACCAGCAGCAATTGCCGGGAGACCAACTGGCGGCACAACTGCGTGACACTGCCGCCGGGTTCCAGATGCAGGATCGTGGCCAGGTGGCGCAGCATCATCAGCGGCGCCTCCACCGTGGCCAGGTCGACCCACCACACACCGTCGCGGTAGCGCGGCAACACGCGCTCGGCCAGGGCCAGGGCCAAGGTGCTCTTGCCCACGCCGGCGCACCCGGTCAGGGTCATCAGGCGCTGCCCGGACACCCGCCGCACCAGCACGCCCAGCAGTTCATCGCGACCGATCAGCGGGCTGAGCCGGGGGGCAAGGTTATGCCGGGGCAGCACCGCGGCAGCCGCGACCCGCACGGGGGCGGCGAAGCAGTAACCGCGCTGGGGGTCGTTGATAATCAAGCGTTGCCCGTCAAGGGCACGGCGCAGTGCGGCGATGTGCACCCGCAGGTTGTTCTCTTCCACCACGCTGCACGGCCAGACCCGCTCGATCAGGGTGGCCTTGCTGATAAATTGCCCTGGCGACTCCAGCAGCACCGCCAGAATATCCAAAGCCCGCCCGCCCAACGGCACCGGCCAACCCGCCTTGCTCACCAGCCGCTGCTGCCGATGAAAGGCATAGTCACCGAAGCGCACCGTGCTATCCGCGTCAATCGCCTGAGGCATATTCATGTCTGCAATCGCGCTGAAACGCCCGATCTTGGGCTTCCGCGCATCCTTTTCCATGGGCTCGACCTTATCTTGCCAGCTACCTGTAACAGGGCAATGCTGGCACAGGGAGCGATACGGACAATCGGGTGCGCGAGACGGACATCCTGTCGTTAACTGAACTGCTGGCGATATTGGGTCGGGTTGAGGCCGAGTTTTTCACTGAATAGAAAGCGCATGTGCCGCACGCTGCCGAAGCCTGCGTGGAACGCCACGGTCTTGAGCGGCAGGTCGGTGGTTTCCAGCAGTTGCCGGGCGCGGTCGATGCGCGCGCCCTGCAGGAAGGCCATGGGCGTCATCTGCACGTCCTTGGCGAACAACCGGGCAAAGTGGCGCGGGCTCATGCCGGCCAGCTCGGCCATGGACTCGATGGTAAAGGGCTGGTCCAGATGGGCGAGCACATGGTTCTGCACCCGGGTGATCGCGGTTTCCTGGGGTGCCACGGACGCGGTCATCGGGCTGAACTGGGCCTGGCCGCCCTGGCGCTTCATCACCACCAGCAGCACCTTGGCCACATCCACCGCCACTTGCTTGCCATGGTCCTGGGCGACGATCGACAGCGCCAGGTCGATACCGGCGGTGACCCCGCCCGAGGTAATCAACCGCCCGTCCTGCAGGTAGATGCGATCCGTCTCGACGATGGCCTTGGGGAAGGCCTTGATCAGGCGCTCGGTGTAGTGCCAGTGGGTGGTCACGCGGCGTTCGTCGAGCAGCCCGGCGTGGCCCAGCACAAAGGCGCCGGTGCAGATCGAGCCGAAGCGCCGCGCCCGTGGCGCCGCCGCCTTGAGCCAGGGCAGCAGCGCCGGATGGCATTCGTTATAGGCACCCGGGCCGCCGGGCACCAGCAGCAGGTCATAAGCCGCCCGGGCCTGGTCCAGCAGCAGGTCAGTCTGGACCAGCACCCCATTGGAGGCGCGCAACGGACCGGGCTCGGTACCCAGGGTGAGGATCTGGTAATGCTCCGCCGCCGGCAGGTAGCGGTTGGCAATTGAAAACACTTCGAGCGGCCCGGCCATGTCAAGCAGGAGGAAGTCCGGGAACAGCGCCATGGCCACGGTTTTCATACGGGAAGCATCCATCGAGGGGAAGAAAGCGAAAGGCATTATGGCATGGCTTTTACTGTCAATCTCAAGGAGACAGTTATTCAAATTTCAGCTTCTTAATGAATTTTCAGGTTGCCAGTAACCTTCTTCTCAACGCAAGCGCCCTGCATCTCGCAGCCCGCGCTCACTTGAGGACAAGACCATGCTGACCCTTCGCAAAGCTTCCGAACGCGGCGCCGCCAATCACGGTTGGTTGAAGTCGTTCCACACCTTCTCGTTCGCCAACTATTGGAACCCCGATGAACAGGGTTTTTCCGACCTGCTGGTGATCAACGACGACCGCGTCGCGGCCGGCAAAGGCTTCGGCCAACACCCGCACCGCGACATGGAGATTTTCTCCTATGTGCTTGAAGGCGCCCTGGAACACAAGGACACCCTGGGCACCGGCTCGGTGATTCGCCCCGGCGATGTGCAACTGATGAGCGCCGGCAGCGGCGTGGCCCACAGCGAGTTCAACCACAGCCAGACCCGTGGCGTGCACTTCCTGCAAATCTGGATCGTGCCCGCCGTGGCCGGTGCCGAGCCGCGCTATCAACAGGAGCACTTCAGCGCGGCGCAGAAACAAGGGCGCCTGCAACTGATCATCTCGCCGGACGGCAGCGACGGCTCCCTGACCGTGCGCCAGGACGCCAGGGTGTACGCCGGGCTGTTCAACGGCGACGAAGCCGCGACCCTCGACCTGCCGCCGGATCGCCACGTGTACATCCATGTGGCTCGGGGCAGCGTGGACATCAACGGCCAGCGCTTGCAGGAAGGCGACGGTGCCCGAGTGCGCGATGAGCGGCAAATCCGCCTGAGCCAGGGCCAGGATGCCGAGGTGCTGGTGTTCGACCTGCGCCCTCAGGAACGGCCACAGATGCCGTGACCGGCTCGGCGATGGCCCTTTGAAACGGGCCATCGCTGGCATCGATAGTCACCATCAGCCCAATGAAGTTCTCTTAAAAAATGCAACGCGTAACATCAAACCCATACCAGGCAACACCCAACTAAAACACTCGGAGCACACCATCATGAAACGCCAAATCTTGCTTAGCCTCGCTTTCTCGGTACTCGCTGCAAACGCATTTGCCCACCCTGTTGTTGCTGAAGGCGGCGCGGATCGCCTGATCGAAAGCCGTGTTGCTGAAGGTGGCTCGGATCGCCTGCTGGAACGTCGTGTTGCCGAAGGTGGCTCGGATCGCTTGCTGGAACGTCGTGTTGCCGAAGGTGGTGCTGATCGCTTGCAGCAACGCGGTATTGTTGAAGGTGGCGCTGATCGCCTGCAAGGCAACCGCGTCGCCGAAGATGGCGCCGACCGCCTGCAAGGCAACCGCGTCGCCGAAGATGGCGCCGATCGCCTGCAAGGCAACCGCTTCGCCGAAGGTGGCGCTGATCGCTTGCAGGAACGTGGCCTGGCCGAAGGCGGTGCCGATCGTTTGCAGCAACGCGGTATTGTTGAAGGCGGTGCCGATCGCCTGCTGGACAACCACGCTTAATCCCGCACTGTTCGCGGGGCACCCCAAACCGGCCTGATCAGCCGGTTTTTTTTCGTCTTCGATTAATGCAGGTCGCGGTCCACCCACACCACAGCCTTGCCGATCTGTTGCCGCGCTTCGATGCGCTCATGTACCTGATGCAGCGTTTCCAGCGTGTAATGCCCTTCGATAGCCACCATCAACGTACCTTCGAGCATCGCCGCAAATACCGCGTTGGCACGCCGTTGTACGGTGGCGCCGTCGGCCATATGGTCGGCCAGCCGGGGGCGCGTCAAAAACAGCGAGCCCGCCTCCCCCAGTTCCATCGGGTCGAGATCGGTCAACGAACCCGAGACATTGCCGTAGTTCACGATCAGGCCGCGCGTGCGGCAGGCGCGGAAGCTGTTACGCAGGGTGCTTTTGCCGAGCGAATCGAAGACCACATCCACCCCCTCCCCGCCTGTGGCCTCCAACACCCGCTCGGCAAATCGGCCGCCGTCATAGACCCAGGCCTGGTGGGCCCCGCGCTCGTGGGCAATGGCGCATCGTTCAGCGGTGCTGCCGGTGGCGAACACCGTGGCGCCTGAGCGCCGGGCCATCTGTACCAGCAACTGGCCGATGCTGCCGCACGCAGCGTGGACCAGGCAGGTGCTGCCGGCCTGCAACCTGGCGACATCCTCGATCAAGTAGTGGGCGGTACAGCCTTGAAACATCGCCGCAGCCGCCTGATCGAAGGCGATGGCACCGGGAATCTGCGCCACCCTGGCCGCGGGCACCAGGGCGTACTCGGCGAAGGCGCCCCAGGCAATGCACCACGCCACCCGGTCGCCGACGGCCAAATGGCTGATGCCTGCGCCGACTTCCACCACCACGCCGGCGCCCTCCATACCCAAGGTGCAGGGCAGGCGCACCGGATAGGTCGACGACTGCGCATATTTGCCCTGGCGGGTATGGATATCCATGAAGTTGATCCCGGCGCACGCCACCTTGACCAGCACATGCCCGGCCAACACCTGGGGTTTGGGGACGTCATGGCGCAATTGGGCGACTTCAGGGCCGCCGTAGGTTTGCAAGGTAATGGCTTTCATCGGGGACAACTCCATGTGCACTGGGAAGCGGCCATGGTAAAAGGACGCTCTCAGTAGGAAAATTCCCCAAAGCCTCCCAACCTCCGTGCGGAAATAACCCGATGTTCGATTGGCAGGACCTGTATTACTTCACGGTACTGGCACGTAGCCAGTCGTTGTCGGCGGCCGCCCGCGAGTTGCAGGTGGAGCACGCCACCGTCGGGCGCCGCGTCGATGCGCTGGAAAAAGCCCTCGGCGTCAAACTGGTGGACCGCCTGCCGCGCAGCCGCCCGCTGACCGCGCAAGGCCTGGCATTGGCGGAGTTGGCGGCGGGCATGGACGAAATGGCGACGCAGGTGATGCGCCTGTCGCGGGTCGCGTCGATCGAAATGGCCGGCACGGTGCGGGTCAGTTGCCCGCCGTCTATCGCCCACTATTGCATTGCGCCCCATATAGCGCGGCTGCGCGCCCACTACCCGCAGTTGAACCTGGTGCTGATGCCGTCGACCCAACTGGCCGCGCTGGACAAAGGTGAAGCGGATATTGCCCTGCGCACGGTGCGTCCCGATGAGGAAGCCCTGGTACGCAGGAAAGTCGGCGTGGTGCGCTTCGGGCTGTATGGCCCGCCGACGTTCCAGCAATTGCCGGCTGCGCAGTGGAAGTTCATCGCCTACGACAGCAGCCGTGACCACCTGCCCCAGCAAGCCTGGATGCACCAACTGCGCGGCGGCCGTGAGATCGCGTTTGCCGCAAGCGACCTGGCCACCCAGCAAATGGCGGCCAGGGCCCAGGTCGGCGCGGTGGTGTTGCCGACCCTGGTGGGCGATCACGACCCGCTGCTGGTCAGGCTGCCCACTGCGGTCGAAGGCCCTTTACGTGATATCTGGCTCACGGTGTACCCCGACATGCGCCGCTCGCCGTCCGTGAAGGTGGTCATGGAGTTTCTGGTGGCGTGCATCGAGGCCGAAGTGCAGTTGCGCCGTTGAGCCCATCCGAGGGGCCGGCCGCCAACCTTCGGGGCGCTCTGCAGGCGTTTTTCCGGTCTGAGAAGGTCAACGCTTAAACCTGCACCCGTCAAAAAAATCGTTGGAACTAAAATACTTATCGAGCATTAAGAGTTTGCACTAGGATATGTGTAAGTCGGTACAACCTCCCATGAAATATCCCCCTATTACCCCCTGCGCTCGTAAAAACCAAGTGGTGAATGTTAAAATTTGTCACGTTTTAGCGGAATCAATTCGATTAGTATCTAAACGCTAGCAGCGATTGAACTGACGGCCTTGCATGCCGGAAAAGGGAGTAGGTGATGCATTTTTCCAACGTCCTCGCTATTGCACGGACTCAATCGAAATCAGAGGACTTTCGGGCGCTTTTAGTTCGCACTGTAGCGAATAATTTAAAAGTCGATACACGTTGCTACGGTCAACTAATTGACACCCAGGAAAGCCACGTACATTACCGTGCCATCATTATAGAAATTGATACACCCTCCGCCAGCAATCTGAGCCTGGACATAATAAAAAAAGCGCGAACTGAAAACCCCGACTGCACGATATTCGTCGTGATCACCTTTGCGTCGACCCTGAGCAAAACAAAATACTACCTGGCTGGCGCCGATTACTGCATCAAGGCGATCGAAACTTCACCCGAAAAAAAGTTGAATCTGTTTGATGCATTTCTCAGTGAAAGCGCTCGACTCAATCAGTGCGACCTGATTCTCGACCAAGACCGCATGTGCCTGTATGGCGACGGGAAAAAGTTGGAAATATCCTTCGTCGAAATGAAAGTATTGGAAGCGCTTATTCAGAACCGACTGCTCAGTCATAATGAGATCGCCCGTGTCATGGGACTTAATACCAAGTACTACGACTCCCGTGCACTGGAAAAATCCATCAGCCGTTTGCGCAGTAAAATCAAGGCGCACTACGGTGAAAACATCATCCAAAATATTCGCGGTTATGGTTATAAACTCAGCCGGGGTCTTATTTGCGCCAGCCATTTCCAACCCACTAAGGAGGGGCCGAGCCGTGAATAGTGAAAAAACGCCCCCTGTACATACCCCGCACTTCAAGATCATCAGGCAAGCCATCGTTGATCGCGGTCATGCCTGGTGGGGCAGCGAAATCAGCGTAGCGGATGGCGTTGATCCCGAACAACTTGAAAGTGCCTGCACTGAGGCCTTGCGCCATATCCACCCACCGCGCAAAACGCTTAAGGCAGTCAGCCCGGCGACGAGTCATACGCTTCTGCGCATGGGTCAATCGGCCCTGATGAACGAGGACATCCTCAAGGCGATCATTCAGGCCGCGCGGGCATTGGAAGACCACAAACACCCCTTCACCCTCAGTCTCGACAACCCACTGGACGCCCTGCCCGGTCCGGTAGAACGCCGGGCGATGGTGCGTCAGTTGTATAAGTTGAAAGACCATAGCGGTATCACGTTGGCCTACAACAACTACAGACTCGATACAAAGCCGGCAGACCTGCTGGTCGACCTCGAGCTCTACGACTATATAAAAATGCCCTTTCCGGATTCTGCCCTCAGGCTCAGCCTCAATACGCGTTCGGACCTGTTCGACCGGCTTTACGATCACATGCTGGAACTGATCAGTGCCTGCAGGGTCTGCTTCATCGCCGATCAGGTCGAGTTTGCCGACAGCGCCATGCTGGCTAAAAACTTGCCGTTCGAATACTTTCAGGGCGGCTATTACTCCCCCGCTGACTGCCTTTAACAACTGCATCTTCCTGATATGGGTGGACCCTATGAGTTCTTTCAAGAAACACGCCTTCGCTCCAACACTTGCGTCTATCGCACTGCAGGACTTCACGCCCAACGCAGAGTTTTTCTATTACGATGTAAACGCCCCGGCGACCACGGACCCCGCCGATACAAATCCGGCGTTTTCCCAACCACAGATCACCCCGCATTTTAATACCTACATTATTACCCACACCCTCAACTTGCCCTCACAATCGTTTAACCCCAAGCGGCAAGAATCCAGAATGCCAACCGCCAAGGCCCCTGACAGCGCACCGAATAACCATACGCGTACTCAAGAGATCAGCGCCGAACGAACGCCACTGTATCCACAGGATTTCTGGCTGCTCACCCAACATGATCGAGCACTGGTCAAGGGCGGCCTGCGCATTTCATTGACCACTATTGAATCGGCGCTGATTAAAAAGATGCTGCACCATGAAGAACGCGTGGTCAGCAAAGAAGAGTTGATCCGTAATATAGGTCGTGAACCCGATTTATACCGCGGATTGGAAATGTGCCTGAGTCGTTTGCAGGAAAAGTTCAAGCGGGTCAACGACGGTGAACGCCTGTTTCGTGCGGTAAGAAACCGTGGTTATTGCCTGACGCAAAAAATCAAAAAGCCGCTCGAGCTTAGTCAGCCACGCCGTTAACAAAAATAAAAACAACCCAGGCCTTTTAATTCACCCTGCCTATTAAAAACTCTTCTACCTGCCCTTTTATAACATCCACTTCGCCAGACCCTCCTGACCTTGTTATAAGTCGTCAGCCACTGCCCCCTGCCGTTCATTACTATCAATGGGCACACGCCTGCGCGTGCCTGTCGTTTATAAAGTTAACCGTTAACCCTTAACGCCTGCCACCACGTGCGCGGTCATCACCGGGAGCAGAACTATGCTTAATAACACTAGAATGCATCGCAACCTGACCCCCAGGGGTTTGACGTTCTGGGGACAATGGACACTCGCATCGAGCTTAGTTGTTGCACTGTTATTTACGCTGGTTATCTTGAAGACTGGCCAACTGGAGTATTACTACCGCGTCCTGGCCGCCTTTACGATATTGGCCTCTCTCCCGGCGTATACCTTATGCGATGTCTACAGCAAGAAAGATGATTATGCCGTGGGCCTTGGACGCTTGTTCATGGGCTGGCTGTTAACCATGGGTATATTGTTTGCCGTGGGCGTAGCCTGTAATGCCAGCGCACTGTTCCCTGTGGAAACCTTATTACTCTGGGCGGCGGTCAGTTACCCGTTATTGGCACTGTGTTACATACCGCTGCACAGCCTGTCCCGGTATTACCACCGCCAACTTCACGAACGCCAAAAATCATTGATCGTGGGCACTGGCAAGCTTGCGGTGGACCTGGCCAGGACCCTCTCACGGCAAAAACGCTCGCCCCTGGTGGGTCTGGTCGGCAGCCGTGCCGAGGCGACCGAGGATGCGCAAGCGCAGATCCTCGGCGAGCTGCCGCAACTGCCCCAATTGATCCGGCAACACGGCATCCGCCGGCTCTACATCACCCATTCATTGCAGGACGCCACCCACATTGAGGCGTTGTACCTCAACCTGCTGGAGATCAGCGTGGATGTGATCTGGGTGCCCGACCTCAATAACATGCTGCTGCTCAACCATTGCGTGGCCGAAGTGGATGGGCTGCCGGCGATCTACCTCAACGAAAGCCCGCTGACCAGCCGCCCCACCGCTGCACTGAGCAAGTCGCTGCTGGACAAGAGCCTGGCTGCTCTGGCGATCATCGTGCTGAGCCCGCTGCTGTTGCTGGTCGCCCTGCTGATCAAGCTCACCTCCCCCGGCCCGGTGATCTTCAAGCAGGACCGCCACGGCTGGAATGGCGAGGTGATCAAGGTGTGGAAATTCCGCTCCATGCGTGTGCATGACGACCATGAGGTACGCCAGGCCAGTCGCAACGATTCACGCATTACGCCGGTGGGCCGGTTTATCCGGCGTACCTCCATCGATGAATTGCCGCAGCTGTTCAACGTGCTGCAAGGGCACATGGCCCTGGTCGGCCCACGCCCCCATGCGATTGCACACAACGACTACTACTCGGGGAAAATCCGCGCCTACATGGCCCGCCATCGGATCAAACCCGGCATCACCGGCCTGGCGCAGGTCAATGGCTGCCGGGGCGAGACCGAGACCCTGGAGAAGATGCAACAGCGCGTCGATATCGACCTGCGCTACATCAATACCTGGTCGCTGTGGCTGGACATCAAGATCCTGTTGAAGACGCCGTTTACGCTGCTGTCCAAGGACATCTACTGACCCCCTGCGTAGCAAGGCTGCGTCAGCGGTGTGCCTGGCAGACCGTAAACGCAGCCTCGCCGCGGCTCGACAGCTGCTACGAGTGCCAATCCCCATCACCACCTCACCCCCGTAGCGCAGCCTGGCAGGCCGTAAACGCAGCCTCGCCGGGGCTCGACAGTTGCTACGAGTGCCAACCCCCATCACCACCTCACCCCCGTAGCGCAAGCAAGGCTGCGTCAGCGGTGTGCCTGGCAGGCCGTAAACGCAGCCTCGCCGGGGCTCGACAGCTGCTACGAGTGCCAATCCCCATCACCACCTCACCTGCGTAGCAGCTGCCGAGCGCAAGCGAGGCTGCGTCAGCGGTGTGCCTGGCAGGCCATAAACGCAGCCTCGCCGGGGCTCGACAGCTGCTACGAGTGCCAATCCCCATCATCACCTCACCTGCGTAGCAGCTGCCGAGCGCAAGCGAGGCTGCGTCAGCGGTGTGCCTGGCAGGCCGTAAACGCAGCCTCGCCGCGGCTCGGCAGCTGCTACGGATTTGAGCGGTGTTGGATGAGACAGTATCTGTGTGGGTGCATTTATTCGGTGATCTTGTCGATGTTCTTGTAGAACAGCTCACTGTCGCGCCCATCGGTCATCGAATGCAGTGAGTAGGCGCGGTTCAAGCGTGCGCCGCCATCGCGGGTCAGTGGCGCCCATACCAGGTTGGCGCGACGCATCGTCGACAGGCTCATCAACTCATCGAACGGAATGGACAGGTACAGGCCTTTGTCGAAGCTGCCTTCGCCGTACTCTGCGCTGGATGCAGTGGTGCGGGTGATCCACGCGCCAATCCGCACGCCATTGTTGAATTCCCGCGACAGGTCCAGGGTCGCGCCCCAGTCCCTGGCCAGGTAGCGGCCGACACTCAAGGCGCCCTGAATGTTGAACGGCAGATCGGTGTAGCCGGTGATATGTCCGGTGAGGGTGCGGTAATCGCGCAAGCTGAAATCCTGCTCGAAACCACGCTGACGCACGTAGTTCAGGTCGGCCCCCAATGCCCAGCGTTGGCCCATCGGGCGGTACAGCACTTCACTGCCGACACCGGCGTACATCGACTCCAGCAAACCACCGTAGACCATACCGTAGAGGTCCTGGTCCAACTGCTGCGCATGGTTGAGCTGGAAGGTCGGCAGGGTCACATCGGAGGTGGTCATGTACCGGCGCAGGTCGGTCCGCACCCGGGGCAAGCCACTGGGCGCATCGTAGGTAAACCCGTCGTAGTTGTTCAGCAGGTTGACGCTGAGCAGGCCGCTCCACCAGGTATTGCGGGTGAAACGATACTCGCCGTCGAGGTCGGCGGACACCTGGTAGAGCAAGCCATCCGGCCCGCCGACGTTCTGCTTGTAGCCCAGCCCCACCCCATAGGTGAAGGGTTTGGGCGGCTGGGTGTACAGCACTGTCTGGCTGCGGTTGCTGGCACGATTGACCTCGACCTGGCGATGCAGGTTCTGCAGGTCCTCGCGGTGGTTGACCACCTCGCGAAAGGTCTCGCGCGGCACGCTGGTTTCTTCGATCGGCAGCGCATAACGCTCGCTCACCAGGGTGAACCAATCGATCTGGTCATTCACGCTGCCATCCAGAATCCGACTGGCGCGGCCCACCGCCTTGGCGCTGTAGAAATAGCGCTGCTGTTCGCCGTACACCAACAACTCCGGCCCGCGCTGGGTAATGCGCTGCACGTTGTAGCCGGCATTATCGTGCAGGCGCCGGGAGACGGCGGCCCAATCCACCTGGTCCATCGGCGTGGTCGGGGCCTTGGCAGGCAACTTGGGGGCCGGCGGGTCGTAGGTTTTTACCGGGGCCTTGCGGCTGACGAAATTGGTGTGCAGGGTGATGCCGAACATGGCGGTGTTGCCACGTTCCCAGGCGGCACTCACATCGATGGAGTCGGCCAGCTTGTAGACCAGGCCCAGGTTGATGGGCGAGTCCTGGCGCTGGTTGTTGTCGCGGGGTTCGTTCTGATAGTCGTTGCCCTCGTATTCCAGCTTGAGGCTCAGCGGTGCCCAGGGTGTCTGATAGGCAATCCCGCCGAACAACGCGGGCCGGCCGCGAAAGTAGCCGTTGGAAAAACTGCCGGAGCCTTCGGCGGTGGGCCGCTGGTTGAAACGATCATCCAAGGCGCCCAACGGGTTGCCGAAATCACCGCGACTGCCCAGGTACCCCCAGGCGATGCCGGCACTGAAATCCACATCACCGTAGCGCTTGTTGGCCACCAGGTACTCGCTGGAAAACAACCCGGTGCCACCCAGGTCCATGAACCCCAGCGCCACCTCGGGCAGCCAGTGGCTTTCCTGATACAGGCGCACTTTGGCGTCGACGGCCTTGTCCTTATAGCTCTGGCCGCCGCTGAAGGACTCGGCGCCATAGGGGCGGTTGGTGATCGCGGTGTAGCGAAAGGTGCCCTCCAGCCAGTCCAGGGGTTGCGCCGAAAAACTGTAGCGGCTGTAGGGTTCGGTGCGGTTGGCATTCACGCTGAGTTCGCCGGCGGGCGCCATGCGGGCGGTGGGGGTTTGCAGCAGCCCGACGCCACCGAAATCGCTTTGGGTGTAACGGGGATCGCCATGGGCGACGCCACAGGGCACCAGCAGCACGGCTGCAATACATAATTTCAAGGCGTGACCTCGGCCAGGGGTTGGGTGGCAAGAAACTCGGCCAGTTGCTGATTGAGTTCGGGGGTGAGCGGGTCCAGGTCGTCGCTGCGGATCGGCACCAGCAACGTGCTGCCCGGCGCGGGAGGCGTGCCCTCCTCGCGATTCCATGCCGCGATACCCAGGCGGGTGACATGGCCGTCGGGCTGGATCAGCCACAGGTAATCGCGGTCCGCTTCCGCCAGGGCCGGACAGGCGTGGAGGTAATCGAGGGGCCGCTGCATCGGCTGGAATGCCAACGTGCAGGCCACGGCGACGGCACCCACGACACGCACGCTGTCCGGCCTCGGCGGATAAACCAGGCTGTCGCCCTCACTGACCAGCGGGTTCGGCGCAAAGCCGACTTCCACCGCCACCGGATCCAGCATCGCCTGTTGGCGGCCGGTCACCGGCAAGGCCTGCACCTGTTGATAGAGCCGAGCCGCCGCATGCGCGCGACCTTCGCGACCGGCCGCCAACGCCGCACGCTGCAGGGTTTGCAGGTCAAACAGCACACCGGCCTTGAGCCGTGCCTGCTGTGCCAGCAAGGGTTGGCGCAGCCAGGCCGCACCGAGCCAATAGCCCTGGGCATCCGGTTGCGACGCCGTGATCACATCCAGCAAGCGCGCCGCGGGCGCCAAGGGGATCGGCCCCGGATTGCGCACCTCGCCGCTGACGGTCATCGCCGCCTGGGACACACTGGCGCCACTGCACAACAGCACCAGCGCGGCCAATTTTCGCAGCATCATGGGGCATCCTTGCGAGTCGGTTGCAGTTGGGTAATGGTGAGCGTCAGGTCGGGCGTCAGGTGCTGCTCGCTCTGCACGATAAAACCGTCGCCGGGGTCGACCCAGTAACGGTTACGCGCGTGAAAGCCGGCGGCCTCGATGTCTTCATCCACCCGCAGCAAGGCATAGGATTTGTCGAGAATCTCGACGCTCTCCAGCCCATGGCGCGTCATGTGGCTGTTGACCGTAACGCCCAGGCGATAGCCGTCCACCACGTCGATCTGGCGCGTGCTGCGATAGCCGTCCGGGACACGATGCAACCCTTGCTGGAACGGTGACTGGCCCTGCCAGCGCGTGCCATCCAGGTCAGTGCCCAGGCCCACCGTGCGCACCACCAGACCATCGCGCAGCAGCAGCACCTGTTTGCCGGACGCCACCCAGAACTGCAGGTCGTCACGCTGGCGAATCAACGCCATCACCCCAGCGCCGGACACCGTGGTGACCTTGATCTGGGGGAACGGCACCGCATCCACCTGGGCCTGGCTCAACACCAACGGCGGCGGGCCGCCGACGGCAGCCTTGAAGGTATCCAGCGAGGCCTGCATCAGCGGATTGCAGCCAGCCAACAGCCACGCCAACCCTGCGTACGTACCGATTTTCAGATTGTTCACGCAGGTACCACCCTATCGGCTGCTGGCTTCGCTCAGGTTGTTCTGGGTGGATGCACCAATGCCGATGATCGACGCGGACGGCACCAGTTGGCTGATAAAGCGGTTCCAGCGCGTGATATTCGCCGGGCCGACAAACACCACGTCCTGGGGCTGCACATCAAAACGCGTGGCCAGGGCCATGGCCGAGGGGGAGCCGGCTTCCAGCTGGAACACCTTGGCCGGTTCCACATCGATGTTCTGCGCGCCGCGAATCACGTAGATGGCATCGGCGTTGGAGGTGTTCTGGTTGACCCCGCCCACTGAACCCAGCACGTCGGAGAGGTTCATGCTGCGGGTCTTGAAACTCAGCGCGCGGGGTTGCATCACCTCGCCCATCACGTAGATGCGCTTGCGATCGTTGTAGGCCAGGTACAGCTGGTCGCCGTCCTTGAGATAGATGTCATTCAGGCGCGACTGCTCAAGGTTGAGCGTGTCGAGGTCCAGGGTGTAGCGCTTGCCGCCACGGGTGAGGGTGAGGTTCGACAGGTCGGCGTTGATCGGGTCGATCCCGGCGGCGCCAAGGGCCTCGCTGACGTTCATCGCAATCGTGGTGAGGGGCACCGGCCCGGCCTTGATCACCGCGCCGCTGATCACCACTTTCTGGCTGGCAAAACGCAACACGCTGACATCCACCTGGGGGCTGTCGATGTACTGGCGCAGCTTGTCGGTGATCTCGCTGCGCAGCGCTTCAATGCTGCGACCCTTGGCAACCACCTCGCCGACGTAGGGATAAAACAGGTTGCCCTCGGGGCTGACCAAGCGACCGTTGGCATCGATCTGCTGCTGCGGGCCGGACGGCGCGGTAAGTTCAGGGTGATCCCACACCGTGATATACAGCGCGTCATTGGCGCCGATCAAATACGGCCCGGGTTTATAACTCAAGAGTTCTGCTGGAATGGAATAAGGCACATGACTTGCCGCGTCCATGGCCAATAACTTTGGCGTAATCGGAATTAAATCCACGCGACTGTTTTCAGGCCCGCCCTCTTCGGTCAGGGCGGCCGTATCCATATATTGACCCGGGGAAAACATGCAGCCTTGCAATAATGCAGCGGCCACGGCTGCAATAGAAAAAATACGCATCATAGTGCTAGGACACTCGCGATAGACGACAAGAAAAAAAGACCACTTGGGCGGGGATTCCAAGCGGTCTTAAAAGCGGAAGGTGTACGACTAGTTGCTGGTACCCGTAGTGCCGGTGGTGCCGGTAGTACCCGTGGTGGTGCCGCCATTGGAGCTGCCGCCGCTGTTGGAAACAGCGGCAACACCGGCAACCAGGGCAGTGCCGACCAACAACGTTTGCCCCACCGTAACGGTTCCGGCCACTGTGGTATCAAGCCCCAACGGTAACTCGTCGGCCATCGCCGAAGTACTCAAGACACTGAGTACCAGAATAGCCAGTGATTTTCTCATTTCAGACTCCTTATCATCAGTGAGCAGGCAAACCGATAGTGCCATTCAACTAAACAGCACACCAGACAGATAATATTCAACCGACCTAGTTGAAAATAACGTTTTCCCGGCAAGCCCCGGCCTTCAATGCATTGCGCCCGGCGAAGTTATTAAAAACGTTATTAATTGTCGGAAAACCTCAGGCCCTGCCGTACTTGTCTTCGAAGCGCACAATATCGTCCTCGCCCAGATAAGAGCCCGACTGCACTTCGATCAACTCCAGCGGAATCACCCCCGGGTTTTCCAGGGCGTGCACCTGGCCGATGGGGATATAGGTCGACTGGTTTTCCGACACCAGGTAAGTCTGTTCGCCATTGGTCACCCGCGCCGTACCGCTGACCACGATCCAGTGCTCGGCGCGATGGTGGTGCATCTGCACCGACAACTTGGCGCCCGGTTTCACCGTGATGCGCTTGACCTGATAGCGCTGGCCGTTGTCCACCGAGTCGTACATGCCCCACGGCCGATACACCTCGCGGTGGTTGAGATGCTCATGGCGCCCGGCCTGCTTGAGCAGGTCGACGATGGCCTTGACCTGCTGCACCTGGTCCTTGTGGGCCACCAGCACCGCGTCCTTGGTCTCGACAATGATCAGGTCCCGCACCCCTACCGTGGCCACCAGCCGACTGTCGGCGTGGACGTAGGTGTCACGGGTGTCCAGGCTCAGCCCGTCGCCGCGTATCACATTGCCGCTGGCATCTTTTTCGCTGGCCTCCCACAACGCCGACCACGAGCCGATATCACTCCAGCCGGCCTGCAACGGCACCATCACCGCGTCATGGGTGTTTTCCATCACCGCGTAGTCGATGGAGTCGTCCGGGCACGCGGCAAAGGTCGCGGCATGTACGCGGGTGAAGGGTTGATCCTGGCTGCCGCCTTCCAGCGCCACGCGACAAGCCTCGAGGATAGCCGGCTGGAAGCGTTCCAGCTCCTCCAGGTAACGACTGGCGCGGAACATGAACATGCCGCTGTTCCAGTAATACCCACCGTCGGCCACATACGCCGCAGCGGTGACGGCGTCGGGCTTCTCGACAAAGCGCTTGACCCGATAACCGCCCTCGCCCGCCGTCGCGCCTTGTTCGATATAGCCGTAGCCGGTATGGGCGCAAGTGGGCGTGATACCGAAGGTTACCAGCTTGCCGTCGCGGGCCAGCGGCAGCGCCACTTCCAGGCTGGCATGAAACGCCGGGACGTCTTCGATCAAATGGTCCGCCGCCAGCACCAGCAGGATCGGGTCCTGGTGCTCGGCCAGCGCCTTGCACGCCGCCAGCGCGATGGCCGGCGCCGTGTTGCGCCCCACCGGTTCCAACAGGATGCTGGCCTGTTCCAGGCCCAACTGGCGCAATTGCTCGGCCACCAGGAAGCGATGCTGCTCATTGCAGATCAACTGCGGCAGCGCGACGTTGGCGCCTTCCAGCCGCGTGATGGTCTGCTGCAGCATCGACAGGTGCGCGTCGGTCAGGCGCAGGAACTGCTTGGGGTTCAGTTGCCGCGAAAGCGGCCACAGGCGCGACCCCGAACCGCCTGCCATGATCACCGGTAACAACATGAGAGCGTCCTCGGGAGAGAGAGTCAGAAATAGGCGCGAGTGTGTTCATGCACCCGCGGGCTGATGCGCAGTTCGTCCTCGGGCCACCAGCGGTAATGCTGGTGTTGCTCCGTGGGCGGCTGAAGGGTCTGGCCTTCCGCCAGGTCCAGGCAATAGCCGAGCACCACATAATGGGTGTTCGGCCCGGCCCCGGCGTTGGCGAACACGCTGTCGTCGTAGAAGTGCTCGTACACCCCCAGCAGCCGCGCCTGGGCGCGCTCGAACGGGTGTCCCAGTTCGTCGCGGGTGATGCGCCGGAAGGCGTTGTCGAGGTGTTCGTTTTTCTGGATACGCCCGCCGGGCACGAACCAGAAACCATAAGCCGGCCGATTGACGCGCAGGCCCAGCAGGACCTCGCCACGGGTGTTTCTCACCACCAGGTCGATCGCCACCAGCGGCGTCGATGCCACGACCGTATTGAAGGTCGGTAAATCAAGCCACATACCCATCAGACCTGTGCCATAAAGCGTTGCAGAATACGTTCCTTGTCGAGGAACTCCTTGGCGTAGTTCAGCGCCACCTCATTGTGCGCGGGCAATGCCAGTGCCCGCTCGATCCCTATGTTCAGCGCGGCGACGGACTCCGGTTCAGCCAGCACCGCAATGCCCGGGTGTTCCTCGCACAGGCGGCCGAGGGTGGTGCCGGGGTCGGCGGTGATGATGGCGTGGCCGCCCACCGCCAGGATATTGGTCAACTTGGAAGGCAGCACCGCGTCCGCCACCCCGCGCTTCTGGATCACCAGGTGCACGTCGGCCGAGGCCAGCAGCACCGGCAAATCCTCGTAGGGCTGCAACGGCGCAAACAGCACGTTGCGCAGGCCATCGCGCTGCACACGCTCGAACAAGCGGGCCTTGCCGGTGCCCTGGCCGACGATCAGGAACACCAGCTCCGGGCGATCGGCATAGGCCTGGGCGGCGTCAAGGATCAGTTCCAGGCCCTGCTTCTCGCCGATATTGCCGGCGTACAACAACACCCTTTGGCCTGGCGCCACACCCAGGCGCTGCAGCAGCCCGGGGCTGCGGGGCACCTGGCGAAAGCGGGCGGTTTCCGACCAATTGGGAAAGAACAGCAGGCGCTTGCCGTTCACGCCTTTGCCCCGGGCCTTGTCGAGCATGCCGCTGGAAATCGTCGAGACCCGGTCAAAACGCCGCAACAGCCAGCGTTCAAGCCCAAACGCCAGGCGCCGCACAAGGGAGCCGCCACCGATGCCGAGGCCGAACATCGCGTCCACTTCGTAATCCTGGATATGCAGCACCGAGCGCGCGCCACTGAGCTTGGCCAACAACAGTGCCTGGGGCGCACAAAACAGCGTGGGCACCACCAGGATCACCAGGTCCGGTTTCCAGCGCCACTGCCCCATGACCGCCAAAAACGAACTGGCGGAAAAGCTCATCAGGTGCAGCAGGCGCGTCAACGCCGTGGGCTGGCGTGGCACATACAGCGGGCAGCGAATCACCGTCACGCCGTCGTCCTGCTCGGTGCGAAAGCGCCACGGCGAATAGCCCTCGCCCACCTGCCACTGCGGGTAATACGGCGGCGCCGTCACCACTCGCACCTCATGGCCCTGGCCCGCCAGCCAGCGCGCCTGTTCACCGCTGTACTTGCCGATGCCGGTGAGCTCCGGGCTGTAGTTGATGCCGTACAGGAGGATCTTCATCAGTGGCCCCGAGGCTGTTCGAGGGCCGCGAGATAGGCGTTGTAGGCGTCGCGCAGCCCCTCTTCCAGCGGCACATAGGCTTCCCAGCCGAGGGCGTTGATCCGGCTCACATCCAGCAGCTTGCGCGGTGCGCCGTCGGGCTTGCTGGCGTCGAAGCGCAACTGCCCCTTGAAGCCGGTGACCCGCACCAGCGCCTGGGCCAGTTCGGCGATGGTGCAATCCACCCCGGTACCGACGTTCAAATGCGAACGCATCGGCTGGGTCTGCTCGCGGTAGCGTTCCTGGCTGAGCTCCATCACATGCACGCTGGCCGCCGCCATGTCATCCACATGCAGGAACTCGCGCCGTGGTTTGCCACTGCCCCAGATCACCACTTCCTCATCGCCGCGCTGCGTCGCCTCATGGAAGCGCCGCAGCAAGGCGGCGATCACATGGCTGTTCTGCGGGTGGTAGTTGTCGCCCGGCCCGTACAGGTTGGTGGGCATCACGCTGCGGTAATCGCGGCCATGCTGGCGGTTGTAGCTTTCGCACAGCTTGATCCCGGCGATCTTGGCCACCGCGTAGGGTTCGTTGGTGGGTTCCAGCGCGCCGTCGAGCAACACCGCTTCGATCATCGGTTGCGGGGCATGCACCGGGTAGATGCATGACGAGCCGAGGAACAACAGCTTCTCCACGCCATGGCTGTGGGCGGCGTGGATCACGTTGGCCTGGATCATCAGGTTCTGGTAGATGAAATCGGCCGGGTACGTTGCGTTGGCGTGAATCCCGCCGACCTTGGCGGCCGCCAGGTACACCTGGTCCACACGGTGCCTGGCGAAGTACGCCTGCACCGCCGCCGGGTCGAGTAGGTCGAGCTCGTCACGGCCGGCCGTAAGCAACTGTGTGTAGCCCAAGGCCCACAGGCGCCGCACGATGGCCGAGCCGACCATGCCGCGATGGCCGGCCACGAAGATTCGCGCATCAAAGTCACGTGCCATGCTCAGTTCTCCACGGCAATCGGTGCGTCATGCCCGTGCAGGCGCAACAAGGCGTGGCGCTGGGCGACCTTGAGGTCTTCGCGAACCATCTCCGCGCACATTTCCTGGGCGCTGATTTCCGGCACCCAGCCGAGCAGGCGCTTGGCCTTGGACGGGTCGCCCAACAGCGTCTCGACTTCGGCCGGGCGGAAGTAACGTGGGTCGACGCGCACAATCACATCGCCCACCAGGATGCCCGGCGCCAGGTCGCCGTCGATCCGCTCGACCACCGCCACCTCTTCCACGCCCTCGCCGACAAAGCGCAGATGCAGCCCCAGTTCCGCCGCCGACCAGCGAATAAAGTCGCGCACCGAATACTGCACACCGGTGGCGATGACAAAGTCCTCGGGGTGTTCCTGTTGCAGCATCATCCACTGCATGCGTACGTAGTCCTTGGCGTGGCCCCAGTCGCGCAGTGCATCCATGTTGCCCATGTACAGGCACTGTTCCAGGCCCAGGGCGATGTTGCTCAGGGCGCGGGTGATCTTGCGGGTCACGAAGGTTTCACCGCGACGCGGCGACTCGTGGTTGAACAGGATGCCGTTGCACGCATACAGCCCATAGGCTTCGCGGAAGTTCACGGTGATCCAGTAGGCGTACAGCTTGGCCACCGCATAGGGCGAGCGCGGGTAGAACGGCGTGGTTTCCTTCTGCGGGGTTTCCTGCACCAGCCCGTACAGCTCGGAGGTCGAGGCCTGGTAGAAGCGGGTCTTCTTTTCCAGGCCCAGCAGGCGGATCGCCTCGAGGATGCGCAAGGTACCGAGGGCATCCACATCGGCGGTGTATTCCGGCGAATCGAAGCTCACCGCCACATGGGATTGGGCGCCGAGGTTGTAGATTTCATCGGGTTGGATCTGCTGGATGATACGCGTCAGGTTCGACGAATCCGCCAGGTCGCCATAGTGCAGGACCAGGTTTTTACGCAGGGCCTGCGGGTCCTGGTAAATATGATCGATACGCTGGGTATTGAACGACGAAGAACGGCGCTTGAGGCCGTGCACGGTATAGCCTTTTTCCAGCAGCAGCTCGGCCAGGTACGAGCCATCCTGACCGGTGATCCCGGTAATAAGCGCGACTTTATTCATGTCTGTCTCCCAATTGATAGGCGAGCGAAGGCCGACACCCAAACTTGGGTGTTTGTTAAAAACGCTCAGTTACTTCGGTGTGGGCAGGTTCAAGTTATGGCCGGTCAACTTTGAGAGTTCCCGGACAATGGCTTCCTTATCGTTTAAGTGCGCAATCGCGGTTTCCAGTTCGAGCACTTTGGCGCCCACCAGAAAGCGGTACCAATAGCCCTGGAGCAGGTGATAGACCAGGCCGCTGCGGCCATCGAGAAACCCCAGCTGGATGATGTAGCGCCACAGGAAATACGCGGTGGAACTGAGGGTGAACGGCACGCGGTTGTACACGCGGTTCTTGACCAGGCGCTTGGCCTTGGCCTGGAACGAACTCTGCCCGGCATGCAGTTCATCGCGTATCGCAAACAGCCCCAGCCGCGCGTTAAGCACTTCAATCGCTTCGCGGGTGGCGTACTGGTTGTGCTTGTGGGTGAAGAAGGTCAAGTCATGCAGGTTATGGTCGGCAAACCCGCCGTCGAGGGTGATGGTGCGGCCCTCGGCGACCGAGATGTGCTCGTCCATCCAACGGTCCTCCATGCGCCCCTGGCCGGTGCGCCACAGCCGCAGCATCTTCAACGGGTAGCGGCCACCATGGCGCACCCAGCGCCCCATGAAGATATGCTTGCGCTTGAAGTTGATGCCGGTGATGTCGCGGGCCAGGGTCGGCAGCCGGGTATTGATCGCGGCGGCAAGGTCGGCCTCGATGATTTCGTCGGCGTCCAGGCGCATCGTCCAGTTGCCGGTAATCGGCAGGTGATCCAGCGCCCACTGGAACTGCTTGGCCTGGTTGATGAAGGCGTGCTGCACCACCAGCGCGCCATGGCGCCGGGCGATGTCGCAGGTGTCGTCGGTGGAAAACGAATCGACCACCAGCACTTCGTCGCTGAAGGCCCGTACCGACTCGATGGCCCGGGCGATATGCAGGCTTTCGTTGTAGGTGAGGATGATCACACTGACGGTTTCGCGCTTCATATCAGCCACCGTGCATCTGCAGGACTTCGGTGGTGAGCCGGCGCGGTGAACGCGCGGCCCGGAAGTGGCTTTCCAGGGGCAGCCCCACGGCGATCATCATGATCAACCGCTCGCTGGCCGGGATGGCGCCGATGCCACGGATCTTCTTTTCCACCGAATTGAGGATCGCCAGGTTCAGCGGGCACGCGCCCAGGCCATTGGCGTGGCAGGCCAGCAGCAGGCCCATGGAAAACAACGCACCGTCGACGTAAAGCTGGTTGCGCTGCCCCGCGCCGCCCCAGGCGGTGACTTCGGACGTGACCACAAACAGGTTGTCCACCGACTGCGCAAACCCGCGCGAGCCGCCTTGCAGCTCCAGCAGCTGCGCGATCACCGCGCGGTCCTGATACACATGCACCCGCGACGACTGCCGGTTGCATTGCGAGGGTGACGACTGCGCCAGCTCCACCAGGGACGTCAGCAGGCCACTGTCGATCTTGCCGGCCTGGAACATGCGGCAACTGGAGCGCGATTGCAGGAACGCCTTGGCATCCAGCCCGCCATTGCCCAGCCACGGCGCTGCACGCTTGATACCACCGCTGCCGGCGGTGCCGTCGCGCTTGAGGTGCTCCACATAAGCATCCAGGTAAAACACGAAGTCGTCGCTGATGCCGAGGGTGCGGTGCAGCTCGAGGTAACCCTGGAACGCGCCGAGGGCCATCTCCACCGGCAGCGCCGAATACGTGCGGTCGTATTCGTTGAGCATATGGATGATGCCGTTGATCTTGTCCTTGCCGAACAGCGGCTTGGGTTCCTTGAGGGACAGGCCCTTTTCCACGGTGTGGGTTTCGATGAGGATTTTGTAGAACAGCTTCTTGTTGCGGCTTTCCAACGGCGAGTAACCGTTGTGGCGAATAAACGTGAGCATGTCGCGAAAGAACTCGCTGACGAAATACATCAACTTCCATGCCTTATCCATCATGGGTTTCACCTGTTTCATAGTGCGATGTCTCTCGTTTTGAGGGGGCGGCACGGCGCACCGACGCAAATCATCCAGGCCGGCTGGCTGGCCGTGACCACCGAGCGCGCGCCGACCACGCAGCCCTCCTCCAACACACAACCGGGGTGGATAAAGGCCTCGGCGGCGACCCACACGTGGTCCTTGATCACGATCTCGCGAGTCACCAAGGGCCGCAGCAGGCTGCGGGTGTCGTGGCTGCCGGTGCACAGGAAGCTGCGCTGGCTGATGGTGACTTTGGAGCCCAGCGTGATTTTGGCCATGGCGTACACATCGACCCCATCGCCGATGGCGGTGTAGTCGCCGATCTCCAGGTTCCACGGCGCCCAGATGCTGCACGTGGGCGCGATGCGGCAGCCCACGCCGACCTTGGCGCCAAAGCAGCGCAGCAACCAACGCCGCCAGTTGTGCAGCATCCAGCGCGGCGTAGGACGAAACAGCAACTGATAGACCATGCCCCACAACAGCCGGCGCGCCTTGTTGCTGCGCGGCAGGGTGTCGACGTACTTGAGTTGCGCGAAGTCGCTCATGGCCGGATCGCCGCCAGTTGTTCCAACAGGTAGCGCTCGCCCACCTGTTGCAGGGCCTGGCGCCGGGCCCGCACCGCCACCCAGTCGATGGGCGCCGCGATCAAGGCGTGCACCTGGTCGGCATCGTCTGCCGGCAGGAAGCGTTGCGACAGCTCCAGCTTCTCCAGCAGGTTGCGCACACGGGCGTTCAGCGAGGCCTTGTTGCCCGGTAACCCCACGGCGATAAACGGCTTCTCGAAAATGATCGCGAACACCGTGGCGTGGAAGGAGTTGGTCACCACGTAGGCGCTCTCCTTGAGCAACTTGAGCCAATCCTGCGGGCCCACCTGCACGGTCTCGCCGATCTGCCGCCAGCGCCGGTGCGCGTTATACGGCGAGACAATCGGCCCGGCCACCTGACGCGACAGCGCCTGGGCCACTTCGCGCACGCCCACGCCGGTGCGCAGCGCATAGCAGAACACGTGGCCGGTGCGGGTCTGGGTGGACGTGGCGAGCAGCGCCGAATAGTCGCGGTGCAGCAGCGTCGGGTCCGGCACGCAGTGGGCAGCCAGCCCCGAGACCTGGTGCACGATGCTCACCCCGCTCTCCTCGCGCACACTGATCGCCGACAGTTGCTTGAGCAGGCCCTCGGCTTCGGCGTGGTACTGCGGCTCCAGGTATTCCTTGCCGAAACTCGCGGCGTAGGAAATGCGCCGGATCGCCTTGTCGCAGTCGAAGGCCAGGAAGTACGCCGGGTCGAGGCCGGTCTGGCCCGAGGGGTTCCAGATCTGGTCACTGCCGGCCACCAGCAACTGCTGGCCGGCCACCGCCTGGTTGAGCTGGTGGGCGTGGGCGTAGCGCGGCGCCTGGATATTCAGGAAGCGCGTCTTGAACGCGTGGAACTGGCGCGACTGGGCATTCGGCCCCAGCACCCGGGTTTTCAACGCCAGGGCCTTGAGGTACAGGGCCTTGAGGTTGGCCTTGAGCTGGCGCGGGTTGAACAGCTGGCGGATCTCGCTGCCATCCTCCACGTAGGCCGGGTGGTAGTTGATCAGGCTTACCTGCAAGCCCTGTTGCTGCAACCAGCGCTGCAAGGCATAGGCTTGCAGCACCGCGCCGAAGTTTTCGCTGAAGTGGTACGTCAGTATCCCGGCCCTGATGGGGCTAGCAGGTGCGTTCATGATCCAGCCTGTTTCAGTAAGTAATTGGGGTAAACCGCCTGGCGTGCAGGCGCAGCCTTGTTGAGCAGGCCGATGAACATCGACCACACCAGCAGGTAGCTGCCATCGAACGTGGTGAAGAACTGGTAGCTGGTCTTGAACGAGAAAATCAGCAGGATCGCCACCACGGCCAGGGATACCGGGCTGCGCGGCAAACCGCTGAACAGCAGGCAAAACAGCGCCACGCCGAGCACCCCCAGCTTGGCGGTCACGCCCCAGTAGCCGTTCTCGATATCGAACTTGGAGTTCTCGAACCAGCGCTCGTCATTGGTGGGCACGCCGGGGGTCAATTGCTTGGCCAGGCCATTGCCCAGGAACACCGTGGCCGGGTTGTCGAGAAACGACTCCTTGGCATGCGCGATCTCGAACGCACGGGTTACGTCCTCGCCCTTCTCCTCGAACAGGTAAGTGGCAAAGCGCGACACCGCCAAGGGGCTGGCATAGAACGTCAGCGTGCCCAGCGCGCCGATGGCCACCACCAGCACCGCCAACGACTTGAGCTTGCGCTGGGTAATCGCCGACAACAGGATCATCACCGCCATCGCCGCGAGGATGGTCTTGGACCCGGCCGCCAGCAACGTGACCGCGAGGATCAGCATCAAGCCGACCCTGCGCTGGCAACAGGCATAGAAAAACAGCAGCACCGCCGAGCTGGTGGGAAACAACATGATCCGCCCGACTTCGTCGCTGGACTTGGACGCGGCGTTGGTCAGGTCGATGCCCACGCCATACAGGCTGACCTGCAGCAACTGGCCAAGGGCGAAGATGTAGATGATGCGTTCGAGGATGCGCCGGTAGTTGACGCTATGGGCCAGCGCGATTTTTTCCACATTGGCCAACACATAGCTGTACCCGGCCAGCAGCAGCACAAAATAGAAAAACGGAATGCCGGAACGCAGGAACTGGTACAGCGAGATCTTCGCCCCACTGCTCACCAATACCTGCAACACACTGGACGCGACCACCAGCGCCAGCAATGGCAGCGCGCGGGTAAAGCCACGCGCCGCGTACACCACGAACGGCAGCAACAGCAGCAGCGCCAAGGGTTGCGAGAGGTTGTTGCTCAGCGCCAGGGGCAAGGCGAAGAACGTCAGCGGCAGGTAGAGGGTCAGGCGCGCCTGGGACAGCATCATGGGCCGACCTCCCCCACGCGAATCACCCGCAGGTACACCAACACCACCAGTTCCGGCAGCGACAGCAACAGCGACGCGCCCAGCAGCGGATCGATGCGCTCCTTGCATGCCAGCCACAGCAGCAAGGCCATCACGCTGCTTACGGCATAGATCACTGAGGTGAGGGTGTGGCGATTGGTGGAAATCAGCATCGCCGCGAGGATGAACCAGGCCACATTCAAAATCGTATGGGAGCCGATCAGCGCCAATGACAGGCGATCGACCTGCACCAGGCCATGGCTCCACAGCAGGATGACCTGCGGCCCGGCCCAGATCCCGGCGACATACACCAGCAGGCACAGGCCCAGTACCAGGGAGCTGGCGCGCTGGGTAAAGCGTCGTGCCTGTTCGAACTCGCCGCGCCCGGCCAGCCGTGAGATCTCCGGGGTCAGGGCGTTGCTGCAGGTGATGCCCAACTGGATGATCAGGCGCATCAGGGTGCGCGCCATGGTGTAACCCACCACCACCGCCGGGCCGGCGATCTGGTTGAGCACTTGCAGGCCGCCTTGCAGGGTGATCGCCTGCGCCAGCGGTATCGCCGCGCTGCCCAGCGCCGGTTTCCAGATACCACGGAACTCGGCCCAGGACGCCGACGCCAGCCCCAGCAGCGGCCAGGGTGAAATCCGCCGCACAAACAGGGTCACCAGCACCAGGAACAGCACCTGGCTGAAAAACATGCCCTGGGCCAATTGCAGTTCGGAGCCACCCAGCAGCAGTACGACGATGGACAGCACAATGTCCAGGGTCCTGCGGTTGGCCATGATGAAGACGCCGCCGACGGTTCTGTCGATGGTGCGAAACCAGGCGTCGATCGGCCCACCCAGCAAGCGCGTGCACAGGTAGCCGGACATGAACAACACCACCAGGCCGGCTTGCTCGGCGGTCAAGGTCTTGAGCCCGAGCAGTGACACCCAGTCGAGCCACTGGCCCAATGTCAGGGCGAATACCAGCACCAGCGCCACCACCGCCAGGGTAAAGGCCAGCGCGGTCTGCACACTGCGTCGCGCCCCCGGCACATCGCCCTGGCTCGCACGCAGCGTGGCGCTGGTGGCCGACGCCTGGGCCACCCCCAGGTCCAGCAGGCTGAGCATCGACGGAATGCCGGTGAGCACCAGCCAATCGGCATAGCGCCCGGTGCCCCAGGCGTGCAGGAAGAACGGCACCAGCACCAGTTGCGCCGCCAGCGTCACCAGTTGGGTGTAGCCGTAGCTCAGCACGTTGAGGCGAAACCGTCGCGACAACGAGCGCGGCATTTCAAGCACTTTGCTCATGGTCATCAGGCCTTGTCGGACTGATAGGCGTAGCTGTAGTAGCCGTAGTCGCCATAGCCGTAGCTGGCGGACCGGCGTTTTTCCACACCATTGAAGATCGCACCCTTGAGCTCGATGCCGTTCTGATGGAAGCGGCGCAGGGTCAACTCGATCTCCTTCGCCGAGTTCACGCCAAAACGGGTGACCATCAGGCTGGTGCCGGCCTGGCGCCCGACAATCGCGGCGTCGGTCACCGCCAGCAATGGCGGCGTGTCGATGATCACCAGGTCATAGCGCTCGCTGACTTCGGCCAGCAACGCGGCGAAGTTGGGGTGCATCAGCAGTTCAGACGGGTTGGGCGGGATCTGCCCACGGCCGATGAAATCGAAGCGCTCCACGGCGGTCGGGTGAATCGCTTCCTGCAGATCACAGCGCTTGGCGAGCAGGTCGGACAACCCCGCCTCCACCGCCTTGCCGAGCATCTTGTGCAAGTAGCCCTTGCGCATGTCGGCATCGATCAGCAGCACGCGCTGGCCCGACTGCGCGACAATCGCCGCCAGGTTGGCCGAGACAAACGTCTTGCCCACCTCGGGGCTCGGGCCGGTGATCATCAGGCGGTTGTTCCTGGCCTCGAGCATGGCGAAGTGCAGGCTGGTGCGC
The DNA here is from genome assembly GCF_032424295.1 of Pseudomonas sp. JV449. Classification (NCBI taxonomy): domain Bacteria; kingdom Pseudomonadati; phylum Pseudomonadota; class Gammaproteobacteria; order Pseudomonadales; family Pseudomonadaceae; genus Pseudomonas; species Pseudomonas sp. JV449. Next base: position 30,314 of record NZ_VYKD01000014.1, on the reverse strand, counting down.
AGGCTGCGCATGGCTTCCATCACCAGGTCATGGGGGTGATTGACCGCCAGCAGCGACGGCGCGCCGGAACGCCCCTTGGCCGCGTTGGTTTCCTCGGCCTTTTGCAACAGGCTGAAGGGGATCGAGGCGTACACCGGCAGGCCGAGTTTCTCGATCTCATCCGGGCTTTCCAGGCCACGGTTGAGCAGGCTGCGTACCAGTACGATGCCTACCGAGAGCATGCCGCCGAGCAGCATCGCCAGCAGCACCACGATGACCTTGCGCGGCGCCACAGGCTTGGCCAGGTTGACGTCGGCACTGTCGATCAGGCGCACGTTGCCCACGGTGCCGGCGCGCATCACGTCGAGTTCCTGGGAGCGGTTGAGCAACTGGGTGTAGATCTCGGTGCCCACTTGCACGTCGCGAGTCAGGCTGAGTAATTCCTGCTGGGTCGTGGGCAAGCCTTCGACGCGCTTGGTCATCTGCGCCTGCTTGGCGTTGAGTTCCGCCAACTTGGCGATCAAGGCACGATAAGCCGGGTGCTGGGGGGTGAACTTACGGTCCATCTCAGCCTGTTGCAGCTTGAGTTCGGAGATGCCGGTATCCAGGGCCACCACCTGGTCGAGCACCGCCTTGGCTTCGAGGCTGATGTCGATGGATTTGCTGCGGGTCTGGAAGCGGTTCAAGGCGTTCTCAGCCTTCTCCAGGTCGCGCCGCACCTGGGGCAACTGGTCATTGAGGAACGACAGGCTCTGTGCCGCCTCGGCCGAGGTACGGTCGACGTTCTGCTTCACATACAGGTTGGAAATTTCATTCAGCGTACGCACCGCCAGGCCCGGACGCGTGCTCTCCAGGGACAGGCTGATAATGCCCGACTCCTTGCCGCGTTCGATCACGGTGAGCAGGTCCTGGTAGTCGGCCACCGCGTCCAGGCGCGGCTTGCGCACGATCTTGAAATGCGCGCCCGGATTGGCCCGCAGCTCCTTGACCAGCACCTCGACGCCCTCGGCGGCAAACGGCACGCCGACGCTTCCTGCGGCGATCTCGACGCCGTCCTCATCAAATAACGTGTAGGCCTGGGCCTCGCCGGCCACCAGTACCAGGGTGGTCCCGAGCAACGCCGTCGGCAGGTTCAAGCGGCTCAGCACCAGGGCCTCGCCCCCTGCCGACCAGCGGCTGAAACCGAACAGCGGCGGCGCAATATCGCCCTTGTGTTCAGGCGCATAACGCCGCGCGAGGAAGCCACCGATCAACGGAAAATGCTGCGGCGTGACAGTGATGTCCAACGCCAGGGTATCGACGGTCTTGCCAATGATGGTGCGCGACTTGATCAGCTCGATCTCGGTCACCGCCGGCGATTCCTTGCCCAGCAGGCTGCTGACGTCGGAGAAACCGAGCATGTCGTTCTTCTTCGGCTCCACCTGGATCAACGCATTCGCCTGGAACACCGGCGCCGACAGAATGGCGTAGGCGGCACCGATCAGCATGCAGGTGCCGGTGATCCCGGCGATCAGCCATTTGTGATCGATCAGGTTGCCGAGCATGCCGAGCACATCGATCTCGTCACGGTGAGGGCTTTCAGGGGAAGCGTTCTGGGGTGAATACATAAATCGCGTCTTCGTCCTTGCAATCGTTTAAAGAGGGAGCGTCAGCGCGCCAGGCGCTGGGCCCAGGCCTGTGCGGCCTGTTCGATCAAGGCATAGGCCTGCACAAAGGCGGGCTTGCCCTGGCGATAGGGGTCGGTGATCTCGCGATCGTGCTGCCACTTGCCCAACAGGAACACCTTGCCCCGTGCCTCGGGGGCGAGGTCGAGCACGCCGTCGATGTGCCGTTGTTCCATCACCAGGATCAGGTCGGCCTCACTCACGGCGCCGGCGTCGAGTTGCCGGGCCCTGTGCACCTGGGGCACATGCCCGTGCTCCGCCAGCACCTGCCCGGCCAGGGGCTCCAGCGGATGGTCACGCAAGGCCGCCAGGCCCGCCGAACTCACCTGGATCCCGGAAGGTGCAAGCGCAGCACCCAGCAAGTGTTCCGCCGTGGGGCTGCGGCAGATGTTGCCGATGCACACAATCAATATCTTTTTGAACAAGGCAACCTCCCACGCACCGCACACTTATTCTTCGGCAAAAGGGACGACCTTATTTAATGAGCTGCAACTAACGACCGAGTAATTATGACCACAGCCTACAAACCGAGACCATCTATCGCGCAAGACAAAAAATAACAATCCCGGTATTGACCGACTAAAACTAACATTCCGGTATTTTTGCACCGCCCCATAATAAAGTGCGATTTGAATGCACCAGACAGGGGACGGCCATGAACACGTCAAAGTTATTGGTAGAGCGTATTGGCCTATTTCCTTCTTCGGGAAATATTCATGTGGAAGTGCATGATTCAACCCATGTCGTCGAACGCATGCAGGTGCTGTATGCGGATAACTCACTGGACAGCGACGCGTCCGGCGCCGGGTTTTCCATGGTGTTCGCCGACTGGCGCTTCAAGTTGCAGGTCAGTGACCCGTTGTCGGTGTGCCTGTGCGTGGAAAGTCGCGGCGACAGCCAGTTCATGCAGGTCAAGACGGCCGAACTGCTGGCCAATATCTGCGGCACCGAGGAGCGGCCATGAGCCTGTGGGCGGGCTTGAGACGCGGCTATGCGTTGCGCAGGCTGACGGGGATGTTCGAGGGGTTTGCCGAACCGGTGCAGGGCGCGCAGTACCAGCGCAACACCCGGGCCATCGGCCATTGGCTGGACCTGTTGCGCGGCAGCTCCCCCCAGCAGATCACCCATGCGCTGTTCCAGCAGATGAAACGCGCGCGGCGCCGTGGCAATGCGCAACGGTTCAACGCGCAGACCACCCTGCTGGCGCTGATGGTGGAAAGCAACCTGGCGCTGGACCTGGCGACCTACTCGGCCTTCCTGTGCGCGGTTTCCAGGCGCCAGGCAGGCTCCTGATGGGCCTGGTCGGCACCTGAGAGGGTCACTGCGACGCGGTTGAGCAGCCACTCCGCGTTGTACTTGGGCACCAGCCCACAGACCAGCAAAAACACCAGCCCGCCGCCGATGAACACGGGGGATACCTTGATGGGCGCGGCATCAATACGCCACAGGAACACACTGGCCGCTGTCGCACCCAGTGCGGCACCGGCCAGGGCTTCATTCAGCGGATGTATATAAGGCGCGACACAATAAGCACTGAACCCGATACTTATCACTAACCCCACCAACGCCGCCGGCCAGCGCCAGGCCAGGTTGAACTGGCGGGCCAGCAAACTCGTTGCCACCGTGACCATCAAACAGGTGTTCATGGCATGGCCACTTATTACAGCAATATCCAAGTGCTGGAAGGATAAGCCCCAACCTTTAAACAGCAACTTGCTGGCCGCCACGATCGAATAAGTAATACCCAGCGTTATTATCCAGGCCCGCAATGCCCACGGCGTGGAATACCTTAACCAGACAGCAATCATCAGTGCGGCCGGAATCATGACGGTAATGCCGCCATATTGCGCAAGTTCTGCCCGCATCACTGCTTAACCTTCGAGGTGCCGTTTTCGGCGCTCATCAGACCTCAGGCCCAAAAAAAACACAACGTTATCTAGCGTCAGCAACACCTGCAAAATGCAATTTACTGATTACTACATACAGATATGATTCTGTATTTTAATAATTAGGTTAGAACCAAACGGCATTTTACACAGGCTGTCGCGGCCCCTACCGTGGACGAGCATGACCGACCCCCTGCCCGGCGGAGGTACTCACTCCCTACTCGACAAGGACAGACCATGAGCATTGAATTCATCGGCTATATCGGCGGTCACCACGCTTCCGAGATCCACCCACGCAGCGGCCCTGCCCTGCAACCGGACTACGTGGAAACCGTGGCCCGCGCCCACGAAGACGCCGGTTTCGACCGCGCGCTGGTGGCGTTCCATTCCAACAGCCCGGACAGCACGCTGATCGCCGCCCATGCCGCCAGCGTGACGAAAAAACTGCAGTTCCTGATCGCCCACCGTCCGGGCTTCGCCCAACCCACCCTGGCCGCCCGCCAGTTCGCCACCCTTGATGTGTTCAATGGCGGGCGCACCGCCGTGCATATCATCACCGGCGGCGACGACCGCGAACTGCGCGCCGATGGCAGCCATATCGGCAAGGACGAACGCTATGCGCGCACCGATGAATACCTGAGCGTGGTCCGCCAGGAATGGACCAGCGATCAGCCCTTCGACTTTGCCGGCACCTACTACCAGGTCGAAGGCGCGCACTCCGCGGTGAAGTCGCCGCAGCAGCCGCATATCCCGCTGTATTTTGGCGGCTCTTCCAAGGCCGCGATTGAAGTGGCGGGCAAGCATGCCGATGTGTACGCGCTGTGGGGCGAAACCTATGAGCAGGTACGCGAGATCGTGACCCAGGTGCGCGCCGAAGCGGCCAGGCATGGGCGTACGATTCGCTTCAGCCTGTCGCTGCGACCGATCCTCGCCGAGACCGAAGAACTGGCGTGGGCGCGTGCCGACAGCATCCTGCAACAGGCCACCGAGTTGGCAGAGAAGAATGGCTTTGTGCGGCGTGAACCGCCGAATGAAGGCTCGCGCCGGTTGCTGGCGGCGGCGGCGCAGGGCTCGCGGCTGGACAAGCGCCTGTGGACGGGGATTGCGGGGTTGCTGGGGGCGCAGGGCAACTCCACCTCGTTGGTGGGGACCGCCGAACAGGTGGCAGAGGCATTGGTCGATTATTACGACCTCGGTATCACCACCTTCCTGATCCGTGGGTTTGATCCGCTCAATGATGCGATCGACTATGGCAAGCGGTTGATCCCCCTGACCCGGCAGCTGATTGCTGAACGCGAGCAGAAAGTCGCCTGACCAAACAACACAGAACCCATGTGGGAGAGGCTTGCCCCCGATGGCAGAGTGTCAGTCAAAGATAAATTGACTGATCCACCGCCATCGGGGCATGGGTATCTACACATCTTGAGCCGAGCCCCGTGCGTAGCAGCTGTCGAGCCTTGGCGAGGCTGCGTCGGCGGTGTGTCAGACGCGCCGCAAACGCAGCCTCGCCAAGGCTCGACAGCTGCTACGCGTCATCCTACTGAAGTTGTGTAGATACTGATGGCTATCGGGGCAAGCCCCCTCCCACATTTTGATCTTCACTATGCTCAGGATCAGTTCTTGTAGTCGGTATCGTTGCGCTCCAACTGCCGAATCAGCGCATTCCAATGCCGCGCCACCCCCGGTCCTTCGCCACTGGCAAACACCTTGGCCTGTTGTTCGACTTTCTCCACCACTTCGGCCGGCGGGAAGATCAACTCCGCATTCCCCGCCGCCTGCGCCGCGACCTGGATATTGCACGCGCGCTCCAACTGTTGCAGCTGCACAAATGCATGTTCAACGCTGACGCCGGCGGTCAACAAGCCATGGTTACGCAGGATCATCACGCTCTTGTCACCCAGGTCCGCGACCAGGCGCTCACGTTCGTCCAGGTCGAGGGCCACGCCTTCATACCCGTGGTACGCCACGCGTCCGGAAAAACCAATGGAGTGCTGGGAGATCGGCAGCAGGCCGTCCTTCTGCGCCGACACCGCAATGCCGTCGCGGGTGTGGGTGTGCAGCACCGCCTGCAGGTCATGACGTGCGCCGTGGATCGCGCTGTGGATCACATAACCGGCGTAGTTGATGCCCAGGCCGGTAGGGTCATCGACGATAGTGCCGTCGAGGTCGACCTTGACCAGGTTGGACGCACTGATTTCATCGAACAACAACCCGAAGGCGTTGATCAGGAAATGCTCCTCCGGCCCCGGTACACGGGCGGAGAAATGGGTATAGATGTGGTCGGTCCACTTGTACAAGGCAGCCAGGCGATAAGCGGCGGCCAGTTTGACGCGCACCTCCCACTCTTGCGGGGTAACGCGCTGGCGAACATTGCTGGTGAGATTGGTGATCGAGGTGACGCTGCTCATGGCAAAACTTCCTGGATGGCCTTAAGGACTTCCAGGCAAGCCTAGGGGATGGCCAAAAATAATAAAAAGCACATTTTAATCTAAGCTAATTATTATTTTTTTTCATATAAATCGTACCAATAATACAGGGCAAATGTGGGAGATCCCACAACTCCTTCGACGCAGCGCTGTCGCGCAGCAAACTGTGGCGAGCGGGCTTGCCACAAGAATGCGGTCGCCTGAAATTGTTCAGGCAAGACTCAAGACTTCAGGGTGAAATTTTAACCCCCTAAAATCATTCAGTTATTTTAAGTTTGATAAGAGGGGGCTTGCCCCCGATGGCCATGAGTATCTCCCGCAACGCTAACACCGATGCGAAGCGAGCCGCCCTTGATCTTGCTTTAGATCTTGATCTCAGGCGCCCCGTTAACCACGCTGGCCGGAATCCGATAGTGATTTGGGGGGGTAAACCGGCAGGGATGCCGGTTTAGCCGCCCCGCGCCATGGATGGCGCGTGGCGGCGGCCCCCCACATCACTGTCGGATTACGGGCACACCGAGCCTGGGCGAGGTGCCGAGTGGTGGGGCAAGAGCCCTTTGCTTACTTTGGGGCTTTTCCAAAGTGAGCCGCCGTCAGGGCGGAACCCTAAGCCGCCGTTACCGCGGCAATGGATATGTACCCGGTTAGAAATGTAAACGATGTCCCCGGTTTGTACCGGGGCAAGCCCCCTCCCACAGGCTTACGCGGCGTCGCGGACTTTATGCAGCGACGCCGCCACCCGCTTGCCAAACGCATCCACCGGCCCCTGCAGGTTGCCCAGGAAGTGCGGATAGATCAGCCACAAATCCATCACCGGCTTGAAATCCTTGAGCGGCATCACCGCCAGTTGCTCGCGGTGCGCACTGCGTTCCAGCAACGGCCGTGGCACCAGGCCCAAGCCCAGGCCGTCGGCCACCAGGCCCAGTTGCAGTTCGGTGCCGAAGGTCTCCAGGTTGACCCGCAGGGCCAGGCCCTGATCGGACAAGGTGCGCTGCAACCCGGCACGGAAGCCGCAGCCGTCCGGGTTGAGGACCCAGCCGTTCTGGTACACATCGGCCAGCTTGCAGGGTTTCTTCGGCAGTTGGGCCTTGGCGCAGACCACCACCAGTTCCATCTTGCCGATGGACTCGCCGACGATGTTGTCCGGGAAGATCTTGCCTGCCGGGAACAGCGCCGCCGCCGCGTCCAGTTCGCCGCGTTCGATCTTGCCCACCAACTGGCTGCCCCAGCCGGTGGCGACCTGGGCACGCAAGTCGGGGTATTCGCTGCGCAGGTGCTTGAGCGCGTCCAGCAGCACCACGTCGCCGATGGTCTGCGGCACACCCAGGCGCAGCAGGCCGGTGGGCGGTGCGTCGGTGGCCACCAGCTCGCGCAGGGCATCCATCTCGCGCAGGATCAGCCGGCACTGCTCATAGACGCGGGTGCCGATCAACGTCGGTTTGAGGGGTTTGGTGTTGCGGTCGAACAGCTCCACGCCCAGCGCCTGCTCGAAGTTCTGCACGCGGCGGGTAATGGCCGGCTGGGTCAATTGCAACGACTCGGCGGCATGGCTGATGGACTGGCAACGAATCACTTCGACAAAGGCATCGATATCGTCAATTTTCATTTGGGCCGCACATAGAGAACAGTCATTAAGATGTGTGTGAAGCATAGTTGCAGGAACGTGGCGTGAATAGCCCGTGCTGCAATCGATAACGTCTAACGCTATTCAGACCGGTTCTAAATTACCTTCAGCTATAAGCTAATCATTAAAAAATAGCATATTAACTATAAACATTATGCTTAGATAAACCCATCCCTGCGACCACACGATGGAAGTGCCATGACCCAGGCCCGACACCCCGAGAGACTCAGAGCCTTCATAGGCGCCCTGGCGGAATTGATCGACGGCAATCCACGGGAAGGCGACCTGTTGCACCGTGGCGGCAAGCTGCTGGCGCAACTGGTCAGCCATGACGACTGGCTCCCCGATGAATTTGCCCAACCCGATCCCGAGCGCTACCAGCAGTTCTTGCTGCATGCCGATTCGCGCCAGCGTTTCAGCATCGTCAGCTTTGTCTGGGGGCCGGGGCAAAGCACGCCGATCCACGACCATCGGGTGTGGGGGCTGATCGGCATGCTGCGCGGCGCAGAGTTCTCCCAAGGCTTCGAACGCGCGCCCGACGGCAGCCTGATCGCCGAAGGCCAGCCGATTCAATTGGTGCCGGGCCAGGTCGAGGCGGTGTCGCCCAAGGTCGGCGACATCCATCAGGTGAGCAATGCCCACAGCGACCAGGTGTCGATCAGCATTCATGTGTACGGCGCCAATATCGGCGCGGTGCGCCGTGCGGTGTACCAGCCCGACGGCAGCGAGAAACTGTTTATCTCCGGTTATTCCAACGCCTTCCTCCCGAATATCTGGGATTTGTCCAAAGAAAAGAGCCCTGCCCTATGACCACCGTACCGACCCGTAGCTTTGCCCGGATTCGCCAGGCCCTGTTGGACCGTGAAGAAGTCGCCCTGGTGGACGTGCGCGAAGAAGCGCCGTTTGCCGAATCCCACCCGCTGTTCGCGGCGAATATCCCGCTGTCCAAGCTGGAACTGGAGGTGTATTCGCGCATTCCACGCCGGGATACCCAGGTCACCGTCTACGACAACGGAGAGGGCCTGGCTGCCCGTGCCGCCGAACGCCTGGTTGCGCTGGGCTACACCCAGGTCAGCCTGTTGGAAGGTGGCCTCGACGGTTGGCGCCGGGCCGGTGGCGAGCTGTTTATCGATGTGAACGTGCCGAGCAAGGCCTTTGGCGAGTTGGTGGAGAGCGAGCGCCACACGCCGTCCCTCGCCGCCGAAGAAGTGCAGGCGCTGCTCGACAGCCAGGCCGATGTGGTGGTGCTCGACGCCCGCCGTTTCGACGAATACCAGACCATGAGCATCCCCACCGGCATCAGCGTGCCCGGTGCCGAGCTGGTGTTGCGTGCGCGGGAACTGGCGCCCGACCCGGCCACCCGCATCATCGTCAACTGCGCCGGGCGTACCCGCAGCATTATCGGCACCCAGTCGCTGATCAACGCCGGCGTGGCCAACCCGGTGTCTGCGCTGCGCAATGGCACCATCGGCTGGACCCTGGCCGGGCAGAAGCTCGCCCACGGCCAGTCGCGACGCTTTGCGCCAACCTCGGAAGAGCATCGCCAGATCGCCGCCGTCGATGCACGCCGCGTCGCCGACAAGGCCCGCGTCGGTCGCGCCACCCTCGCCGACCTGCACGCCTGGCAGCAGGAAACCAACCGCACCACCTACCTGTTCGATGTGCGCACCCCGGAAGAATTCGAAGCCGGCCACTTGCCCGGCGCGCGCTCCACCCCCGGCGGCCAACTGGTGCAGGAAACCGACCATGTCGCCAGCGTGCGCGGTGCGCGCCTGGTGCTGGCGGATGACGATGGCGTGCGGGCGAACATGTCTGCGTCGTGGCTGGCCCAACTGGGCTGGGACGTGCATGTGCTGGATGACCTGCAAGCGGCGCACTTCAGCGAAAAAGGCGCCTGGGTCGCTCCAGTCCCCGCGCCCCCCCAGGCCGAACTGATCAGCCCGCACACCCTCGCCGAATGGCTCGAGCATGGCGACACCGTGGTGCTGGATTTCACCGCCAGCGCCAACTACGTGAAGCGCCATATCCCCGGTGCCTGGTGGGTATTGCGCGCACAACTGCCCCAGGCCCTGGCCAAGGTGCCCGCCGCCCAGCGTTATGTGCTGACCTGCGGCAGCAGCCAACTGGCGCGCCTGGCGGTGGCTGAAGTCGAAGCGATCACCGGCAAACAGGTGTTCCTGCTGCAAGACGGCACCGCCGCCTGGATCAACGCGCAACTGCCGCTGGAAGAAGGCGAAACTCACCTGGCCTCACCGCGTATCGACCGCTACCGCCGGCCGTACGAAGGCACCGACAACCCCAGGGAAGCCATGCAGGCCTACCTGGATTGGGAGTTCGGTCTGGTGGAGCAACTGGCCCGCGATGGGACCCATGGGTTTTACGTCATTTGACCCCAGGCACGCCTGCCCCCATTGCGGGAACAGGCGCTGCCCCAGGCTGATGGGGCGGGGGGTACTGCGTTACTTTCTTTCTTCTGTGTCGGTGCAAGAAACCGTCTCCGAGCTACCGCTCAACTGAGACTGCATGGCGTGGACACCCGCCTCTATTTGCGAGGCCACGCTGAACTGGGTGCCGAACAGCAGGCTGAACATGACGCATGTGGTTGCCAATAATTTGAACATGACCAATCCTCACTGGTTCGCTGAGAGAGTAAAAATACCCCCATCGTTTATTCGCAGCTGACTTGGCTGCGTGCTGCCATTTTCTGCCCGGCGCAACGCCTGAACACCTGTGAAGAATGACAGTGGCCTAGACCACTTCGCTCTATGCAAACCTGCGCTGAGAGCGATTGGCGCCGCCCCCTTGGACACCCAGGCACCTCAGCCGCAATTACCTATTCGAAAAATACATAAAACGCATATTAGACAACAAACTATCTTAATATTTTTAATAATTAACATATAACCAAAAAGACCTTCACAGAAGGTTTTTATGAGCATAACGTGAACTCCTCACCGACCCCTTCTCCAGGCGGAGGTAGCCGAACCCTTTCACGATCTGCCTGGAGCCAGCATCCCATGGTCTTTTCCACTCCGTTCAAACGCCTGCTCCTGGGCACTGCCCTGGCCCTTGGCCTGGCCACCTGCGCCCACGCCGCCGACCTGCAACCGCTGCGGGTGGCCAATCAGAAATCGACGATCAAGACGCTGCTGGAAGTCTCCGGCGAAACGAAAAACGTGCCCTATGAAATCCAGTGGTCGGAATTCCCGTCCGCCTCGCCCCTGGGCGAAGCCTTGAATGCCGGAGCCGTGGACATTGGTGCCCTGGGCGACGCGCCCTACGTGTTTGCCCTTGGCGCCGGCGCCTCGCTAAAGGTGGTCAGCATCATCCACGCCGAAGGGCGTAACACCACCGCCCTGCTGGTGCCCAAGGATTCGCCGATCAAGACGGTGGCCGACCTCAAGGGCAAGAAAATCGTCACCGGGCGTGGGTCCATCGGCCATTACCTGGCGATCAAGGCGCTGGCCACGGCCGGCCTGACCACAAAGGATGTGCAGTTCATTTTCCTGCTGCCCAGCGAGTCGCGCCTGGTGCTGGATAACGGCACTGTCGACGCCTGGTCGACCTGGGACCCCTACACCACCGTCGTCACGTCCCAAAGCCAGGCGCGGATCCTGGCCAGCGGCAACACGCTGTTGAGCAACCACCTGTACCTCGCCGCCACCCGCCAGGCCATCGCCGACAAGCGCACGCAGCTGGACGACTTTGTCGCCCGCGTCGACCGCGCCTACGCCTGGGCCAATACCCACCCCGACGAGTACGCCGCCGCCCAGGCCAAAATCACCGGGCTGCCGCTGGCCGTGCATGTGGCCGTGGCCAAGGAAACCCGCCTGAGCCCGGTGCTGATTGACGACAGCGTGATCAGTGGCCTGCAGGCCACCGCCGACACCTACCAGCAAGAAGGCCTGCTGCCCCGGCACATCGACGTGTCCCAGGGCTTCGACACGAGCTTTAACGCCAAGCGCGCCCCCAACAACCAAGCATCACGCTGAAGGAGCAGAACATGAGCACGCCACATCAATTGAAACCCCGCCATTTGAAATTGGGCGCCATGGTCCACGGTGTCGGACACGGCTGGGGAGAATGGCGCCATCCGCAGGCGCAACCGAATGCCAGTACGAATTTCGGCTTCTACAAACAGCAGACCGAACTCGCCGAAGCGGCCAAGTTCGACTTCGTGTTCATCGCCGACAGCCTGCACATCCACGCCAAATCCAGCCCGCATTACCTCAACCGCTTCGAGCCGCTGACCATCCTCTCGGCCCTGGCCGCACTCACCAGCCATATCGGCCTGGTGGCCACCGTGACCGTCAGCTACACCGAGCCCTACCAGGTGGCGCGCCAGTTCGCGTCCCTGGACCATATCAGCGGCGGTCGCGCCGGCTGGAACGTGGTGACCTCGTGGCTCAGCGGCACCGCCGACAACTTCGGTAAAGCCGAACACCCACCCCATGCCGTGCGCTACCGCATCGCCAAGGAACACCTGAACACGGTCAAGGGCCTGTGGGACTCCTGGGAAGACGACGCCTTTGCCTACAACAAGCAAAGCGGCGAATTCTTCACCCCGGGCAAGCTGCATGCGCTGAACCACAAAGGCGAGTTTTTCTCGGTCAAAGGCCCGCTGAACATTGCGCGCTCGCGCCAGGGCCAACCGGTGATTTTCCAGGCGGGCACGTCCGAAGACGGACGTAACTTTGCGGCGCAGAACTCCGACGCCATCTTTGTGCATGTGGAGAGCATCGAAGAAGGCCTGGCGTATACCCAGGACCTCAAACGGCGCGCCAAAGGCTTTGGCCGTGACGCCGACAGCCTGTCGATCCTGCCGGGCATCCGCCCGATTGTCGGCCGCGACGAGGCCGAAGTGGAAAGCCGCTACCAGCAGGCCGTGGAGCTGGTCACCGTGGAAGACGCCATCGTCGCCCTCGGCCGCCCGTTCAACGACCATGACTTCAGCCAGTACCCGCTGGACGCCCCGTTCCCGGAACTCGGCGACCTGGGCGCCAACAGCCAGAAAGGCGGCTCCGACCGCATCAAGCAACTGGCCAGGGACGAAGGCCTGACCCTGCGCGAAGTGGCGCTGCGCTTCTCGCGGCCCAAGCGTGATTTTGTCGGCACCCCGGAGCAAGTCGCCGACGCGATCCAGACCTGGTTCGAACGCGGCGCCAGCGATGGTTTCATCATCAACTCGGTGCTGCCGGACGGCTTGCAGTACTTCACCGAACTGGTGGTGCCGGTGCTGCAACAGCGTGGCCTGTTCCGTAGCGAATACACCGGCCACACCCTGCGCGACAACCTTGGCCTGGCCGTACCGGCCAACCGTTACAGCATCGAGGTGGAAGAACCGCAGGAGGCGCTGGCATGAGCGAATCCCTCACTGTAGGAGCGAGCTTGCTCGCGAAGATCGTTAACGATAACGCGGGACATCTGACTCCCCTCGGCGCTCTCCGGTTTTTCGCGAGCAAGCTCGCTCCTACAAAATTACGGGTGATCACCCCATGACCCAACCGTCTCTACGCTCCGTGGAAGTCGCCAACTTCGACGCCCTGCTCGAACGCCTCAGCACCGAACTGGCCGGCACCGCGCACCTGTATGACGAGAGCGGCGCCTTCCCCCATGCCAACTTCCAGCGGCTGCATGACCACGGCCTGGTCGCCCTCACCGTGCCCAAAGCCCTCGGTGGCGGCGGTGCCAGCCTGCCGCAGGCGCGCAAGGCGATCAGTGCAATTGCCAAGGGCGAACCGTCCACCGCACTGATCCTGGTGATGCAATACCTGCAACATACCCGCCTGCAAGACAGCAAGACCTGGCCGCCCCATCTGCGTACACAAGTGGCCGAGGACGCGGTGCGCAACGGCGCATTGATCAACGCCCTGCGCGTCGAACCCGACCTCGGCACCCCGGCCCGTGGCGGGCTGCCGGCGACCACCGCCGTGCGCACTGCCGAGGGTTGGCGCATCAGCGGGCGCAAGATCTACTCCACCGGCAGCCATGGCCTGAGCTGGTTCAGCGTATGGGCGCGCAGCGATGACACCGACCCGCTGGTGGGCGCCTGGCTGGTGCCCAAGGACAGCCCCGGCGTGAGCATCATCGACACCTGGGACCACCTCGGCATGCGCGCCACCTGCAGCCATGAAGTGCTGCTCGACAACGTACTGGTGCCGCTGGACCACGCCGTCAGCGTCAGCCCCTGGAGCGCGCCGCAACCGGAACTGGATGCCGACGGCTTCCTGTGGATGTCAGTGTTGCTGTCCTCGGTGTATGACGCCGTGGCCCAGGCCGCGCGGGACTGGCTGGTGAACTGGCTGGAAGAACGCACGCCGTCCAACCTCGGTGCGGCGTTGTCGACATTGCCGCGTTTCCAGGAAACCGTCGGGCATATCGACACGCTGCTGTTCGCCAACCGCAGCCTGCTCGACGCCGCCGCCGACGGCCACACCCCGGCCGCCAACGCCGCGCAGTTGAAGTACCTGGTCACCCACAACGCCATCCGCGCGGTGGAGCTGGCCATCGAGGCCTCCGGCAACCCCGGTCTGTCACGCCATAGCCCGCTGCAACGCCACTACCGCGATGTGCTGTGCAGTCGCGTGCATACCCCGCAGAACGATGCGGTGCTGCAAGGTGTCGGTAAAGCCGTGTTCGCCCAACGCCAGAAGGAACGCACATGACTCAGGTGATTATTGCCAGCCAGTTGGACGAAGACTACAACGAGGTGATCCGCGCACGCCTCACTGCGATCCACCCCGGAGCCCAGGTGATCGGCGTGCCGGCGGGCGTGCCGAGCGACCTGCCGCCCCAGGCGAATATCCTGCTGCTGCGCCCGATCAACGTGCGCGGCTACACCGCCCCGGACACCCCGCCACCGGGCTGGCCCTACGGCGCGCAATGGGTGCATTTGGTCTCATCGGGCATCGACTTCTACCCGCAATGGCTGTTCAACGGCCCGCCGGTGACCACCTCCCGGGGCAGCGCCGCCGACAACCTCGCCGAGTTCGCCCTGGCGGCGATCTTTGCCGCGGCCAAGCATTTACCGGACATCTGGGTGAAGGACTCGCAATGGAATTTCACCGCCCTGCGCCCACTCAAGGGCATCACCCTGGGCATCCTCGGCTTTGGTGCGATTGGTGAAAGCCTGGCGCAAAAAGCCCTGGGCCTGGGCATCAACGTTGTGGCCCTGCGTCAGAGCCAGGCACCGTTCGGCGCAGGAGTGCAGGCCGCCAACGACATCCACGACCTGTTCGCCCGCGCCGACCATCTGGTAGTGGCCGCGCCACTGACCGACGCCACGCGGCATATCATCAACCGCGATGTGCTGGGCAGCGCCAAGCCGGGACTGCACCTGATCAACATCGCGCGCGGCGGCTTGCTCGATCAGGAGGCGTTGCTGGAGGCGCTGGATAACGGCCGGATCGGCCTGGCATCGCTTGACGTGACCGAGCCGGAGCCCTTGCCGGATGGGCACCCGCTGTACAGCCACCCACGGGTGCGGTTGTCGCCGCATACGTCGGCGATTTCGACCAATAGCCGCAACGAGATTGCCGATACGTTTTTGGCGAATCTGGAGCGCTACGTTTCAGGGATCGCACTGGCGAATCTGGCTAACGCCTGATGCCGTTCAAAAATGTGGGAGGGGCGGTGCGACGATTCGACTTGCTCCCGATTGCAGTGGGTCAGTACCAAATCCACCAACTGACACTCCCTCATCGGGGCATAGGTATCTGCACAACTCTTAAAGGCTGACACATAACTCTGTGGTGAGCGGGCTTGTCGAATCGTCGCACCGCCCGCGCTGGGCTGCGAAGCGGCCCCAATAAGGTCACCGCAGAGTGCCAGAATCAATCGAGGTGAAGGTTTTGGGGCTGCTTCGCAACCCAGCGCGGGGCAAGCCCGCTCACCACAGAAGCCTAATTGCCATAGATTCCGTATTCACTGGAAGTTGTGTAGATACCCATGCTCATCGGGGGCAAGCCCCCTCCCACATTTTTAACCCAGTACACCAGACCCAACTCCGGTCGGCTCTAAGGCCGCCGCGCTTTGGCTCTTGATCTCAAATCGCCCCGTCAAACACGCTGGCCGAACGCAGGCTTTGGAGCGTGGGTAACCCGGCAGGACGCCGGGTTAGCCGCACTGGGCCATGGATGGCCCATTGCGGCGGCCCACGCTCCAAAGCCGGAGTGAGGGCACACCGAGCCTAAGCGAGGTGCCGAGTGTTGGGGCGAAGCGTTTTTGGTTACTTTTGGCGCTCTTCCAAAAGTGACCCGCTGTAAGAGCGGAACCCTAAGCCGCCGTTACCGAAGAAACGGATATGTACTCAGTACCACACCACCCCACACCTCCCCTCACCCCCCACTCATATTCATAAACCGCACCACCTGCACCTCCCCCGCCCCACTGAAATCATGCCGCAACGGCTTGCCCTTCAACCCCCTGTGCAACGCCTCGACCAACGGCCCATCCTCCAACGGATAGCGCCGTAACAACGCGCGAAAATCCAGCGCATCCTCCTGCCCCAGGCACAACAGCAACTGCCCTTCCACCGTCATCCGTACCCGATTACAACTGCCACAGAAATTATGGGAATTAGGCGAAATAAACCCCACCCGCGTCCCAGGATGCCCGGCCAGCCGCACATACCGCGCCGGCCCGCCGCTGTTCTCGGTGCTATCGATCAATCCAAATTCACGGGCAATCACCGCGCGCACTTCGTCGCTGGAGCAGAACGTCTCCCCCCGCGATCGCCCCACGTCCCCCAGGGGCATTTCCTCGATAAAACTGATGTCGATCCCCTGGTCGATGGCGTACCGCACCAACGCCGGGACCTCGTCGAAGTTGCGCCCCTTCATTACCACGCAGTTGAGCTTGACCCGCTCGAACCCCGCATCCCGCGCGGCCTCGATACCGTCCAGCACCTGGCGCAGATCACCGTTGCGGGTAATCCCGCGAAAGCGTTGCGCATCCAGGCTGTCGAGGCTGATGTTCATGCGCTTGACCCCCGCCTCCACCAATGGCCGCGCCAGTCGCGCCAACTGCGAGCCATTGCTGGTCATCACCAGTTCACGCAAGCCCGGCAGTGCCGCGATGTTGCGGCACAGCCCGACAATGCCCGGGCGAATCAGCGGTTCGCCCCCGGTGAGGCGGATCTTGCGCACGCCCTGCCCCACGAACAGCGCGGCCAGGCGTTGCAGTTCTTCCAGGGTCAACACCTGCTGGCGCGGCAGGAATGTCATGTTTTTCGCCATGCAGTACACACAACGAAAATCGCAACGGTCGGTCACCGACAAGCGCAGGTAATCGATCGAACGGCCCACCCCATCCACCAGGCTCATGTCACTGCACCAACGGTGAGTCGGCACCCTGCAGCGCGATGCCGAGGATGTCCGCTGCGCCGATCAGGGTTTGCAGGTACTGCACCAATGCCTTCTGCCACACCCCTTGCTGCAATTGGGTGCGAATCGCGACCGCGACCGCTTCATAAGGCAGCGGCTGGCCTTCGATACGCTGGTCGACGCTGATTACGTGCCAGCCATAACGGCTCTCCAGCGGCTTGGCGGCCAGGCCTGGGGCCAGGGTGAACAGCTGGCGCTCCAGCTCGGGCACGGTCTGGCCCTTACTCACCTGGCCCAACGAACCGCCCTGGGCCTTGGACGGGCAGGCCGAGTACTTGAGCGCCAGTTCGGCAAACTGGCCCGGATGTTCTTCCAGGCTCAGCAGCAGGACTTCAGCCTGGGTGTGCGCCAGGTGGCGCGCCTCGGCGTCGTCCGGCGCGCACTCGAGCAGGATGTGCCGCACCGCCAGCAACGGCGCGCTGTGAAAGCGCCCACGGTTGTTCTCGAAGTAGCGCACGCAGGTGGCTTCGTCGCAGTCGGGCACCGTCACCTCGCGCTCCAGCAGCAAACGCGTGGCGGCTTCTTCTTCGTTCTCTCCGGCGGCGATTTCCACCGCCAGGCCCAGCTCGGCGATCCGCTGTTGCAACAGCTCGCGGATCACCAGCGCGCGGGCGGCCAGGTACATCGCCTCCTCGCGGCTGGCGGCCGGGTGGTATTGCAACTCCAGGGCCATGGCCTCGGGCGTGACCGCCACGCCGTTGACGCTGATGATCGGCCATTCCTGTTCACTGCTGGCGATTAACTCCGGCGCCTTGATTTCCTCGAAAGAAGCCTGGGCCATCACCGGTTCCTTGGCCGACGAGCCGCAACCACCGCTGCCGCCGTTACCGCCACCACATCCGCATCCTGTAGTCATGACGTTCTCCTCAATACTTCTGCCGCACGATTTGATAACGACGCCCCAGGTACCAGATCGGCGCGCTGACCATGTGCACCAGGCGGGTAAACGGGAACAGCACAAACAGGGTCAAGCCCAGCGCCACGTGGGCCTTGTAGATCAGCGACACCGGCGCAATCGACTCGGCCGCTTCCACCGGCCGCAACAGCACCACGTTCTGCGCCCAGTCGGCGAGCATCACCATCACCGAGCCGTCCATATGCCCGGTGGAGGCGACGATGGTCAGCAGGCCCAGCAGCAACTGCGCGAGCAGCACCAACAGGATCAGGATGTCCGACGGGCTCGAGGTCGCCCGCACGCGCGGATCGCCCAGGCGACGCTTGACCAGCATCAGCAAGCCCACCAGGCACAGCAGGCCGAAAAAGCCACCGGAGACCATCGCCAGCAACTGCTTGTTCTCAGTGCTGATCACATGGTGGTAGACCGACGCCGGGGTCAGCAGGCCGACAAAATGCCCGGCCAGCACGAACAGCACGCCGATGTGGAAAAAGTTGCTCGCCACGCGCATGCCCCGGTTGTTGAGCATCTGGCTGGAACCGGCCTTCCAGGTGTACTGCGACAGGTCGAACCGCGCCCAACTGCCCAACAGGCAGATCGCCAGGGCCACATAGGGGTACACCCCGAATACCAGCAAATTCCACTTAGACATTACCCACCTCCCCGGCGGGCGCTGCGGCCCGGCCTTCTTGCTGAAAATCCACCCAATGCAACGGCACCGCGCTTTCTTCGCGGGCCTTGCCGGGGGCGCTTGGCATCGAGCCGCAGCGGTCCTGTTGCTCAGCCTGCATAAAGTCCACCGCCTCCTCTTCCCAGATTTTGTCCAGGGCTTCGAGGGAGTCGTCCCGCGGTTCGGCGGCGACCTGGGCGCGCAGTTCGGCCACGGCCTGGTGCGGCTCGGCGCCGGCAATCTGCAACAGCGCACGGAAGCAACTGGCATAGCCGCTCTCACGCTCGTCCAGACGCGCAGCGAGCAAGGCCAACAGGTGCGCCACATCCGCCAGGCCCTCGCGGGCCTCGATGTCTTCGCGGGTGGACAGGAACTCCAGGTACAGCGGGATATAATCCGGCAGCTCCTTGACGCCAATGGCAAACCCGGCTTCTTCGTACTGGGCCATCATGTCGACCATGGCCTGGCC
The DNA here is from genome assembly GCF_032424295.1 of Pseudomonas sp. JV449. Lineage (NCBI taxonomy): Bacteria > Pseudomonadati > Pseudomonadota > Gammaproteobacteria > Pseudomonadales > Pseudomonadaceae > Pseudomonas > Pseudomonas sp. JV449. The sequence continues at coordinate 11,318 of NZ_VYKD01000014.1, read as the reverse complement.
ACGGTCGCGGGACTCGCCGTGCACGTGTTCGAACAACAACAGCGACAGCGAACGGCCCCGGCCAAACAGCGCGCCGTAGTGTTCCTGGCCGTCCATCAGGTCATTGGCGCAGATCAGTTCCAGCAGCTCGAACAACGCACCGCGCTGCTTGGGGCTGATTTCCCGGGATTCGAGAATCGCCTGCTCCAGTTCATCGCGACCGTTCACCAAGGTTTCAGTGGGGTAGTCCAGCAGCAACGAAATCACTTTAAGAATGCGCATGGCTCAGTCCTCCCAGATCTGGACGGTTTTCAGCACGTCACGGCGGTTGGCTTTCTTGGCGCCGAACATGTTGGTGTCGGAGCTGCCGCTGCAACCGCTGCCGAAGCTGAAACCACAGCCGGAGCGTTCGGCGAACGCGTCGCTCATGGCGTCTTCACGGTGGGCGCTCGGTACCACGAAGCGGTCTTCGTAGTTGGCGATGGCCAGGTAGCGGTACATCTCTTCCACCTGCTCCACGCTCAGGCCGACGTCTTCGAGCACTTGCAGGTCCTGTACGCCATCGACTTGCTGGGAGCGTTTGTAGGCGCGCATCGCCAACAAGCGCTTGAGTGCACGCTTGACCGGTTTTTCATCGCCGGCGGTGAGCATGTTCGCCAGGTAGCGCAGCGGAATACGCAGGCTGTCCACATCCGGGATCACCCCGTTCATGCCCACGGTGCCGGCCGCGGCGGCGTTCTGGATCGGTGACAGCGGCGGCACGTACCAGACCATCGGCAAGGTGCGGTATTCCGGGTGCAGCGGCAGTGCCAACTTCCAGTCGACGGCCATTTTGTACACCGGCGAACGCTGGGCCGAGTCGATCACCGACTGCGGCACGCCATCGGCCAGGGCCTGACGAATCACCGCCGGGTCATTCGGGTCGAGGAAAATTTCCAGTTGCTTCTCGTACAGGTCCTGCTCGTTGGCGGTGCTGGCCACTTCGCTGATGCGGTCGGCGTCGTACAGCAGCACACCGAGGTAGCGAATCCGACCCACGCAGGTTTCGGCGCACACGGTCGGCATACCGGCTTCGATACGCGGGTAGCAGAAGATGCACTTCTCGGACTTGCCGCTCTTCCAGTTGAAGTAGATTTTCTTGTACGGGCAGCCGCTGATGCACATGCGCCAGCCCCGGCACTTCTCCTGGTCGATCAGCACGATGCCGTCTTCTTCACGCTTGTAGATCGCACCGCTCGGGCAGGATGCCGCACACGCCGGGTTGAGGCAGTGCTCGCACAGACGCGGCAGGTACATCATGAAGGTATTTTCGTACTCACCATAAATGTCGGCCTGGATCTGGTCGAAGTTCTTGTCCTTGCGGCGCTTGGCGAACTCGGTGCCGAGGATTTCCTCCCAGTTCGGGCCCCACTCGATCTTTTCCATGCGCTTGCCGGACACCAGCGAACGCGGGCGTGCGGTCGGCTGGTGCTCGCCCAATGGCGCGGTGTGCAAGTGCTGATAGTCGAAGTCGAACGGCTCGTAGTAGTCGTCCAGGCTCGGCAGGTCGGGGTTGGCGAAGATGTTCGCCAACACGCGGAACTTGCCACCGATGCGTGGGTTGATCGAGCCGTTGGCGTTGCGCACCCAGCCGCCCTTCCACTTGTCCTGGTTTTCCCACTCTTTGGGGTAGCCGATGCCGGGCTTGGACTCGACGTTGTTGAACCAGGCGTATTCCATGCCTTCACGGCTGGTCCACACGTTCTTGCAGGTGATCGAACAGGTGTGGCAGCCGATGCATTTGTCCAGGTTGAGGACCATGCCGATCTGTGAGCGAATTTTCATCTCAGTTCTCCTCGATGTCAGTCGGCAATGGGCGCGGCAAGTCATCGCCGCTGGAGCCATCGAGCCAGTCGACCTTGGCCATCTTGCGCACCACGACAAACTCATCGCGGTTGCAACCGACCGTGCCGTAGTAGTTGAAACCGTAGGCCTGCTGGGCATAGCCGCCGATCATGTGGGTCGGCTTGAGCACCACGCGGGTTACCGAATTGTGGTGGCCGCCACGGGTCTTGGTGGTTTCCGAACCCGGCACGTTCACGATGCGTTCCTGGGCGTGGTACATCATCACCATGCCTTCCTTGACGCGCTGGCTGACCACCGCACGGGCGGTCAATGCACCGTTGACGTTGAAGCATTCGATCCAGTCGTTGTCTTCGATGCCGGCACGCTTGGCGTCGATTTCCGAGAGCCACACGATCGGTCCGCCACGGCTCAGGGTGAGCATCAGCAGGTTGTCGCTGTAGGTGCTGTGGATGCCCCACTTCTGGTGCGGGGTGATCCAGTTCAGCACAATCTCGGTCTCGCCATTGCTGCGCTTGCCCTTCACGCCTTCGATGGTGCGGGTGTTGACCGGTGGCCGGTAGCTCATCAACTGCTCGCCGAACGCCTGCATCCACGGGTGATCCTGGTAGAACTGCTGGCGGCCGGTGATGGTGCGCCATGGGATGTTTTCATGCACGTTGGTGTAGCCGGCGTTGTAGCTCACGTGCTCGTCTTCCAGGCCTGACCAGGTCGGGCTGGAGATGATCTTGCGCGGCTGCGCCTGGATGTCGCGGAAGCGAATCGCTTCGTGGGCCTTGGAGATCGCCAGGTGGCTGTGGTCGATGCCGGTGAATTCCGACAGCGCGGCCCAGGCTTTCAAGGCGACCTTGCCGTTGGTTTCCGGGGCCAGGGACAGGATCACTTCGGCGGCGTCGATGGCCGTGTCGATTTTCGGCCGGCCGTGGCTGATGCCCGCCGCGCTTTCGTGATGGTTCAGCTCGCCGAGGAACTCGACTTCTTCATCGGTGTTCCAGTTGATGCCCTTGCCGCCGTTGCCGAGTTTTTCCAGCATCGGACCCAGGGACGAGAACTGCTTGTAGATGTTCGGGTAGTCCCGCTCCACCACTGCCATGTTCGGCGCGTTCTTGCCCGGAACCGGCGCCACACCGGCGCTTTTCCAGTCGGTGCCGCCAAACGGCTGGGCCAGTTCGCCGACGCTGTCGTGCATCAACGGGACGGTGACCAGGTCTTGCTCCACGCCCAGGTGGCCGACCGACATGGCCGAGAACGCCTTGGCGATGCCCTTGTAGATTTCCCAGTCGGAGCGCGACTCCCACGCCGGGTCGATGGCCGCCGACAACGGGTGAATGAACGGGTGCATGTCCGAGGTGTTCATGTCGTCTTTTTCGTACCAGGTGGCGGTCGGCAAGACGATGTCGGAATACACGCAGGTGGAGGACATGCGGAAGTCCAGGGTGGTCACCAGGTCGAGCTTGCCGATGGCGCCGTCCTCGACCCATTCGGCCTCGGTGGGCTTGCATTCGGTACTGTGGCCGATGTCTTCGTTCATCACGCCGTTCTTGGTGCCCAACAGGTACTTGAGCATGTACTCATGGCCCTTGCCCGAGGAACCGAGCAGGTTGGAGCGCCAGATAAACATGTTGCGCGGGAAGTTCACCGGGCTGTCCGGCTGTTCGCAGGCGAAGCGCAGGCTGCCGTCCTGCCAGGACTTGACCACGTAGTCTTTCGGCGTCATGCCGGCGGCGGCCGCATCACGGCAGATGTGCAGCGGGTTGGTGTTGAGCTGTGGCGCACTCGGCAACCAGCCGGCGCGTTCGGCGCGGATGTTGTAGTCCAGGGCGTGTTCCGGGAACTGCGATTTGTCGGCCAGCGGCGAGAGCACGTCATGCATGCTCATCTTCTCGTGGCGCCATTGCGAGCTGTGCCCGTAAAAGAAGCTGGTGCCGTTCATCTGGCGTGGCGGGCGGTTCCAGTCGAGGCCAAAGGCCAGGGGCAGCCAGCCGCATTGCGGGCGCAGTTTTTCCTGGCCGACGTAGTGGGCCCAGCCGCCGCCGGTCTGGCCGACGCAACCGCAGAGCATGAGCATATTGATCAGCCCGCGGTAGTTCATGTCCATGTGGTACCAGTGGTTCATCGCCGCGCCGACGATGATCATCGAACGGCCCTTGGTCTTGTCGGCGTTGTCGGCGAACTCACGGGCGATCTGGATGGCTTTCTCGCGGCTGACGCCGGTGATCGCTTCCTGCCACGCCGGGGTGCCCGGCACGCTGGCGTCGTCGTAGTCCTTGGCCACGTTCTGGCCGCCCAGGCCACGGTCGATGGCCAGGTTGGCGGCGGACAAGTCGAACACCGTCGCCACTTTGGCCACGCTGCCGTCGGCCAGGGTCACGCTGTGCACCGGCACGCGGCGGAACTGCACGGCATCGCCAGCCACGTGCTGGAAGTGCTCGTGGGCTTCGCCGGCAAAATACGGGAAGGCCACTTCGGCGACGTCGTCACCGATAAGGCTGAGCTTGAGGTCGATGGGGCGGCCTTCACCGCCCTCCTTCGCGAGGATGTTCCACTTGCCCTTCTCGCCCCAGCGGTAGCCGATGGAGCCTTGTGGCGAGACCAACTCACCGCTCTCGTCGAGGGCAATGGTTTTCCATTCCGGGTTGTTGTCCTGGCCGAGGTTGCCGGTGAGGTCCGAGGCGCGCAGGAAGCGGTCAGGCTGGAAGCCGGCGCCAGGGGCGAACCCGGTCATCGGCTTGAGCATCACCAGTACCGGCAAGTCGGTAAAGCGCTTGGCGTAGTCGGTGAAGTAGGCGCTCGGTTTATCCAGGTGAAATTCCTTGAAGATCACATGGTTGAAGGCCTGGGCCAACGCGGCGTCGGTGCCCTGCTTGGGGTTGAGCCACAGGTCGGTGAGCTTGGCTACTTCCGAGTAGTCGGGGGTGATGGCCACGGTCTTGGTGCCCTTGTAGCGCACCTCGGTGAAGAAGTGTGCGTCCGGGGTACGGGTCTGCGGGACGTTGGAACCCCAGGCGATGATGTAGTTGGAGTTGTACCAGTCGGCCGATTCCGGCACGTCGGTCTGCTCGCCCCACACCATCGGCGAGGCCGGTGGCAGGTCGCAGTACCAATCGTAGAAGCTCAGGCACACGCCGCCGATCAGCGACAGGTAACGCGAACCCGCCGCGTAGCTGACCATGGACATGGCCGGGATCGGCGAGAAGCCGACGATGCGGTCCGGGCCGTATTGCTTGATGGTGTAGACGTTGGAGGCGGCGATGATCTCGTTGACCTCTTCCCAGTTCGAGCGAATGAAACCGCCCATGCCGCGCTTGCTCTTGTACGAGTCGGCCTTGACCTTGTCCTCGACGATGCTCGCCCACGCCTCCACCGGCGACAGGGTCTGGCGCGCGTCACGCCACAGCTTGAGCAGCGGCTTGCGGATCTTCGGGTACTTGAGGCGGTTGGCGCTGTAGATGTACCAGCTGTAGCTGGCCCCCCGTGGGCAGCCGCGCGGCTCATGGTTGGGCAGGTCGTTGCGGGTGCGCGGGTAGTCGGTCTGCTGGGTTTCCCAGGTGATCAGGCCGTTCTTCACGTAGATCTTCCACGAGCACGAGCCGGTGCAGTTAACGCCGTGGGTGGAGCGCACGATCTTGTCGTACTGCCAGCGCGAGCGGTAGACGTTCTCCCAGTCGCGGGACTCCTTACGGGTCTCGCCGTGACCGTCGGAGAATTCGTTTTGCTTGCGGTTGAAGAACCGCAGTTGATCCAGTAAGTGACTCATGATGCTTTCCTCATCAGGCGTGCCGTGGGGTGCGTTGCCCCGCGAATTCGTGGTCGATCAGCAGGGTGTGGCGCAGCCTTTGCGGGCGTACCACCACCAGGTCACGACAATGCAGCTCAGGTAGAAACCGACAAACATGTAGAAGGCCATCGCCGGGCTGCCGGTGGCGGCCATGGACGTGCCGAAGGACTTGGGAATGAAGAACGCACCGAAGGCACCCATGGCCGAGCTGAAGCCCAGCACGGCGGCGGATTCCTTGCCGGCATCCTTGATCGCCTGCTCGCGCTCGGCGGCGGATTTACCGGCACTGGCCTTCTCGTGCTGGGTGCGGAAGATCACCGGGATCATGCGGAAGGTGGAGCCATTGCCGACGCCGGTGGTGATGAACAGCAGCATGAACATGCCGAGGAAACCGTAGAAGCTGCCGCCCTGCCCGTTCTGCGGCAAAAAGTGCAGCACGCCGAACACCATCACGATCATCAGCACGAAGTTCCACAAGGTCACCCGTGCGCCGCCCAGCTTGTCCGCCAGCCAGCCGCCCAGTGGGCGTACCAGGGCACCGACCAGCGGGCCGAGGAAGGCGAATTTCAGTGCCACCACATCGGGGAACGAGGTCTTGATCAGCAGCGGGAACGCCGCCGAAAAGCCGATGAATGAGCCGAAAGTCGCCAGGTACAACCAGCACATCAGCCAGTTGTGCTTGCGCTTGAAGATCACCGCCTGCTCGCTGAACGAAGCGCGGGCGCTGGACAGGTCATTCATGCCGAACCAGGCCGCCACGGTGACGGTGAGGATAAACGGCACCCAGATGAAACCGGCGTTCTGCAGCCAGAGTTGACTGCCATCCGCCAAGGTCTGCGGTTGACCGCCCACCAGGCCGAACACGCCGAACGTGATCACCAGCGGCACGCAGAACTGCATCACCGACACCCCCAGGTTGCCGAGGCCGGCGTTCAGGCCCAGGGCCGTGCCTTGCTGCGACTTGGGGTAGAAGAAGCTGATATTGGACATGCTCGAGGCGAAGTTGCCGCCGCCGAAACCGCACAGCAGCGCGATCAGTACAAACACGCTGTAGGGGGTGTTGGGGTCTTGCACCGCAAAGCCCATCCACAGCGACGGCAGCAGCAGCGACGCGGTGCTCAGGGCGGTCCAGCGGCGGCCGCCGAAGATCGGCACCATGAACGAGTAGAACACCCGCAAGGTGGCACCGGACAGGCCCGGCAACGCCGCCAGCCAGAACAGCTGGTCGGTGGTGAACGTAAAGCCGATGGCGTTCAGGCGCACGATCACCGTGCTCCACACCATCCACACGGCGAAGGCCAGCAACAGCGCGGGAATCGAGATCCACAGGTTGCGGGTCGCGGTCTTCTTGCCGCTGGCGCCCCAGAACGCCGGGTCTTCAGGGCGCCAGTCGTGGATCACCGGCCCCGAGCCGGGCTTTTGCGCGATGGACATGTTCATTCTCCTTGGAGAGGTTGGGCGGTTTTGCCCAACAGCGGTTGCTTGCGCATTTCGCTGAAGTACATCCAGGTCAGGGACACCCAGACCACGCCGTACATCAACATGAAGCAAGACGAGCGCACGCCGGTGAGGTCCACCAGGGCGCCAAACAGGATCGGCAGCACAAAGCCGCCCAGGCCACCGGCCAGGCCGACGATGCCGGACACCGCGCCCATGTTCTGTGGGTAGTCATTGGCGATGTACTTGAACACCGAGGCCTTGCCGAACGCGAAGGCGATGCCCATCACAAACAACAGCACGGTGAACAGGGTGGCGTTGAGGCCGATGTGGAAATCCAGGGGACCGTTGACGGTCTGCACCTGCAATTGGGTCTGCGGGTAGCTGAGCAGGAACAGGCAGATCCAGCTCACCCACAGCACCCACCAGGTCACGCTCTGGGCACCCCAGCGGTCGGACATCCAGCCGCCCACCGCACGCAGCACGCCGCCGGGCAGGGAGAAACACGCGGCCAGCAGCGCGGCGCTTTGCAGGCTGAAGCCGTATTCCTGCACGTAGTATTTGGTCATCCACAGCGCCAGGGCCACGTAGCCGCCGAACACAATCGAGTAGTACTGGCAGTAGCGCCACACGGCCGGGTCTTTCAGGCACAGCAACTGCTGGCGCAGGCTGGCGCCGCCGCCACTGCGGTGGGTCTTGTTCTCGCTGGTGAGGAACCAGAACAGCAGCGCGGTGATAAACAGGATCGCGCCGAACACCTTGGGCACCAGGTGCCAGGTGCCGAGGGCGATCAGCGCCGGGGCCAGAAACTTGGTGACGGCGGCGCCCGCGTTGCCGGCGCCGAACACGCCCATGGCAAAGCCCTGGTTCTCTTTGTCGAACCACTTGGCCACGTAGGCGATGCCCACCGAAAACGAACCGCCGGCCAGGCCGACGAACAGACCCAGCACCAGGAACTGCCAATAGGCGGTGGCGTAGGTGATCAGGTACAGCGGCAGCACGCAGGCGAGCATCAACAGGAAGAACACGATGCGCCCGCCGAAGCGGTCAGTCAGCAGGCCCAGGGGCAGGCGCACCAGGGAACCGGTCAACACCGGCGTGGCGGCCAACAGGCCGAACTGGGTTTCGTTGAGTTGCAACAGCTCTTTGATGGGCACGCCCAACACGGCGAACATCATCCACACCATAAAGCAGACGGTGAAGGCGAGTGTGCTCATGCCCAGCACCAGGCCTTGTCTCATACGGGGTTGAGTCACGGTATGCGCTCCAGAAAGTGATTCCATGGGCGCAGGTTAGGGGCGACACCCCCGTGGAACTTGACCCAGGTCAACGTCCGCCTGGGGGGTATGGGGCTATGCTGGCCCCACATACCTCTAAGGAGGTAGTCCTAACAACAAGAGAAAGTCTTTATTTATCAATGGATTGGTCTCTTGTGCCGGCGTTTTCCCGTGGGAGGGTTGGCCGGCAACTCTTTAGAGGTAGTGCGCCAGGGATTGCGGTTTTTCAGCCCTTTTCCCTTTGCAGGTGCCGCCATGCAGGCTCTCAACCCCCTTCGATCACGCCGCCATGTTTAACTGGCTGCGCAGCTCCCTGCCCGCTCGCGCCGGCCTGGCGGTAATCCTGATCGCCATTCTCGCCCTCGCCAGCTCCTTGAGCGCCGGCTTGATCGCCTGGTTCAGCCAGGGCGACGCGGCCGCCATCAACACCGCCGGCTCGGTGCGCATGGAGACCTACCACCTGAGCTGGAAACTCGCCGCCGGGGCCCCTGCCGACGAGATCGACGCCATCACCCACAGCCTGCAAGGGCGCCTCGACAGCCAATCGCTCAAGGCGGTGCTCGAAGACGGCCCGCGCAGCGCCCTGCTGCAGAGCTACCAACAGATCCAGCAGCGCTGGGACACCGATCTGCGCCCGGCGCTGGCACGCGGCGACGCGGTGCTGTTCCAGGCCAGCGCACCGGGGTTCGTCGAGCAACTGAACCAATTCGTCAGCCTCCTGCAACAACACAGCGAACAGAAACAGGGCTGGCAGCAAGGCATCCAGGGCCTGGCGCTGTTCAGCACGCTGATCATCCTGCTGATCGGCCTGTATGAACTGCAGTACGGCGTGGTCAACCCCCTGGAAGAACTGGTGCACGCGACCCGGCGCTTTCGTGATGGTGACTTCAAGACCCGGGTCAATCACCGCTCCGAGGATGAACTGGGGCAATTGGCCCTGAGCTTCAACGCCATGGCCGAGACCATTGAACACTCCCACCGCACCCTGGAGAGCCAGGTGCGGCAGAAAACCCTCAACCTGCAACAAGCCAACGCCGCCCTGGAGCTGCTTTACCAGAGCAGCCGCAGCCTGGCCACGCGCCTGGCGAACGCCGAGGGCCTGGATGAACTGATCCGGCGCTTCCAGAAACGCCTGCCGGGGTTGCGCCTGTCGCTGTGCCTGCAAGGGCACTTCCTCGCGCCGGCCCAGCAGATGCTCTCCCTGAATGGAGGGGATAGCCGCAACGTCTGCGCCATCGGTGATTGCGCAACGTGCCAAAAACAGAAAGTGGCGCTCCCCCAGGTATTCAGCATCAGCAACCAGGGCTCGGAACTGGGCGAACTCAAGGCCCACTTCGACGATGGCCATCCCCCCCAGGATTGGGAAAAACAACTGATCCAGGCCCTGGCCAACCTGATCGGCACCTCGCTGTCGCTCAAGCGCCAGCGTGAACAGGACCACCGCCTGCTGCTGCTCGACGAACGCACCATCATCGCCCGCGAACTGCACGATTCCCTGGCCCAGGCGCTGTCCTACATGAAGCTGCAGGTCAGCCGCATGCAAACCCTGATCCGCCGTGGCGAACCGGTGGAAACCCTGGCCACCGTCACCGCCGAACTGCGCGATGGCCTGAACAACGCCTACCGCCAACTGCGCGAATTGCTCACCACCTTCCGCCTGCAAATCCACGATGCCGGGCTGGTGCAGGAACTGCAGGAGACCGCCGAAGAGTTCTCGCGGCGTGGTGAGTTCCAGGTGCACCTGCATGTGGACGCCCTGGCCTTCCAACTGTCGGCCAGCGAACAGATCCACTTGTTGCAGGTCACCCGCGAGGCCCTGTCCAATTGCCTGCGCCATGCCCATGCGCAAAACGCCTGGCTGCAACTGCGCCAGGAAGGCGAGACCGTGAGCCTGAGCATCGAGGACGACGGCCGGGGCTTCTGCGGTGAGGTCGACACCCGCGAACACCACGGCCTGACCATCATGGACGAGCGCGCCCGCAGCCTGCATGGCCGCCTCGACATCAGCCCCCGCGAGCCCCAGGGCACCCGCGTGCAATTGCGTTTCCAACCGGAATTTCTCGGCCACTCCCTACAAGGCACCGCCTCATGAACACCCTCACCCGCCACCGTATCCTGCTGGTCGACGATCACCCGATGATGCGCCACGGCATGCGCCAGATGCTTGAACTGGAAGACGACCTGCAAGTGGTCGGCGAAGCCGGCAACGGCCAGGAAGCCCTGGACCAGATCGACGGGCTGCAACCGGACCTGGTCCTGCTGGACAACAACATGCCGCACATGAACGGCCTGGAAACCCTGCGCCGCCTGCGCGCCATGAACTATGCCGGCAAGGTGCTGCTGTTCACCGTGTCCGACGCCGAGGACGACATCCGTGATGCGCTGCGCCTGGATGCCAATGGCTATCTGCTCAAGGACATGGAGCCGGAGTTGTTGATCCAGTACATCCGTGACGCGTTGCATGGCGCATTGGTCATCAGCCCCGGCCTGACCCGCGTACTGGCCCAGGCCCTGCGCTCGCCGCAGCCCCATGGGGCAGTGGAATTGACCGAGCGCGAACGCCAGGTGCTGAGGACGATTGCCAGTGGGCACAGCAACAAGGTGATCGGGCATAAGCTGGGGATTACCGAGGGCACGGTGAAGGTGCATGTGAAGAATTTGCTGCATAAGCTGGGGTTGCGGTCGCGGGTGGAAGCGGCGGTTTGGGCGATGGAGCATTTGCGGCAGGCGGGGTGAGGCTGTTTAACGCTGAACGCGCGGCAGATAGGGCTGTTGTGGTGAGCGGGCTTGTCCCGCGCTGGGCTGCGTAGCAGCCCAAGTCCAGAAGAATGCGGTGTATCAGACACTCTGTAGACACTGGTTTTGGGGCTGCTACGCAGCCCAACGCGGGACAAGCCCGCTCACCACAGTGCCCTATCTGCCGGGCGTTCAGCGTTGAGCCAAAGTTGTGTCGATACCCATGGCCATCGGGGTGTAGCCCCCTCCCACTTTTTTGGTGTATTTCA
>NZ_VYKD01000013.1:0-109444 GCF_032424295.1 Pseudomonas sp. JV449 | reverse complement strand
GCAGCAGCCCCAAAACACAGCCCCGGACCTGCCTGGCACACTGCAGCGCTCTTATTGGGGCTGCTGCGCAGCCCAGCGCGGGGCAAGCCCGCTCACCACAGTTACAGTGTTCATCCTTAACTGACTGGCGTCAGGGCTTGCCCCTCCCACAGTGGACAATGGCGCAGATTCAAGCTGTCTGTTTTTCTACCCATTTGCCGTAGGCATCAATAAATGCCTGCAGGAACGGCCTGGTCTTTTCCGACACCTTGCCGGCGTCATCGAACACGCTGCCCGCTCCGCCCAGGTAGGCTTCCGGCTGCTGCATGCATGGCACATCGAGGAACACCAGGGACTGGCGCAGATGGTGGTTGGCGCCAAAACCGCCAACGGCGCCCGGGGATACGCTGATGATCGCCCCCGGCTTGCCGCTCCAGGCGCTTTGGCCATAAGGACGGGAGCCGACGTCAATCGCATTCTTCAACGGCGCGGGTACGGAGCGGTTGTACTCCGGTGTCACAAACAACACCGCGTCGGATGAACGTACCTGCTGACGGAAAGTACTGTAGGCTGCGGGCGGCGATGCCCCGTCGATGTCCTCGTTGTAGAGCGGCAAATCGCCAATTTCCACAATGTTCAACTTCAGGTTGGCGGGGGCCATTTCGGCCAGTGCCAGGGCGACCTTGCGGTTGATCGAGTCTTTTCTCAGGCTGCCAACCAGGACGGCAATCGTGTAGACCTTGCTCATTGGGTTTCTCGACGTCTGACTAAGGGAGCTTGTAGTTATAAAGGCTTCGCAGTGCGTTCACCAGAAGGTTTTGATAATCCTCCAGACGTTTGGCCCGCGATTTGATGCGTAGGAACCGTCTGAAAATGTCAGCGAATAGTATTTTTTTTCAATAGGTAAACTCCCCCTCTTTATGACGGTCTACAGCACCGCGAATTGAGTGTTTATCTCCAGAGGTTCTAAACAGATGGCAGCAGTACTAGTCGGACAGTTTCATGCCAGAGACGCAGAAGGACGCGTGTATTCGGTGCATGAGTTCCAGGAATCCAACCCGGCGCAAGGCGACCTGGCTGGCTCGGCACCCACCACCACCTACAAGCTGGCCATTGGCGACCGGGTAGAAAAACTCGAAGGCGATGAGTTCAAGCTGATTCAGTCGGGGACCATTATCGTCCGCGAATCGCAGACCGTCCTCGCCTCATAAGCTTGATCGCCCAGGCGTACCTGCTCAGTCCCGGCCATTGACGGCATCGACTGGGCCGGGCGGTCACGGGCTGCGAATTTCCGTCACTTCAAGCCCCGACTCACCGTCCACTTGCTTGAGCGTCACCATCAACCGGCCCCGCTCGCCTTCCACCGCGTACATCACCCGCCTGTAGCCCGGCGAGTTGTACCCCGGATACGCCACCACCTGCTTGACCTGCGTCATGCCCAGCACCGTGCCGACCTGCGCGGCGACTGGCTCCTGGGCACGGATAAATGCCTCAAGCGTGAGGTTTTCCGGAGCTGATTCATCGTGATTGCTGAAGAGATAAGCAGCCACGCACCCTACGGTCACCAGGACCAGCAGTTGCTTGACCGTTACCCCGAGAACTGTCGAGGGCAGAGGCATAGGAGACCAGACCTGTTTTTGTTGTATGTGCCGGTAATCGGCATTGGTCGTTGATGATCAGACTCGCCATTCTAGTGAGGTCCTGGCTGAACGCCAGCGACATACGCGACCCACACCGTCTTTTTTGCGCACGACGGCATGCACCATTGAATCCCCACGGCGCTGCACATAGACTCCGGCCATGCGTTTACGTCATATCGAAGTGATTCAGGCCATCCTGCAGACCGGACACCTCGGCACCGCCGCCGAATGGTTGCAACTTCCCGTGGGCGATGTCGACGCGGCCCTCAAGGAGGCCGAGCGGCAATTGGGCTTCATGCTGTTTGCCAGTGTGCGCGGGCGTTTGCAGGCGACACGGGAAACCCTGGAGTTGCAGGCAGAAATGGCCCATGTGTACGAAGCCCTGGAACCGGTGCAACGCTTGGCCAGCCGCTTGAAACACCATCACGCCCCCACGTTGCGCGCCTTGTGCACGCCGCCCCTGGCCAATCAACTGCTGCCCCAGAGCATTGCGCTGCTGCGCCGACGCTTCCAGGACACGCCGTGCAACCTGTCGAGCCAGCCAACCCGGGAAATCGTGCGCAGCCTGCTGCTGCACGAGGCCGAGGTGGGCCTGAGCCTGCATGACCCGGAACACCCGCAAATCCACAGCACGGTGCTGGCCCAAGGCAAATTGCAATTGCTGGCGCCCCACGGCTGGCTCAAGCCCAAGCAGAAGTACATTGCGCTGCAGGACCTGGCCGGGCAAGCGATGATCGGGCTCGAAGGACACGACCCGCTCAGCCGCCTGCTGGACGCCAAGCTGCAAGCCTTGCGCCCGCTGCCGGTGGTGCAGACACGGGTGCAGACCTACCAGATGATGCGCAGCATGGTGGAAGCCGGCGAAGGCCTGGCGATTGTCGACCCGTTCACCGCGTTTGGCGCGCGTGAGGCGGGTTTGGATACATGCCCGGTATCGCCGCCGATCCTGGTCAGCCTGTATGCGCTGACACTCAAGGATGGCGTGACCTCGCCTGCGCTGAATGCGTTACTGGAGATCGTCACGCAAAAGGCCCAGGGCCTGCTGGAAAGTTAACGCCGCTCGGCGTCGGTCTTGAACAACCGATACCAGAAAATCGCCACTTCACGGGTTTGCGGGTCGATGCCGCGATAGCGCAGGTGGTCGATCCCGCCCATCACGTAGCCGCAACGCTCATACAGGCGGCAGGCACCCAGGTTGTTGTTCTGGGTTTCCAGCATCATGCCCGGCAGGTTTTTCTTGCGGCTCCAGAACTGCGCCACATCCAGCAACGCCTTGGCCACCCCGTGCCGACGGGCAGGCAAGGCCACCGCCAGCTCGTCAACGTGGGCAAAGCCGTTCCAATTGGTGCTGACCACGATATGCCCGACCGCACGATCATCCAGGTAGGCCATGAAGATCGCACTGTCCGGCGCATCGCGAAAACTGGCGAATTCTTCCGGGTCGATGCCATAGCACTTGCGGTACGGCACGATGCGCTCCACCGGCCATTGATCGACCCGCCTGCCCATCTCCGGCACGCCATAGGCACTGACCTCAAAGCTGAAATCATTGCCCCACACGTAGGCGTCGAAGCCCTCGTCGGCGACCCGCACACTGAGCCCTGGATACTTCGGGTTCATTACAGCTTGCATAAACATCCTTAACCCTTGATGCAATCGACGGTGTAACAACGACCACTGCCGTCATCTTCGTGTTGTAACCCGTGAACATCGGCAACAAAACCGGGGAAACTGCTATCGAACGTCCGGGCAAACGCCAGGTAGTCGATGATCGACCGGGTCGACTCGGTAAAGCGCTCGCCCGGCATGATCAACGGAATGCCCGGCGGATAAGGCACCAGCATCACGGCTGCAATGCGTCCTGGCAAGGCATCAATGGACACGGCCTCCACTTCGCCCCTTACCAATTGGTCATAGGCGTCGGCGGGTTTCATCGCGATTTCCGGCAACACCGTGTACATGCGCTTGAGGTGCCTGGCGGTGGCGTTGCTGCGGTAACAGCCGTGCAATTGATCGCACAGGTCGCGCAAACCCAGGCCCTGATAGCGCGCCGGGCCCTGGGCAAACACCGATGGCAAACAACTGACGAGGCTGACATTCGCGTCGTAACTGCGCTTGAACTCCAGCAACTCGGTGAGCAAGGTACTCCATTTGCCCTTGGTGATGCCCATGGAAAACAACACGAGGAACGAATACAGCCCGGTCTTTTCCACCACCAGCCCACGCTCCCAGAGGAATTTGCTGACCACTGCGGCGGGAATCCCATGCTCGCTCAAGGCACCGCCGGCCGTGAGGCCGGGCATCACCAGGGTCACTTTGATCGGGTCCAGCAGCACATAGTCTTCAGCCACGTCACCAAAGCCGTGCCAGTCATCCTGCGGCTGCAACAGCCAATCCGCCGTGGCGACGCGGTCGATGCCCGCCACCGACGGCGGCTGCCAGATGGAGAACCACCAATCTTCGGCGGCGATATGCTGGCGCAGGTTGGCCAGGGCGCGGCGAAAACTCAGGGCCTCGTCGAACATTTCCTGCAGCAGCGAGCGCCCGGCCGGGCCTTCCATCATCGCCGAGGCGACGTCCAGCGAAGCAATGATGCTGTACTGCGGCGACGTGGAGATGTGCATCATGAAGGCTTCATTGAAACGGTCGCGGTCCAGTTGACGCGCGCCGCCGTCCTGCACATGGATCATCGAGGCCTGGCTGAACGCCGCCAGCAGCTTGTGGGTGGAGTGGGTGGTGAACACCAGCGGGCTGTCCGGGGTACGCGAGGTGCCCATGCCGTAGCGCCCGGCAAAGAACTCGTGGAACGCCGCATAGGCGTACCAGGCTTCATCGAAGTGCAGCACCTCGACACTGTTGCCCAATTGCTGCTTGATCAGCTCGGCGTTGTAGCACAGGCCGTCGTAGGTGGAGTTGGTGACCACGGCCAGCTTCACCTTGGGGGGCCGGCCGCGGGTCAAGGGGCTGGCGTCGATCTTGGCGCGGATCGATTCCGGGCTGAACTCGCTCAGGGGAATCGGACCGATGATGCCCAATTCGTTGCGCTCCGGGCACAGGTACAGCGGGATGGCACCGGTCATGATGATCGAATGCAACACCGACTTGTGGCAGTTGCGGTCCACCAGCACCAGGTCATCGCGCCCGACCATGGAGTGCCAGACGATCTTGTTGGCGGTGGACGTGCCGTTGATCACGAAAAAGGTATGGTCGGCGCCGAAGTTGCGCGCGGCGCGGGCTTCGGCTTCGGCCAGGGGCCCGGTGTGATCCAGCAGCGAGCCCAGTTCGGGCACCGAGACCGACAAGTCCGAGCGCAGGGTGTTTTCCCCGAAGAACTGATGAAACGCCTGCCCCACCGGACTTTTGCGATAGGCCACGCCACCGCCATGGCCGGGGGTGTGCCAGGAATAGTTGGAGTCGGCGGTGTGTTGCACCAGCGCCTTGAAGAATGGCGGCAGCAGGCCATCCAAATATGTGCGGGCAGCACGGGCCACCTGGCGGGCGAGAAACGGTACGGTGTCTTCGAACAGGTAGAGAATGCCGCGCAGCTGGTTGAGTTCGCTCATGGCATCGGCCGGGGCGTTTTCCAGGGTGACCTGCTCGCCCAGGGCAAAAATCGGCAGGTTCGGCGCCCGCAGGCGGGCCAGGCGGATCAGCTCGACCATGTTTTGCAGCAGGTGGGTATTCTCACCGGCGCCTTCGGCGGCGATCAGCATGCACGCCAGGCCGTGATGGGTCGACGCCACCAGCCGGCCTTCGGCGTAGTCCACGGCGGAAAAGATACTGAAGCCCTCTTGTTCCAACTCCCGGGCGATGCCCCGAACCCGGTCGCCGGCAACGGTGTCGGCCTTGATGTCGCGGTGCACGATAAGCACGGGGAACTTCAGGTCTTTGTACATGAGGGCGTGTAGTCCTGAGGGCTATGCACTCAAGGGTAGAAGCTCGGGGACGATGACGCGAATGAAGATTCTGAAAGCAATGGAGGTCAACCCTGGGAGGGGGCTTGCTCCCGATGACGGTATGCCAGCTCATATTTGATTGGCTGATACACCGCTATCGGGGGCAGGCCCCCTCCCACATTTTGATCATACCTACGCAGGGCTATTGTTGTGTTAGCTGGGTCCACAACGCCGGCGCACCCGCCGACTTCGCAATAGCCTCCAACCGCGCCGCATGCTCGGCCAGATCCTGCTCGCTGGCGCGAATGATGGTGGTGGGCTTGCGATCGGCCGGCAGGCGGCGGATTTCCGAAGGGCGGTTGCCCGAGCCTTCCGCCGAGCCAGTGCCGTCGGAGGCATTGCCGGCCAGGGACAGGCTGGTCTGCCCGCCGGTCATTGTCAGGTAAACGTCGGCGAGAATCTCGGAGTCGAGCAAGGCGCCGTGGAGTTCACGGCCGGAGTTGTCGACGCCATAACGTTTGCACAAGGCATCGAGGCTGTTGCGCTGGCCCGGGTGACGCTCACGGGCCATCATCAAGGTGTCGAGGATCGAGCAGTGCTTGGAAATATCCGCACGATCCGTCTGCCCCATCAGGGCAAATTCGTTATTGATGAAGCCGACGTCGAACGCCGCGTTATGGATGATCAACTGGGCGCCGTTGATGAATTCGAAGAACTCATCGGCCACTTCGGCGAAACGCGGCTTGCCCTTGAGGAACTCGTCGGTGATGCCGTGGACGCCGATGGCGCCTTCGTCACTGTCGCGGTCCGGTTGCAGGTAGACGTGGAAGTGACGACCGGTGAGGCGCCGACCCATGAGTTCGACACAGCCGATTTCAATGATCCGGTGGCCGTCGGTCACCGGCATGCCGGTGGTTTCGGTATCGAGTACAACAGATCGGATGGCCATCAGGGTTCAGCTCTCAACGGTGTGGTGTGCAGTGTGGTGTGAGTCAAGGAGCGCGATGTTAACACGTCAACCAGCATCAGCTCTGCTTGTAGCCCCGCACTTCGTCCACACCTCTATTGGCAAGCTGGTCGGCGCGCTCGTTACCCGGATGGCCGATGTGCCCGCGCACCCATTTCCAGGTGATGTCATGGCGGTTGCATTGCTCATCGAGCAATTGCCACAGGTCGGCATTCTTGACCGGCTCCTTGGCCGCGGTCTTCCAGCCGCGCTTCTTCCAATTGACCATCCACTCGTTGATGCCTTTCATCACGTATTGCGAGTCGGTGACCAGCAGCACGTTGCAGCGGCGCTTGAGTTCTTCCAGGCCGCGAATGGCGCCCATCAGTTCCATGCGGTTGTTAGTGGTGTTGGCTTCGCCGCCCCACAACTCCTTCTCTACGCCCTTGCACACCAGCAAGGCGCCCCAGCCGCCGGGGCCGGGGTTGCCCTTGCAGGCGCCATCGGTGAAGAGTTCTACGCTATCGGTCATCGGTTACATCCATCAAGACGGGCAGGTCTGAAATCAAAAAAGTTCTACGGTTCGCTTTGCTTGCGGTTGACCTTGGCCATCGGCATCGGCACCAGTTTGCCCATGGGCTGGCGCAGCACCTGGCGCACCGGCCGCAGCCCGACCACGATCTTGCGCGCCACCAATAAATAGAAGCCGCCACCCGACAGTTGCCAGGCGCCCGCGCGGCGTTCCCAACCGGCCAGGCGGCCTTGCCACTTGGCCGAGGCAAGCGGCGGACGATAGCACCCGAAGCGGCGTTTCTCCAGCGCGAAGCCCAGCAGGTTCAGCCAGTCCCCGACCCGTGATGGCGAGATGCAGCGCGCCTGACGCAGGCCATCATGGGCGAACACATGGCGCAGGCCCCAGCTGCTCCAAGGGTTGATGCCGATAATCAGCAAATGGCCACCAGGGCGCACGCTGCTCGCCGCTTCACGCAGCAGACCGTGGGGCGACAGGCAGAAATCCAGGCCATGCTGCAACACCACCACATCGGCGGCGTGCTCGCTCAATGGCCAGGCCTGTTCTTCGCAGACAATCTCCACCCCCGGCAACGGCGCGCCCAGGCGCACGTTGCGTTGCACCTGGGGCGCGGCGGGCGGGGTCTGGGCCGACGGACCGTAATGCACCAGGTAGCCGCCAAAGAAACGACCCAACTCGTCTTCGAGCATGCGCCGTTCTTCATCCAGCAGAAATTGCCCGATGGGCCCGGACAGCCATTCACGGGCTGCGCCGATCAGGGCCAGCCACTCAGGATCGGCCTGGGCGAACGCTTTATCAGTCATTGCATTCTCCAACTCGCCTAGACGTTCTAAGATGCACCAATGTGTTCAGCTTGGCGAATCGAAGAATGATACAGATCAGTGCCCTGCCCGCCTTCACCGATAACTACATCTGGTTGCTGCAGGACCCGCAGACCCATCGGTGTGCCGTGGTCGATCCCGGCGATGCCGCGCCGGTACTGGCCTGGCTCGAGCAAAACCCGACGTGGACCCTCAGCGACATCCTGATTACCCACCATCACCACGACCATGTCGGCGGTGTCGAGCAACTCAAGCGTGTGAGCGACGCCAAGGTGTATGGTCCGGCCAGCGAGACGATCCCGGCGCGGGACATCGCGCTGCAGGATAACGACCGCATCAACGTGCTGGGCTGGGACTTCGACGTCTATGCCGTGCCCGGCCACACCCTGGGCCATATCGCCTTCTACCACCAGGGCGTGCTGTTCTGTGGCGACACCCTGTTCGCCGCCGGTTGTGGCCGCCTGTTCGAAGGCACGCCGGAACAGATGCACACCTCCCTCGAGCGCCTGGCCGCCCTGCCCGCCGACACCCTGGTGTACTGCACCCACGAATACACACAAAGTAACCTCAAGTTTGCCCAGGCGGTGGAACCGCAGAATGCCGACATCTCCGAACGGGTGGAAAACGTCCGTCAGCTGCGGGCCCGGGGCGAGATGACGCTGCCGTCCAACCTGGCCCTGGAAAAGCGTACCAACCCCTTCCTGCGCACCTCTGAAACATCCGTTAAACAAAAAGCGGACGAACGGAATGGCCGCGACAACCGCTCTGGGGCCGAGGTATTTGCTAGCTTGAGGGCGTGGAAAGATAAGTTCTAAAGGGACGCAATCTGATACGTAATTTCTGAATGGTTGACCGGAACCAAAGTGCTTTCTAGAATCGCCCGACATTTTTGCCCGGAACTTACTTCCAGCCAATGTCGTCATCTATTCGTAAATCCAACCATTCAGACGCATTGACCCGCCTGGCTCAAGCTGTGGCGGTGGCTGTGTCCGCCACGCTGGCGGGCTGCCAATCGACAAATTTCGCCGCACAATCCACCGTGCAACCCAAGCCCAACCTTACCGCCAAGATCAAGCAGAAACCCGTCATCTGGCTTTCAGAGAAGCCTGCTCCAGAAGTACCCCAGGACGTGTGGGAACGCATGCGCCGCGGCTTTCAATTGCAGGACAACGTGGGCGTCAACCCGCGTATCGAGCAACAGCGCCTGTGGTTCGCCAGCAACCCGTCCTTCCTGGAGAACGCCGGTGAACGCGGCAGCCTCTACATTCATTACATCGTCGAACGCCTTGAAGAACGCAACATGCCCCTGGAGCTGGCGCTGCTGCCGGTGATCGAAAGTGCCTACAACCCGATGGCGTATTCGCGCAGCGATGCCGTCGGCCTGTGGCAGTTCATCCCCTCCACCGGGCGCTACTTCAACCTGCGCCAGACCCGCGCCTACGACGGCCGCCGCGACATCACCGCCTCCACCACCGCCGCCCTGGACTACCTGACCCGTCTGCACGACATGTTCAACGGCGACTGGCTGCTGGCCCTGGCCGCCTATAACGCCGGCGAAGGCACGGTGAGCCGGGCCATCGAGCGCAACGAGAAGCTCGGCCTGCCCACCGACTACTGGAACCTGCCCCTGCCCCAGGAAACCAAGGACTATGTGCCCAAGTTCCTGGCGCTGTCCCAGGTGGTGCTGGCCCCCGAGGCCTATGGCGTCAACCTGAACCCGATTGCCAACACGCCGTACTTCGAAGTGGTCGAGGTCAAGCAAAGCATGGACCTGTCGCGGGTTGCCGCGCTGGCCGAGATCGACGAAGACGAACTGTTCCAGCTCAACCCGGCGCTCAAGCAACGCACCACCCTGGATGGCCCGCAGCACCTGCTGGTGCCGAGCTCCAAGGCACAATTGCTCACCAGCACCCTTTCGACGATGAAGCCGGAAGAATTGCTGGCGATGCGCCCGAAAAAGCAGGTGTTCGACGAAGTCGAGACTGCTCGGGTGGCCGGCCGCACCCGCAGCTACAAGGTGCGCAGTGGCGACAACCTCACGCTGATCGCCAAGGCGAACAAGGTCGATGTGCATGACCTGCAGCGCTGGAACAAACTCAACGGCCAGGCCCTCAAGGTCGGCCAGACCCTGGTGATGCAGGACACCCGCAAGCTGGTGGCCAAGGCCGACAGCAAGAAGCCGGTGCAGTACAAGGTCAAGAAAGGCGACTCGCTGTACATCGTCGCCAAGCGCTTCAACGTCGAGATGCAACATCTCAAGCGTTGGAACCCGCGTACTGGCCAGGCGCTGAAGCCTGGGCAGATGCTGGTGGTTTCCGGGCCGCGCTAAGGTTTCAAGAACCCCGGAGAACCAATGTGGGAGGGAGCTTGCTCCCACATTGGTTCTACATCATCCCGACTGGCTTTTTCCATCCGGAACAAGCTGTTACTGTACCGATCATAAAGCCCAAGCCGCCTGGATCGGATCCCTGACTTGAAGCGTCCCCTCCTTCTACTAATAAGTCTGGCCTTGAGCTTTGGTGCGAACGCGACAATAACCGAGAGCCACGGTTACACGCAGTTCGGCACGCTCAAGTACCCGGCCAAATTCACCCACTTCGATTGGGTAAACCCTGCAGCGCCGAAAGGCGGGACCTTGCGGGTCATGGCATTTGGCACCTTCGATACCCTCAATCCCTACACGTTCAAGGGTTCAAGCCCGGTTTCCACCCCCAACTTCCTGCAATACGGCGTCAATGAGCTGAATGAGCCGTTGATGGTCGGCACCGGCCAGTACGCGCCGTCCGGCGACGAGCCCACCTCCAGCTACGGGCTGATTGCCCAGTCGGTGGAATACAGCGAGGACCGCAGCTGGGTCGTGTTCAACCTGCGTCCGCAGGCGCGCTTCCACGATGGCAAGCCGATCACGGCCTATGATGTGGCGTTTTCCTATCGCACCCTGCTGACCGAAGGCCACCCCCAATACCGCACCAACCTGCAGGAAGTGGCACGGGTGGACATCCTCAACCGTCACCGCATCCGCTTTGTGTTCAAGCGCGCCGGCAACCCGTTGTTGATCCTGCGCCTGGGTGAGTTGCCGGTATTGCCCCAGCACTATTGGAAAAACCGCGACTTCAAGGCGACCACCTTCGAACCGCCCCTGGGCAGCGGGCCGTACCGCATCAGCAAGGTCACCCCTGGACGCCAGTTGGTGTTCGAACGGGTCAAGGATTACTGGGGCAAGGACTTGCCGGTCAACCAGGGCTTCTATAACTACGACAAGGTCGAGGTGGAGTTCTACCGCGACAGCGACGTGGCCTTCGAAGCGTTCAAGGCCGGCGAGTTCGACATTTATATCGAGCACCAGGCCAAGAACTGGGCCAATGGCTACAACTTCCCGGCGGTGAACCGTGGCGAAGTGATCAAGGCGCAGATCGCCCACCAGATCCCGACCCAAAGCCAGGGCCTGTTCATGAACACCCGGCGCCCGACCTTCAGCCAGACCAAGGTGCGTGAGGCCCTGGGGCTGATGTTCGACTTCGAGTGGACCAACCGCACCCTGTTCAGCAGCGCCTACAAACGCACGCTCAGCTATTACCCCAACAGCGAATTCGCCGCTGCCGGGGTTCCAACCGGCCATGAATGGCTGATGCTCTCCCCCTACCGCGACCAGCTGCCGCCCAACCTGTTTACCCAAGCCTTCAGCCTGCCCCAGACCGATGGGCGCGGCATCCCCCGCGAAACCCTGCGCCGCGCCCTGGCGCTGCTGGGCGAAGCCGGGTGGAAGCTGTCGGGCCAACGCCTGCTCAACAAGGACGGGCAACCGCTGCGCTTCGAGATCCTGCTGGTCAACCCGAACCTGGAGCGCATCCTGCAGCCCTATGTCGAGAACCTGATCAGCATCGGCATCGACGCACGCCTGCGCACCGTCGACCGCGCCCAGTACAAGCAACGCCTGGATCAATTCGATTTCGACATGATCCTGATCACCCTCAACCAGACCTTGAGCCCCGGCCTTGAGCAGTGGCAGTACTTCCACTCCAGCCAGGCGGCGATCAAGGGCAGCAAGAACTATGCGGGCATCGCCAACCCCGTTGTCGATCACCTGCTGGAACAACTGCTGGCGGCGCAGACCCGCGAAGAACAACTGGCCGCCGGCCGCGCCCTGGACCGGGTGCTGCTGTGGCAGCACTACAGCATTCCCAACTGGTACCTCAACTATCATCGCCTGGCGTACCGTAACCGGTTCGCCTTTGTCGCCACGCCGCCCTACAGCCTGGGCCTGAGCGCGTGGTGGCTGAAAGCTTCGGAGAAAGCCCAATGATGTATTTGCGCAACGTACTGCTCGGCAGCCTGTTGCTGTGCACCACGGCCCACGCCGCCCCGCAACACGCACTGACGCTGTACAACGAGCCGCCGAAATACCCCGCCGACTTCAAGCACTTCGACTACGTCAACCCGGACGCGCCCAAGGGCGGCACCTTCCGCGAGTCGAGCATGGGCGGCTTCGACAGCCTCAACCCGTTTATCAGCAAGGGCGTGCCGGCCGACAACGTCAGCCTGATCTACGACACCCTGGCCATGCAGAGCCTGGACGAACCCATCACCGAATACGGCCTGGTCGCCGGCAAGATCGAAAAAGCCCCGGACAACAGCTGGGTGCGTTTCTACCTGCGCCCCGAAGCGCGGTTCCACGACGGCCACCCGATCCGTGCCGAAGACGTGGTGTTCACCTTCCAGGAATTGATCAAGGAAGGCTCGCCGATCTACCGCACCTACTACGCCGATGTCGATGAAGTGGTCGCCGAAGACCCGCTGCGGGTGCTGTTCAAGTTCAAGCGCACCAACAACCGCGAATTGCCGCTGATCCTCGGGCAACTGCCGGTACTGCCCAAGCATTGGTGGGCCACGCGGGACTTTGCCAAGGGCAACCTGGAGGTGCCCCTGGGCAGCGGGCCGTACAAGGTGGCCGAGGTCAAGGCCGGGCGCATGATCCGCTACGAGCGGGTCAAGGACTACTGGGCCAAGGACCTGCCGATCACCAAGGGTTTCTACAACTTCGACAACCGCATCACCGACTACTACCGCGACAGCACCGTGTCCCTGGAGGCGTTGAAGGCCGGGCAGTTCGACTACTGGCTGGAGTTCAGCGCCAAGAACTGGGCCAACGCCTACAACATTCCGGCCGTGACCGAGGGCCGCTTGATCAAGGAAGAAATCCCCAACGGCAACCCTACCGGCATGCAAGGTTTTGTGTTCAATACGCGCAAGCCGATGTTCCAGGATGTGCGCGTGCGCAAGGCCATCAGCCTGTTGCTGGACTTCGAGTGGAGCAACAAACAGCTGTTCAACGGCGCCTACACCCGCACCCGCAGCTACTTCGAAAACTCCGAAATGGCCGCCACCGGCCTGCCCGGCCCGGATGAGCTGAAGATCCTCGAACCCCTGCGCGACAAGATCCCCGCCGAAGTCTTCACCCAGGCCTTCGAGCCGGCCAAAACCGACGGCAGCGGCATGATCCGTACCCAGCAACGCGAGGCCTACCAATTGCTGCAGGAAGCCGGCTGGCGCATCGTCGACGACAAGATGGTCGACACCACGGGCAAACCGGTGACCATCGAGTTCCTGCTGGCCCAGACCGAGTTCGAGCGCATCCTGCTGCCCTTCAAGCGCAACCTGGCGGACCTGGGCATCGACCTGGTGATCCGCCGGGTGGATGTCTCGCAGTTCGTCAACCGTATCCGCTCGCGGGACTTCGACATGGTGGTGGGCAGCTTCCCGCAATCCACCTCGCCGGGTAACGAGCAGCGGGAGTTCTGGAAGTCTTCCAGCGCCGACAAGCCCGGCAGCCGCAACTACATGGGCCTCAAGGACCCGGCGGTGGACCAACTGGTAGAAGAACTGATCGACGCCGACTCGCGCAAAAGCCTGATCGCCCATGCCAGGGCCCTGGACCGTGTGCTGCAGTTCGGCTACTACGTGATCCCCAACTGGCACATCAAGACCTTCCGCGTGGCGTACTGGGACCACCTCGGCCATCCGAAAACCCCGCCACGCTATGACGTGGGCACCGCCACCTGGTGGGCAAAACCCAACGTAAAACCTGCCGTCACCCTGGAAACGACTACCGACACCAACGCCGATGCGGCGAGCGGAGGCGATTAAATGCTGGCCTATATTGTTCGCCGCCTGTTGCTGATCATCCCGACGCTGTTCGGGATCCTGCTGATCAACTTCATCATCATCCAGGCCGCCCCCGGTGGCCCGGTGGAACAGATGATCGCCAAGCTCGAAGGCTTTGAAGGCGCCACCAGCCGCATTGCCGGCGGCGGTGCCGAAGTCTCGGTGGCCGGCTCCAGCAGCTACCGTGGCGCCCAGGGCCTGGACCCGGCGCTGATCAAGGAAATCGAAAAAATGTACGGCTTCGACAAGTCGGCGCCGGAACGCTTGTGGATCATGGTCAAGAACTACGCCCGGCTGGATTTCGGCGACAGCTTCTTCCGTGACGCCAAGGTCATCGACCTGATCAAGGAAAAGATGCCGGTATCCATCTCCCTGGGGTTATGGAGCACGCTGATCATGTACCTGGTGTCGATCCCCCTGGGGATCGCCAAGGCCACGCGACACGGCAGCCACTTCGATGTGTGGACCAGCTCGGCAATCATCGTCGGCTATGCGATCCCGGCGTTCCTGTTTGCGATCCTGCTGATCGTGGTGTTTGCCGGCGGCAGTTATTTCGACTGGTTCCCCTTGCGCGGGCTCACGTCCAACAACTTCGATGAGTTGAGCTGGGGCGGCAAGGTGCTCGACTACTTCTGGCACTTGGCGCTGCCCATCACCGCGCTGGTGATCGGCAACTTCGCGACCATGACCCTGCTGACCAAGAACAGCTTTCTCGATGAGATCAACAAGCAATACGTGATCACCGCCAAGGCCAAGGGCCTGACCAACCACCGCGTGCTCTACGGCCATGTGTTCCGTAACGCGATGCTGCTGGTGATCGCCGGCTTCCCGTCGGCGTTCATCGGGATTTTCTTCACCGGCTCGTTGCTGGTGGAAGTGATCTTCTCCCTCGACGGCCTGGGCCTGATGAGCTTTGAAGCAGCAATCAACCGCGACTACCCGGTGGTGTTCGGCACGCTGTTTATCTTCACCCTGCTGGGGCTGGTGGTGAAACTGATCGGCGACCTCACCTACACCCTGGTCGATCCGCGTATCGACTTCGCCAGCCGGGAGCATTGAGATGAATCTATCCCCCCTCAATCGCCGCCGGTTCGAGCGGTTCAAGGCCAACAAGCGTGGCTGGTGGTCGCTGTGGCTGTTCCTGATCCTGTTCGGGCTGAGCCTGGGCGCGGAGCTGATCGCCAACGACAAGCCACTGGCGGTGCACTACGACGGCGACTGGTATTTCCCGGCGCTCAAGCGCTACCCGGAAACCACCTTCGGCGGCGAATTCCCCCTGGAAGCCAACTACAAGAGCCCGTATATCCAGGAACTGCTCAAGGCCAAGGACGCCTGGACCCTGTGGGCGCCGATCCCGTTCAGCTACCAGAGCATCAACTACGACCTGAAGGTACCGGCCCCCGCGCCGCCTTCGCGCGTCAACCTGCTGGGTACCGATGACCAGGGCCGCGATGTGCTCGCGCGGGTGATCTACGGCTTCCGTGTGTCGGTGCTGTTTGCCCTGACGTTGACGGTGCTCAGTTCGATCATCGGCGTGATCGCCGGCGCCTTGCAGGGCTTCTATGGCGGCTGGGTCGACCTGGCCGGGCAGCGTTTCCTGGAAATCTGGTCGGGCTTGCCGGTGCTGTACCTGCTGATCATCCTCGCCAGCTTCGTGCAGCCGAACTTCTGGTGGCTGCTGGGGATCATGCTGCTGTTTTCCTGGATGAGCCTGGTGGACGTGGTGCGCGCCGAGTTCCTGCGCGGGCGTAACCTCGAATACGTGCGCGCGGCGCGGGCACTGGGGATGCAGAACGGCGCGATCATGTTCCGCCATATCCTGCCCAATGCCATGGTCTCGACCATGACCTTCATGCCATTTATCCTCACTGGCGCCATCGGCACCCTGACCGCCCTGGACTTCCTCGGCTTTGGCCTGCCGGCCGGTTCGCCGTCCCTGGGCGAACTGGTGGCCCAGGGCAAATCCAACCTGCAGGCACCGTGGCTGGGCATGAGCGCGTTTGCCGTGCTGGCGATCATGTTGAGTTTGCTGGTGTTTATCGGCGAGTCCGCTCGCGATGCCTTCGACCCGAGGAAATGAGATGAATCAGGACAATCTGATCGAAATCCGCGACCTCTCCGTCGAGTTCGTCACGGGCGAGCATCACCACCGTGTGGTGAACAACGTCAGCTTCGATATCAAGCGCGGCGAAACCCTGGCCCTGGTCGGCGAAAGCGGCTCAGGCAAATCGGTGACCGCCCACTCGATCCTGCGCCTGCTGCCCTACCCGCTGGCCCGGCATCCGTCCGGCACCATCACCTATTCCGGCCAGGACCTGCTGACCCTGAAGGAAAAGACCCTGCGGCATATTCGCGGCAACCGCATCGCGATGATCTTCCAGGAGCCGATGACGTCGTTGAATCCGCTGCACTGCATCGAGAAGCAGATCAACGAAGTGCTCGGCCTGCACAAGGGCCTGACCGGCAAGGTCGCGACCCGGCGCACCCTGGAGCTGCTGGAACTGGTGGGTATCCCCGAGCCGCACAAACGGCTCAAGGCCCTGCCCCACGAATTGTCCGGCGGCCAGCGCCAGCGGGTGATGATCGCCATGGCCCTGGCCAATGAGCCGGAGTTGTTGATCGCGGATGAGCCGACCACGGCCCTCGACGTCACCGTGCAGTTGAAGATCCTGGAGTTGCTCAAGGAATTGCAGGCACGCCTGGGCATGGCCTTGCTGTTGATCAGCCACGACTTGAACCTGGTGCGGCGTATTGCTCACCGCGTCTGCGTGATGCAGCAAGGCTGCATCGTCGAGCAGGCCGAGTGCGAGACGCTGTTCCAGTCGCCCCGACACCCTTACACCCAGGAATTGCTGGCGGCGGAACCCAGCGGTGGCCCGGCCAGCAACGAAGTCGGCCCGCCGTTGCTGGAAGTCGATGACCTGAAAGTCTGGTTCCCGATCAAGAAGGGCTTCTTGCGCAACACCGTCGATTACGTCAAGGCGGTGGACGGGATCAACTTCAGCCTGCCCCAGGGCCAGACCCTGGGCATCGTCGGCGAAAGCGGCTCGGGCAAATCCACCTTGGGCCTGGCGATCCTGCGCTTGATTGCCAGCAAGGGCGGGATTCGTTTCGAAGGCCAGCAGCTGGACACGCTGACCCAGCAACAGGTGCGCCCGTTGCGCCGGGAAATGCAGGTGGTGTTCCAGGACCCGTTCGGCAGCCTGAGCCCACGCATGTGCGTCAGCGAGATCGTCGGCGAAGGCCTGCGCATCCACAGGATGGGCACAGCTGCCGAGCAGGAAGCGGCGATTATCGCGGCGCTCAAGGAGGTGGGCCTGGACCCTGAATCCCGTCATCGCTACCCCCATGAGTTCTCCGGCGGCCAACGCCAACGCATCGCCATCGCCCGCGCACTGGTGCTCAAGCCGCGCCTGATCCTGCTGGACGAACCGACCTCGGCGCTGGATCGCACCGTGCAACGGCAAGTGGTGGAATTGCTGCGCAGCCTGCAGGCCAAGTACAACCTGACCTACCTGTTTATCAGCCATGACCTGGCGGTGGTGAAGGCGCTGAGTCACCAACTGATGGTGGTCAAGCAGGGGCAGGTGGTGGAGCAAGGCGATGCGCGAGCGATTTTCGCTGATCCGCAGCATGGGTATACGCGTCAACTGCTGGAAGCGGCCTTTCTGGTGCCCTGCCCGGAGCGCTTCTGAGCGATGAGCACGCCCACCTCCTGCGTTGGCGTGCCTCGCCATCGGATCACCGTGGCTGCCTACTCGACCTACAGCAACTCCGGATGGCGCAGGCTATCAAGCCCAGGTAAAAACCCTCGACCATGAAGTTCCGCCCAAGAAACGTTTTCTTGGGCAACCTTGAAACGGAACTTCATTCATGTACGAATTTGCCCCGCTGATTGCCGCTGCGGCGACCGAGCCACTGCCTGCCAGCCCCGTCTTGTTTGCCACCCAGGATGATCTGAAGCTGATCAACAGCCTGGTTGCGCTGCTGTCGCCCGCCTTACCGCACAATTGGACTCTGCTGGGGCCTCCCGCGTTGATCGCGGTCGACCGCAACTCCAGGCTTGGCCAATGGATGGTGCTGTTCGGCAAGGCTATCAACCAGAGCGTGTTCCTGGCATGGGCCGACGCGCGGCACCTGGAGTATCGAAGCATCAAGGTCATGGGAAGCTCCCTGCACGCCAATGTCATTCACGAGGACCAAATGACACCCAGGGCCTTTCATCTTCATGACGACCCAGGCTGGCTGGAAGTGTCCGTGCCGATCCTGGGCATCTCCGAGATCCTTGATCCCAACCAGCTGGGCGTGCCCTATATCGACTTGCCAAACGGCCACAGTACGTTTGAATTGCCACTCGAGTTGACGCTGGCGTTCTACGGCTACACGTTGCCCAAAAACCAGATCCAGGCGCGGATGATTGTCGATGAGCTGCAGGCCTACCATGCCTTTCCAACGATGGGTGACAATGGCCGCGCGCAGTCGGCGACACGCCATGAAATGCACGCACAGCACCTGGATTTGCTGCAACTGGCCGATAACCTCGAGCAATGCATGGCCAGCGCGGCAGCCACGGATGAACCCCATGACAGCTACCTCGCTTACCGCCAGCGCCTCACGCTGAGGTCTGACTCTTTCGTAGCGCACACCTTGAAAGAAGCCGCGCAATTACTGCAGAGCGTGATCAATTCGATCGAGTTCACGCAGACGTTCCCAACTGCGCTGGGTCCCGATGAATACTTTATTTATTCCGGCGAGGATCACTCCCTGCGGGCCTCACCCGCGCAGATCCAGGGGACCAGTATCAGCCTGCGTACACACCTGGGCGGTGCGCCAGTGGCGGGTCGGCTGATTCGCCTGGCGCAATATGCGTCGTTGCTGGGAGAACAGGTGGCCTCCAATAACAGCGTGAGCCTGGCGCAGCTCATGCACTTCTACGCCATCGAGGTCCCCCTCCAGGCCAGCGAGGTGCACGCCCTGATCGCGCGCCTGCGCCAGTCATCCGTGCCTGGGCAGCCGTACTGCAGTGAAGCTGCCCAGGATGCGCAATGGCTCAAGCGCAAACAAAACAGCCTGAGCGCCCTGAATAACTTCAATCGGCTGCAGACAGAGCTGGAGCGAGTCAGCGCTGGCAAACAACCCGATGAAAAGGTTGAGCTAGACGATACGGTCGAGCTGGACACTGACTCGATGTTCTACCAGTTGCTGGAGGAGAGCGCCGAAAAACTGCTGATGATGATCAAGCACAGATCATTTGTCGCCATTTGCGTGAAACGCGGTATCGACGACGAAAAGGCGCTGGTACTGCTGACTGAAGAGGGGTACGTGGGCGCGGACGACAGGGACGGCAGGCGCAGAAACCTCACGGACGATATCGTCTCCAGTCCAGCGCTCAAGCGCTGTCTCACGCCCTTGCAGGAGCTGGCCAAACAATTGGGTGGCGAGCTGCGCAGTGATATGAAGGCCACCCTCAAGCAGTTGATGAAGTTCCTGCGCATGCCCGAAGTGAAGACAGCGGAGCAGGCCCGGCAGGCGGCGCACTACCTGAGGGCCGTCAGGGCTGCGACACCACGGCTGGGCAACTACTGGCAGGGCCTGGGCCAGCCGCAGCCGTCATTGCTGACCTTATCCAGCACACAACGCCGACAGGTATACGAAGCGCAACAGGCGTTTGCACAGGCGCATGGAGCGCCCCTGTTCAAGTGGCTCGGCGAACCTTGTTGGGCGGGCAAGAGCGCCCCCAGGATCCGCGCCGAAGCGGACATGCTGCTGAACCAGATGGTGCAGAGCCAGCGCAGCCAGCTATTGGTCGAGCGCCTGGACACCCTCGTCATCTGGTCCGATGCCGCACTGCACGGTACAACGCCACAACAGCGTCGACAAACACTGCTGCTCAGCGCGCTGATTCTGAGCCTGGACGAACAGGCCGGCACACAACGCAACCTGGTCGGCGGGCTGGCCATCGATACCGATTACTACTGGGGTGACAACTGTGCACTGGTGCGCAGCAATCTTGAAGCCCTCCTGCGCCAGACGCTGCTGGAGGGTGCCCCATTGGCCGCGCATTTGCTGCTCAGTGGCAGCGCGCCACAATTGCTCGTGCGCAACATCCCCGAAACCTTGCCTTACCTGTGTAACCAGAACTGGGTCGTGTTCAAGCAGTTCGTCGATTTCATCGAGCTGAAAACCCCTGGCGCCAGCCGGTACATGACACTTGAGAACATCATGACCCTGGTCCATAACCCTGCCACGACGCTCAACCGGGAATTCTGGGCGCTGCCTCCTACGGTCGATCCCGTCCTCGACTGGGCGCGTGCCAATGGCGTGGTGGATGCGACGGACACGGACCTGCCCTTTAAAGGCGAGCTCGCCGTGCGCACCTATGAGAAACAGAAGCGCACACTCAACGATGCCTTCGGATCGCTGCACACCCCCTATCCGGATCAGAAGGAGGCGGCATTGAGGTACCTGCGTGAGGTCTATCCGGATAACGCTCACCTGGACAAAACCGTGTTCATGCCGGCGCCCTTCCTTCCGCCCGGTATTCGCTATCCGCAAGTCAGTACCCAGGATATTTCCTTTTCCCTGGCCGAACTGTATCTGGCCGGTGAGTTAAAGCACATTGAACGCTGGAGGGCGATTCAGCCACAGGTACGTGTCAACAGGTTTTCGCCATCCTTGAGAACGCTCAAGGACCACAACGCTGATGAAAACTTCCACGCCGCGCTCGAATCCATCCGTGAGAGCTATATCGTGTGCATTGCCTACCTGCTGGCCTGCCTGCCGCTGCCCAAGCGCGTCAGCCTGGAGCAGGGAAACATCGAACTGTACCTGCTGCGCAAACCGTCCCCCGCTGCCCGGGACACGATGATCACCGCACATTTTGGATGCCTGTTGCGTGTTCGCTACCAGCGGGATCGCTACCTGCTGCAACTGCTTCCCAGGCAGATGCTGGTCACGCAGCTGGCCAGCCCGCCATCCGGTTTGCTGAATGACCCGGTCGCCCCAGACCCTGTTCAGTTGCAGATCGATTGGAGCGCTTATCTCACCGGTTCCGAACCCGTGGCGGGCGCCAGTTCGCAGGTCCTGCTCCATCCCCTGGACGCCACCCTCATAACGGATACCCAGGGTGACCCCGCCCCCATACCGAAGTCCTGGCAATCGGCACGACTCGAAGCGATTGCCAGGATGGTCGTTGACCAGTGCCTGCTCAGTAACCACCGGGATCTGAGTGAGTCCACGCAGAACCTCAACAATGTGGAAAAGGTCCTGCTGATCAACAACCGCCGAAACGAGCGTTTGCACAATCTGAAACCCTATTAAGCCATCGGCTACCCAAACGCCAGGGTCTGTGCAACGATCCGTTTCTGATCTTGACTGCCCTGGAGTCGCGCCCATGACACCGCCCGCCCCTTTCCCCGCCGCACCGCGCTTCTGGCGCGACGAGCGCCTGCCGTTCATCGAAGCGCGCACCATCGCCGACGGGCGCAAGGTCACTTACACCCGTCACGCCCATGAGCACTTCTCCATCGGCGCGATCACCACCGGGCGCAGCTATTACCATTACGGCGCCGATACATTCCAGATCAGCGCCGGCACCGTGGTGTTGATGAACCCCGGCGATGTGCATGCCTGCAACCCTATCCACGACCAGCCCTGGTCCTATCATATGCTGTACCTCGACACGCCCTGGCTGACCGGGCTGCAGTACCAATTGGGCTTCAGCACCGACCAGGGTTATCGCCCGTTCAATACGCCGCATACCCGTGACCCGCTGTTGTACGGCGGCTTGCTGGCGTTGTACCGGATGCTGGTGAACGAGCAGGCCGAATTGCTGCAAAAGCAGAGCGCACTGGTGAGTTACTTCAGCGAAGTCCAGCAGCGCCTGAACCCTTCACCCACACCGATGCGCGAGGTCAACCACAAGCTGGAGCGGGCCGCCGAGTACATCCGTGCGCACTGCACCGAGGCGTTGAAACTCGAAGACATCTGCCTGGCGGCCGAACTGTCGCCGTCGTACCTGATCCGCGCCTTCAAGCAGTACTACGGGCTGACGCCCCACGCGTTCCTGGTCAACCAGCGCATCCAGTTTGCCCGCACCCAGCTGCGCAAGGGCGAGTTGATCGCCGACGTAGCGCTCGCCGCCGGTTTTGCAGACCAGGCGCACTTCCAGCGCACCTTCAAGCAGCATTTCGCCGCCACCCCCGGGCAATACCGCGAGGTGCTCAAGCCATCAGCAAATAACCCACACTGGCCACCAGCAACGCGGCCATCGAGCGGTTGAACAGGCGCACGCCGTGGGGATTGTCCAGGTAACGGCGTAGAAAGGTCCCGGCATAGGCCCAGCACGCCACCGACAGGTAGCAGATCACCAGGTAGAGACTGGCAAACAGCCAGACTTGCCGCCCATCCCCGTCGGCCACAAACAGGCCCATGCCCGCCACACAGGCCAGCCAGGCCTTGGGGTTGAGCCATTGCATGATCGCGCCGTAGAGCATGGATGGCGCTGTCGCGCTGCCCTCCGCGTTGAGCTGGCCGTCGTCCACCGCCAGTTTCCAGGCCATGTACAGCAGGAACGCCACCCCACCCCACTGGATCAACTGGGTCAGGATGGGCCAGCGCACCAGCACCTCGTGCAAACCCAGGCCGATCAGCACCAACAGCAAGGTAAAGCCAACGGCAGCGCCGAACACATGCTTCTGGCTGGCGACAAAACCGAAGCGCGCGCCTGAACTCAGGGCGACCACGTTGACCGGTCCCGGCGTGATGGACGTGGCCAGGGCGAAGGCGGCCATGGAAATGATCAAGCTCATTGCGGTTCCCTTTTTATGATGAGGCGTAAACAGGGTTCCACGGTATAAGGCCGGGTCAAATCGGTATTGAACAAAATCACCCTGGGGCGTGGATCACACAGTCTTCGACGCCACACACCCGCCCATCCTCAGCCAGGATCTCGACCTAGTGCAGTGGCTTGGGCAGGTGTGTGGATGCCGGCGTTCAACGCTGCGTGGGAATGCGGATTTCGCCATCACGGCATTGGGTTTTCACACTGCGTGGGCAACCGGCGAAGGCCAGGTCCTTGGTCAGGCACACACGCACCTCCGACAGCACCTTGCCTTTGCAGATCACCGCCAGCCCATGGGTGCCCATGCGCGGGTTACTTTCGCGAAACAGCGCCTCGATCTCGCGGGCAGGCAACGACGGCGGTGTGTTGAACGGTTGCAGTTGCGCAGGGATGGCAACCACGCCCAGCGCCGCATCGGTTTTCTCCAGGTATGCCAAGGGTTCCAGCCCGCTGCAGGTGCCGTGCTTGGCCCATTCGTGGGTGAGCAGCGAGCGCGTCGGGAACAGCGCCGCGCCTTTGTCCATCTCTTCGCGGCTCAAGCGCGATTGCGTCGCACAGGTCGCCGGCCACCCTCCCCGCGCGTATTGCGGCCACAAGCCGTGCAGCACAAAACCGTAGCCCTTGCCCGAACACTGCTCGTTGTCCGGATGCGTCAGGCAGAAGGTCGGCGACCATGACAGCGACAACACATAAAAATCAAATTCCCCAGGCGTCCCTTGGCTACGCGGGGCCGCCATCGCCGTTGTGGCAAGTGCCAGCCACAGGACCATGCAGTATTTCATTCAGCTATTCCTTGGAAAATCATCCCGGCAGATTGGGATTACGTTGCAGGACCTTGTCCAGGATCCGATCGGTCTTCAACGCCTCGATGGCCAGCGACGGATGCTCGGCTTCGCCGCGAATATGCGCGTTCATGGCCAATACGTGGTGCCATTGGATATGCGTGTGGCATGGCACTTCCAGCACCTCGCTGGTCTCGCCCTCCAGGTGCAGCGGCTGGTCTTCGAAGACCGAGAACTGGATGCGCCCACGGCTACCGATCAATTCGACCCGGTCCTCACGGCGGTCGGCGACGAAGTTCCAGCAGCCCATGCCCAGCGCGCCCGAGCTGAAGGTCCAGCAGGCCGTCACGGCGTCCTCGGCGGCATAGCTTCCGGCCTGTCGTGCAGTAAAGCCCGCCACTTCGACAATATCCCCGGCCAGGTACTGGAACAGGTCGAAACCGTGGCTGGCCAGGTCGGCAAAGTAGCCGCCACCGGCAATGGCCGGGTCGGTGCGCCAGTTGGCGGCGCTGGCGTCCTCGGCGGCCGGCGGCTTGCACAGGGTCCAGGTCAGCTGGCGTAACGTGCCGATGCGCCCGTCCTGCAGCCACGCGCGCACTTGCTGGAAGCGTGGCAGCGAGCGCCGGTAGTAGGAAACAAACAGGTGCAGCCCGGCGCGCTCGAAGGTGCGCTGCATCAGCGCGCTCTGTTCGGCGTTCAGCGCCATCGGCTTCTCGACACAGCAATGCTTGCCGGCCGCCGCCACCATCAGGCTGTATTCCAGGTGGCTGTCGGGCGGCGTGGCGATGTACACGGCGTCCACTTCGGGGTCGTTGATCAGTGCCTGGGCGTCGGTGTAGTAACGGGCAATCCCATGTCGCGATGCATAATCGCGCACGGCCTCCTCGCGCCGCCCCATCACGGCCACCAGCGCCGAACCTGGCGCTTTGTAGAAAGCGGGTCCACTCTTCAATTCAGTGACACTGCCACACCCGATCATGCCCCAACGTACGCTGCTCATCTGTTTTCCTCGTCCGTTTTCATCAATCAGGCAGTATCCACATCCCCACGCCGACACGCCATAACCACTTAGCATGACAATTGCATTACACTTTTATGACATTCATCCCGCTGCGGGGGCACAGACGATGAAAATACGCGCAACGGTCATTTGCGAACACGAGGGGCATATCCTCTTCGTGCGCAAGGCCAGGTCAAAATGGGCCTTGCCGGGCGGCAAGGTGGAACGGGACGAGCGCCCGGTCGGTGCGGCCGAACGGGAGCTGGAAGAAGAAACCGGATTGAACGTGGACGGGCTGCTGTACTTGCAGGAGCTGAAGGCCCACGACACCGTGCACCATGTATTTGAAGCCTCGGTGGTGAATATCGCGGATGCGCGGCCGCTGAACGAGATCGTCGACTGCCAGTGGCACGCCTATGGCGCCGTGGACCAACTGGACACCACCGACGCCACGCGGCACATCGTCAAAGCCTTTCTCCGGCGTCTGTAATACAGCGCCCAACCTGTTATCCAGCCCCCTTCGTTAGACCAGGCCATTTGCTCTCTGCCGTTCGACAAAGGATCTGTCGACCGCGGCAGCCGCTGTGTGTGTCAAAGGCACCCACATGGCCTGGTGAAGGGCGGCAGGCGGAGGTATCAGTGGCGAGGGCGCTTCCCCTCACCGCTGGGGGCAAGACTCAAAAACTGATCTGGGACGGGCCATTTCCTGCTGCCGATTCTTCTCCCGGGCGTTTCACCCGCGTTTGCTCTGCCATGTCCTCCGGCTGTGCGCCGCCGAAATCGGTGATTGCATCCAAAGAGTTAGGTTGAGCAGCAGCCTGCGCGGGACGTACGTTAGAGCTTTCGATCATCGTTCTTTACCTTGTTGCTCTACCCAACGGAATGTCAGGTTTCTCTGAGCTCTACCTTCGTGGCACTTTGAGATTTCCAGTTCCATCAGCCTGCTCACGACCGAGGTTCTTTGCCTGCCAACTTTGCTTGGGCCTTTGCCTGCCCGCGCCTGTACAAGGCCTCCACCAGCTGCTGCCGTTCATCCTGGGGCAAGGTATTGGCGAACTGCGCCAGGGTACCGTCCACCAACGCCCGCAGCGCCATATCGGCCTCCCGTGCCTTGGCCAGTTCCGCTACCAACGCCTCACGATCCAGGCTCGGCGCTTCCAATTGCTTGATCACCCCCAGCCGCGCCTCACGCCCGGCCATGATCAGCGGCTGGCTGTCGTCGCGATTGCGGCGCAGCAGTTGGCGCAGTTCCCTGCGCCGCTCCGGCGGCAACTTGACCATCGCCTGGCGCAGGCCATGCTGGTTGACCACCGCTTCGGCGGGCCGGGCGTTGGCCATCCAATGGTAGAGACCGCCGCCCACCCCACCGATCAAAAATACGTTGAGCAGGATCGAGGCAAACAACCACGGCTTCAGGGATCTGGTGGTCATTGTTCGGTTTCCTCGGCATTGACGCTGAAGACGACTTCCGCGTCGCCCTGATCAAAGACACTGGGCAGCACGTCGGAGGACAACATCGGCAGCGGCACGCTCATGGACGCCACCAGCATCCCGGTGACGATGCCGGCAATGCCCGCACCGACAAGGCCGGCGGGCGATAACCAGTTGGCATAGCGTGACCAGAATGAGCGTGGGGCGGATTGGCGTATCTGCCGGACCAACGCCGGGTCGGGGAACGCCAGGTGATGGCTGTCCAACTGGCTGTCAAGCCAACGCGCCTGCTGCAAGGCTACACGGGCATGGACGTTGCCGTTGTCGAGCAGCGCCTGGGCCGTTGCCCGTTCTGCCGCGGGCCAGCGACGCAGGTCCGCCCCATAGACGTCGGCCAGGTACACAAAGCGTTCGGGTGTCATGATTTTCCCCTTCCTGGGCGGGCAAGCCCGGGTGTATCGGCAAGTTGGCTGCGCAACTGGCGTCGGGCCCGCGACAGCAGGCTCTCCAGTGCCTCGACGCTGATATTCATCAGGGCCGCGGCGTCGATGT
This sequence comes from Pseudomonas sp. JV449, assembly GCF_032424295.1. NCBI lineage: Bacteria > Pseudomonadati > Pseudomonadota > Gammaproteobacteria > Pseudomonadales > Pseudomonadaceae > Pseudomonas > Pseudomonas sp. JV449. Next base: position 82,861 of record NZ_VYKD01000013.1, on the reverse strand, counting down.
TCGACAGCTCCTGGTAGTACTGCAACACGATGGCTTCGCGCTGGCGTTCGGGCAAGGCCGCCAACGCGGCGGCCATGCGTGTACTGCGGTCCTGGGTCTCCAGTTGCTCTTCAGGCGATGGCGAGCTGTCTGCCACCTCCACCGCCGCCTCATCGCTCAGCGGGCGCTCCTTGCGCCGCCGCAAGCGGTCGTGGCACAGGTTCAGCGCGACCCGGTGCAGCCAGGTGTCGAAACGCGCCTCGCCACTGCGCCAGTGGGCGGCCTGGCGCCAGATGCGCAGGAAGCTTTCCTGGGCCACGTCCTTGGCCTCGTCGGCGTCCCCCAGGATCCGACTGGCGAGCGCCAGCAAACGCGGGAGCTTGCGCGTCACCATTTCGTTGACGGCGGCAGGTTCGTTATTGCCGATACGCGCCAGCAGCTCAACGTCCGGATCAGTGTCTTTCAATCGGGCAGTTCTCAGGGCCAAGGGTCAGGGTTCAGCGGATCCAATGCCCTTCGCGCCAGTACCAGTTGGGGCCATGGGCTTCCCAATGACCAGGCTCCCAGCGCGCATGACGCATCACTGGCTGCCAGTGGCCCGGTACCCAGCCATAACCGCGCCCTTCCCAACGCCAGTGGCCACGGTCCCAGGCATAGCCGGGGCGCTCGGCCGGGATCATTTCCACACGTTGCGGCGGCGGTGCCTGCTGGATAATGATCTCGGTCTGGGCAAACGTCGGGGTGCTGACAAACGCGGCGAGGGCCAGCGGAGCAAGCAAGGCAAAACGCAATGTGGCCTGGGGTCTCATTGGCAACTCCTCCATGCAACCCGCGAAAGTGCAGGTTGCTGATGGGTTGAACGGCGCGTGCACAAAAATCCGTCGCGGGCTGCGCAGATTTTTTCAGCAGGGTGCGAGACCAGTATTGCTCAGGGGTTGGCGGGGCTTGATGAAATGTCTGAAAGGATTGCGACGGATTTTCGCCGGTCGCCGCGTTGAAGGATTAACCCCGGCCAAACCAAGAGGAAACACCATGTACCGTCGACTTACCCTGCTGGTTGCCGCTGCGCTGATCGTCAGTCTCAGCGGCTGCGTGATCGTGCCGGAACACCGTCATTGCTGCTGGCGTTACTACGGCGCAGTGGACGCGCCCAGCCATGCTGTCATCGGCTAGCTGGCCGCCGCCATGCCCGTCACACGACCTCTCGTCTGCTGCCTCGGCAAGCGCTTGACTCCCACCGTCGATCACACGACGCTCTGGGCACTTAGCCATCATTCGAGCCGTCCACCATGAGCATCGCCCCTCCGAGCCAGCCCGACAGCGACGTATACCGCACGCTGCTGGAGTCGACCAAGGCCATCCCCTGGCGTATCGACTGGCAGACCATGACCTTCAGCTATATCGGCCCGCAGATCGAAGCGCTGCTGGGCTGGACCCCGCAAAGCTGGGTCAGCGTCGATGACTGGGTCTCGCGCATGCACCCGGACGACCGCGAATACGTGGTGAATTTCTGCGTGTCGCAATCCCGTGCAGGGGTGGACCATGAGGCGGATTACCGGGCGCTGACGGTGAACGGCGACTACGTGTGGATCCGCGACGTGGTGCATGTGGTGCGCAAGGACGGCGAAGTCGAGGCGCTGATTGGTTTTATGTTCGACATCAGTGAACGCAAGAAGACCGAAGAACATCTGGTGCGCCTGCAAAAGCAACTCGAGGAATATTCCTATCAGGACGGCCTCACCGGCATCGCCAACCGGCGCATGTTCGACACCGTGCTGGAGCGCGAATGGGCCAGCGCCCTGCGCAGCCAGTTGCCACTGTCATTGATCATCCTGGATATCGATTTTTTCAAGCAGTACAACGACCACTACGGCCATATCAAGGGTGACGAATGCCTGCGCGAGGTCGCGCGTACCCTGTCACTCGCCGCCAACCGGCCGCGGGACTTCATCGCCCGTATCGGCGGTGAGGAGTTTGTGTGGTTGCTGCCGGAAACCGACGCAGCATCGGCGAGACAGGTGGCACAGCGCTGCCTGCACCTGATCTGCCAGCAACAGATCGAACATGGCTTTTCAGCGGTATCCAACCTGTTGACCCTGAGCCTCGGCGTGGGTACGCGCATCGTCAAACCCGACAGCCCGATGCTGGGTTTTGTCGAAGATGTCGACAAGTTGCTCTACCAGGCCAAACGCAACGGGCGAATGCGCGCAGAGTTTGCAGACGGGGAAGTTTGATGCCGGGTCAAATCGCAGGCAAAAAAAATCCCAAGTAGCTGATGGAAACTTGGGATTTAAAAATGCATAAACCGTGGGAGGTGAACGCCCGGCTATAGTAACCAGTGTAAAAAGCTGTAACAAGAAAATTTTATATCCTTTCGTCGGATTAGAAGCGGTGTAAGTCCTTCAATAACCACATGTTTTTTAAGGTAACGAAGTATATAAGTGCCACTTTTTGGTGCAACTACCGCCGTTATTCCCACTTATAAAAAAGGGTTATAAGTTACGGCGGCGTGACACTCTTCGATCCGCCCTCGCTCAATTGCTTGCAGGTATCGCGAAGTTCGAGGCCACCGGATGTGGCCACACTGGCGACCCGCTCAACCTGTCGACAAAGTGCCAAACGCTCGGCCGCTTCTTCGCGCTGGCGATCCGCCTTGGCGTTGAGTTGCACGAAATAGCCCCCCAGCACTACCGCAACGCACAGCACGCCGACCGCGAGGGAGCGCAAGCTGGTGGACGATGGGCGGGCTGCCGGGCTCATCGGCTTACCCTGCCCTGCTCTTCTGGTAGCGAACGTCGTCACCCTCCACCCGCTCCACCACTGACCAGCCCAAGTGCCGGTAGAAACCGTTGGCGCGGATTTCGTCGCGGCCGTCGGTGATCAGGAACAGCCTGTCATGGTGTTCAAACAGCGCCGCTTCGGCGACCGCCATCAGTTGACGGCCCAACCCGAGGTTCTCGTGACTCGGCAACACGAACATCGCAAATACCTCACCTTCAGCCAGGTCGACCATGGCGAAAGCGACTGGCTGGCCATCCACTTCGGCAATCCATACGCAGGGCGCTTCACGCATGCTATCGGCCAGCAGCTGCGGCGTGATGCCCAGTTCAGCCATCTGCTCAATACTCAAATGGTTTTGGACCACCGACGTGCGGATCTCGAACAGCGTATCGACATCGTCCTGCGTCGCCGCGCGAATTAGCGTTTGCATACCGGCCCCCCCTTAGTGAAGGACGCAATTGTATGCAAATTGAAACACAGTGAATGTCGTGGATTTGTAAGCGACGGCCTACCAGAACCCTGAGCCTGCACTCGCCGGCGTACGCACCTGCGGGGTACGGTCCAGCAGCCTCAATAGCGGCAGGCACGCCGCCTGGATCAGCAACATCCGGATCACCTGCATCGCGGTCACCAGCGTCACCGCCAGGCCCAGGGCCTCGGCGGTCAGGCTCATTTCCGGCGCGCTGCCGGGCATCATGCCCAAGGCCAGCGACAGCCACGGCATGCCCAGCCAGGCGCCAAGTCCCCACGCGGCGAGGACCGTGGCAATTACCGAACCCGCCAACAACAGCAACACCTTCGACAGAAAACCCGGCGCCCGCAGGAAAAAACCACGGTCAACCGCAACGCCGAGCGCGCAGCCGATCAACAGCTGGCCGGTGCCACTGAGCCAGCCTGGCATGCTCATCGACAGGTTGTTGCAGCCCACTCCCACCGCGCAGATCAGGAACGGCCCGAACGTCCATGGGTTGGGCAGTTTGCAGCGCTGGAAGCCCAGGGCTGCCAGCCCGCTCATCGCCAGGATGAACACCAGCCAGGGCCAGATCACCGGCAACGGCACACGAACAGCCACGTGCGGCATTCCAAAGGTGGCGACGGCGGGCACCGCCAGCAGGATCAGCAGTAACCGAATGCTATGGGCCGCCGCGATAAACGATGTGTCCGCCTGACGTTGGCGCCCCAGGTGCACCATCTCAGTGGAATTGGCCGGCATCAACGCGAAGAACGCCGTACCGAATGAAACGCCCCAGCGGTGCAGGATCAATACCGAACACACGGCCAGCACCAGCGTCAGCATCACTGCCGTTACGATCAGGCCAAGATGGGTCGCCACTTGCTGCATCACCGGCAGGGTGAAATGACAGCCGATGGCCACCGCCACGATCAGTTGCCCGATCTTGCGCCCGTGGGGCACTTCCGGCACCCGCGCGCCGGCCCATCGGCTCAGCATCACGGCGACCAGCGAGCCAATCACCCAGGGCAACGGCCACCCCGCCCAACTGGCAACGCTGCCGCCCAAGGCGCCGATGATGAGGGTCAGGAGCCAATACTGGCGAAGGTTGCGCATTGTGATGAACCCGGCATGGAGAAGAATGCCGACAGGTTATAGACTTGACATCATCACAGAAAATATCCATTTGTTAAGCAAATCATCAACTTTTGTTATGCGAGCCCGTATGAACCTGAAAGCCCTGGAGTACTGCGTCGAAATCGCCCGCCAAGGCAGCTTCACCAAGGCCGCGCAGGCGCTGCATGTGGCGCAACCGGCATTGAGCATGGCAGTCAGTCGGTTGGAAGAGGAACTGGGTGTCGCCCTGTTCAACCGTGCTACGCGGCAAATCAGCGTGACTGCCGAAGGCCAATTGTTCCTGGCGCGCGCCGAAGCCTGCCTGGAAGGTTTGGCTGGTGCCCGCCGCGAGCTGCAGGACCTGACTCAACTGCACAGCGGCGAGATCCGCATCGGTGTGCCGCCTATGTACGGCATCCGCCATATTCCCGAACTGTTGATGCAATTTCGCGCGCGTTATCCCGGCATTGCCATGCATGTGGTGGAAGGCAGTGCCGATAACATCAGCGAACGCCTGGCCACACGGCAGATTGATGTGGCGCTGCTGGAGTCGCGACGGGTTGACCCGGACTGGGAGTCGGTGCTGCTCGGCAGTGATGAGATGGTGTTGTGCATGCACGAAAGGCATCCGTTGGCAGGGGCACCTTCGATCACGGCGGCGCAATTGCAGGACGAGCCCATGCTGGTCTTCGACAACACCTTCCTGCAACGCCACCTGCTGGATGCCTTTTGCAGCGATGCCCGCGTGCGTTTCAATATTGCCCTGGAAAGTAATTTCGTTCCGCTGGTGATTGCCGCCACCCGCAGCGGCATGGGGGTTTCCACCCTGCTGCGGTCAGTTCAAGAGCAGGAGGTCGGGCTCACGGGTGTGTCTTTCGAGCCTGCACAATTCATGCACTTCAACCTGTGCTGGCGCGCCAGTGAGTATTTGTCCCAGGCCAATCGGCGCTTTATTGAAACGGCAAAGGTGTATTTTCAGGAGGATGCCAGCTCGCCGCTGACACGCTAAGCGGGCTGGCCACTCATTTGCGTGCCACTTTGTAGCGCACGCAATCCTGATAGAAACTCTGGCGAATCGCTTCGGGCTTGAGCCGTGATCGACTGTCATACGTCTGTTCGGTGATGCCCATGGCCATCATGCGCATCCAGGACTTATTGAACTTGATGGTCTGGATCTTCTGCCGCGCGGCGTACAACGACACCCCCGACAGCTTGAGTTCCTGGGCCCTGGCAGCCGTGCCGGCGCCCCAACTGCACATGTACTTGTCACCCTCGCGCAGCTCCCGTGCCTGCACGGCAGCCGCGCCGCCGGCCAGGGAGCAGGCGATCAGCATGATTCCAACAGTGCGCATTTGCTTCCTCACCTAACCACCTGAAAATAAAAGCGATTCTGGCGAGGATTTTGTTACAAAGGGGCCACTAAATTGCCTTATCGGTGAAACCGAATGACAACTGATGGCCCTGTAATGAGCCCGCTTGTTGTGGCGAGCGAGCTTGCTCGCGCGGGGGCGCGAAGCGGCCCCCCACCAATACACCTATGGGTATCAGGTAGAACGCGGTGCCTGGTTTTGGGGCTGCTTCGCAGCCCAGCGCGAGCAAGCTCGCTCACTACACAGGCCCAGGTACTTACCACTGGTAGGTGGCACTCGCCTGCACCGTACGCTGCGAGCCATACCAGCACCATGAGTACGAGTAGCACGACGCGACGTACTCTTTGTTCGCCAGGTTGGTAGCGTTCAGCGCCAGCCGCAGGTTGTCCTTGAGGTTGACGATGTTCTGGATGTCGTAGTGCACCGCCGCATCGAACAAGGTGTAGCCCGGTACTTTCAGCGTGTTAGCCGTGTCGCCCCAAGATGAGCCGACATAACGCGCACCGGCACCGGCCCCGAAGCCCTTGAGGTTGCCATCGTGGAAGGTGTAGTCCGCCCACGCCGACGCGGTGTGACGCGGCACCGCATAAGTGGTGGTGCCTTCGGCATTGATGGCTGGGCCTACGCCGATGTCGCTGATGGGCGCATAGCGCACGGTGTTGTTGGACTTGCTGATGCGGTTATCCAGGTAGGCATAGGCCGCCGTGATGTCCAGGTTGTCGTTGAGGCTGGCCTTGCCTTCGAGCTCAAAACCACGGGATTGCACTTCGCCGTCCTGGCTCTGGCAGCGACCGCTGCCGCACAAGTGGGTGGGGTCCGGGTCGGTGGTGAGGACGTTGGTCTGGCGCAGGTCGAAGATCGCAGCGGTGATAAAGCTGTTGCTGCCCGGCGGCTGGTACTTGATGCCGATTTCATACTGCTTGCCTTCGGTCGGCTTGAACACCGAACCGCCGTAACCGGTGCCCGACTGCGGGTTGAACGACTCCGCATAGCTGGCATACGGCGCCAGGCCGTTATCGAAGAGATAGACCAGGCCAATACGCCCGGTAAAGGCCTTGCTGTCCAGGGAGGACTGGCTCTTGGCCCCGGTGCGCAGGGTCTTGGTGGTGCTGTCGGTGCTGGCCCAGTCATAACGACCGCCGAGCAACAGCACCCATTTGTCCCACTTCATCTGCTCTTGCAGATAGACGCCGGTCTGTTCGCTGCGCGACGTACCGTCGGTGGTGTACGCCGGTACCGGCACGGCCGCGCCATACACCGGGTTGAAAATATCCAGGGTCGGCCCGGCGGTATACGTCCCTGAGCCCAACAGGGTATCGGTGCTGGTGTTCTGGTAGTCGAGCCCCATCAGCAGGGTGTGTTGCAGTGGGCCCGTGTCGAATTTGGCCTGCACCTGGTTATCGAGGGTGTAGGCATCCATGTCGACGTCACTGGCAATGGTGGAACGTCGAATAGTGCGGTAATCCGCCATCAGGTAGTTGCTGTAGAGGCTGCGATAACGCCCTTCGCTGCGCAGGTAACGCGCGTTCTGGCGCACCGTCCACACATCGTTGACGTGATGCTCGAAGGCCCAGCCGATGGAGTAGTACTCGCGATCGCTTTTCTCGAAGTTCTTTTCGCCGTCGTAGAAGTCCACGTCGATGCTGCGCCCGGTCGGGCTGTGCAATACCGAGCCCCAGGCCGGCACCGAACCATAGGACGCGCCCTTGGGGTCCTTCTGGAAATGCCCGAGCAAGGTCAGCGAGGTGTCTTCGTCCGGCCGCCAGGTGAACGCGCTGGACAACGATTGGCGACGGGTTTCGGTGTGATCGACCTGGCCATCGGCATCGTCGAACAGCCCCGCGACGCGGTAGGAATACACGCCTTGATCGTCAATCGGCCCGCTCAAATCGAAGGTGGTGCGCTTTTTGTTAAAGGTGCCGTATTCGACGCCCACTTCATGGAACGGCGTATCCAGCGGGCGCTTGCTGACCATATTGATCACCCCGCTCGGCGTGCCCTGCCCGTACAGCACCGACGCCGGGCCGCGCAGCACTTCGACGCGCTCCAGGTCGAAGGCATCCTTTTGCGGCAAGGCATCACGGCTCGACGGCATGCGCAGGCCGTCCAGGTAAGTGGCCGGGGCAAACCCACGGATGGTCAATTGGTCGAGACGCGACGCCGTGGCGCCGCGGGTTTCCGGGATGACCGCGGCGCTGTAGCGCAGGATCTGGTTGAGGCTCTCGGCGTTCTGTGCGCGCATCTGGTCTTTGGTGACGATGGAGATCGACTGCGGGGTCTCGATCAGCGCGGTATCGGTCTTGGTGCCCGACAAACTGCGCGTAGCCACATAACCGGACACCGGCCCGGTAGGGCTTTCGGCCTGGTAGGCGCCGCTGATGGTGGTGGCCTGCAGCTGCATGGCGCCGCCGTTATCCGGGATGGCTTCCAGGCGGTAGCGGTCGGCCGAGAGCTTCAGCGCCTGCAGGCCGCTGCCGGCGAGCAACTGGGTCAGCGCCTCGTCGGTGGCATACTGCCCGCTCAAGCCATTGCTGCGTTTGCCGCGTGTCAGGCTCGCATCAAACGCCAATACCAGGCCCGCCTGCTCGGCCAGGATATTGAGCGCCTGGCTCAAGTCACCGGCCGGAATCTGGAAGCCGCGTACAGCGCTGCGGCTTTCTTCGGCGAAGGCGGATTGGACGTTCAGCAACGGCACGGCGGCGAAAGCCAACGCCACTGACAAGGCCAGTGGGTGCAAGGGGCGAGCAAGGCGCGACATGGGAAATCCTGGGTAATAGAGGTTCTATTAACCATGACGGCCAGGTCGGCAAATCGGGCAAGAATGAGAGCAGTTTTTATTTGGGCGGCGTAGATCGGTGTGTTGTGTCTCCCTCATTAACCCCACGCCACCACCAACAATCCCACCCCCAACGCCAGGCACAACGGCGAATAGAACCACGTATCCCACCGCGCAAACCGTGACCCGCCGACCTTCTTGAAAAAACCCACCAACTCCGAATCCCCAATCGCCCTGGCAAACATCAGCAGGGCGATCGCGCTGATTCCCCATTGCAGCGCCGCATGGGAGACCGCCGAAAAGTACAGCCCGGCCCGCAGGCACACCAGCAGCGCAATGCCGACCAAGCCCATCGCCACCAGAAAGGTACCCAGCGCCGAGGGCTTGAATGCAGGGCGAGGCCCGCTGGCGAATTCGCCGGGCAGTTGGGGGATGGCGGCGAGGCTGCCGAGTTTGCCGCCGGCAGCCCAGTACAAGTGCACCATGCTGATGCAGGTAAAAACGCCGACGATCCATCGTGCGATGACAAAGCTCATGGCGGGTTCTCCCTGAAAGGTGCGAAACAGGATAGTCGCCCTGGGATTTTTTGCAGGCATTTCGTCGGCGGCTGATGGTAAAGTGCCGCCCCATGAAAATCGCCCGTGCCGACCGCTCGCTCATTGCCTGGATGCTCTATTGCTGCGTCCTGTTCAATGTATTCGCCTGCAGTATCGGTCACGGGCAGATGGTGGGGATGCAGCTCAATGGCATCGGCGGGCAGTTCTGTACCGTCGACCCGCGTACCCAGGCGCCCAAGCCGTCCAACTCCACCGATGAGAGCCTGCCGACGCTGTCCAAGGCGTTTGGTTGCCCGCTGTGCTCCACCGGCGGCATGGGCCCGGCGCTCAGTTCCAACCTGAATGTGGCGGTGGTGCCACAACCCCATGCACCGCCGCCGGCCGTCGTGCTGGCCGCTGATATCCCTGCCCGCTTCACCTGGCCCACGGCTAACCCGCGCGCGCCCCCCGCCTTCGCCTGATCCCTTTGCTTTCCAATCTGCACTGACCACCGGTTCCACACGGAATGACGGACGGTCGTGCGTTGTTTTCAAGCCAAGTTTTTCAGGATTCAACCATGAAACATCTACCCCTGTTGGCGGGCCTGTTCGGCTGCCTGCCTGCCTGCGCCTGGGCCATCGAACTGGCTCCGACCACCATTGATGGCGAATCAACTGCCGAACCCGGCCTCACCCTGGATCAATCCAGCGGCGTGGCGTCGCGTCTGGGACTGAGCGTGCGGGAAACCCCAGCGTCGGTTGCCATTGCCAACCGCAGTGACATCGAGCGCCATGGTGCCAAGACGTTCCGCGATGCCGCCAACACCCTGCCCGGCGTCAACGCCAGTGCGCCGCCGGGTTTTGGCGGGTTTGTCTCTTACCGTGGGTTTACCAGCAGCCAGATCACCCAGATGTTCAACGGTATCAATGTCGCCACCGGCCTGGCCCGCCCCGTGGATGCCTGGATCTATGACCGCGTGGAACTGGTGGGCGGCCCCTCCTCCCTGATCAACGGCGCCGGCTCCGTAGGCGGCTCGCTCAACTATGTGACGAAGCTGGCCACCCGTGAGGAGCAGGCCGCCGAAGGTCAGCTCACCTATGGCAGCTACGACACCACCGGCATGGCATTCGGCGTCAATCACGCGCTGACCGAGCCCGGCGCCGAGGTGCAGCATTACGCGCGCCTGGATGTGAGCCGCAACACCAACCACAGCTACATCGACCGCGACCAGCGTGAGGCCTGGAGCCTGGCGTTTTCCCTGCTCAGCGACCTCACTCCCGACCTGTCCCATACCCTGGCCCTGGAATACCAGGATGAACAGGAAGACAGCCCTTACTGGGGCACGCCGGTGCTCAACCCCAAGGCCGGCGAGCTGAAGATCGACAAACACAACCGTTTCAATAACTACAACGTCGCCGACGGCCGTTACGAGCAGCGCACGATCTGGGCGCGCTCGATCATCGACTACCGGGTCAACGACAGCACGACGCTGAAAAATACGCTCTACCACCTCGATAGCCAGCGTGATTACCGCAACCTCGAAACCTACCAATACAACGCCGACAACAGTGCGGTAAACCGCTCGACCGCCTACCAGGTGCGTCACCAGGGCGAACAGCACGGCAACCAGTTCGAGCTGCGCCATGACGACCGCCTCTTCGGCCTGTCGACCACCTGGTCCGGTGGTTTTGAGTACAAGGTCAACAGCACAACCAACACGCCGCTGAATGTGCCGGGTAACAGCACGGTGGACCCGAACGGCTTCGCCCCCGGGTACTTCTACGACATCCCGCGTACCCGGGAGAACTTTGGCAAGGACAAGACCAATGAGGTCACCACCAAGGCGTTGTTCGTGGAGAACCGCCTGGGCCTTACCGATAAACTCTCGCTGCTGAGCGGCCTGCGTTACGACGCCATCGACCTGGATGTGACCAACCACCGCGAGGTCACGGCCACCAACCCACGGCACTTCAAGCGCCGTTGGGAACCGGTGACCGGTCGCGTCGGCCTGACTTACCAGTTCATCCCATCGGCCAATGTCTACGTGCAATACAGCACCGCCGCCGAGCAACCGAGTACGACCACCCAGGTGTTCGATGTGTCGACCGGCAAACAATGGGAGGTGGGCAGCAAGTTCGACTACCTGGACGGCCGTGGCTCGGCCACCGTTGCTGTCTATAAGATCGAACGCAAAGACTTTGCCGTAACCGACCCGCAGGACCCGACCACGAGCATCCCGGTCGGCGCGCAGTCATCGAAGGGCATCGAGCTGGCCAGTTCATTGCGCATCACGCCCAGGCTGCTGGCGGAAGGCAACATCGCCTGGGTGGATGCCGAATACGATGAGTTCAACGAGAAAATCGCCAGTGGCGCGGTGGTCTCGCGCAAGGGCAATACACCGACCAACGTGCCCAGGCGCATCGGCAACCTGTGGTTGACCTATGACTTTACCGAGGACTGGCAAGGCGGTGTGGATGCACGCTATGTCGCCGAGGTGTATGCGGACAATGCCAACACCCAGACGGTGCCGGCCTACACGCTGTTCGGGACGTTCCTGCGCTACCAGGTGGATTCACACACCTCGGTGACCGGCCGGGTGCGCAACCTGACCAATGAGGTGTATGCCGAGTTTGCCCATGTGTCGCCAGCGTATTACCTGGGAGCGCCACGGACATTCGAGCTGGCGGTGCAAACCAAATTCTGAAGCGACAGTGCAAACAACATGTGGGAGGGGTGTAGCCCCCTCCCACATTATTTTTGATCTCCGCTCGGCAATAAGCGCCGTGTTTACTTCAAGCTGGCTTCGACCTTCTGCGCCACATCCTCGGTCAACCACGCCTTCCACACCTCAGGATGCTCCTTGAGGAACGCCTGGGCCACCTCCCGGGGCGCGGTGTGGTTCTCGCTCATGGTCGCCAGGGCTTTATTCAGCGGCTCGATCGGAAACTCGACCTTCTGGAAAAACCCGGCAATCTGCGGATGTTCCTTCTGGAACGGCGTGGACACGCCAATACTCAGCTTGGACGCCAGCGACCGCGTAGGCTTCGGATCGGGGTTATCCGCATCCGTCAGGGTCTTCCAGGCCTCGGCATCGAACGGTGGCTCCTCCAGCTGGATCAGCTTGTAGCGCCCCATCAACGGCGTCGGTGACCAGTAGTAGAACAACACCGGTTTGCCGCGACGGATGGACGAGGCAATTTCGGCATCCAGTGCAGCTCCCGAACCGCTGCGGAAGTTCACGTAGCTGTCATCCAGGCCATAGGCCTTGAGCTTCTGTTTATTGACCACTTCCGAGGTCCAGCCGATGGGGCTGTTGAGGAAGCGCCCCTTGCCGGGAGACTCCGGGTCCTTGAACACGTCCTTGTAGCGCGCAAGGTCCTTCACGCTCTTGAGGTTCGGCGCCAGGGGCTTGATACCTTTGGCCGGGTCGCCCTTGACCACATACTCCGGCACCCACCACCCCTCGGTGGCCCCCTTGACCGTATCGCCCAGGCCCACCACCTTGCCTTCGGCCTCGGCCTTGACCCACACCGGGCTGCGGCCGGCCCACTCTTCACCGATGACCTGGATGTCGTTCTTGGCCAGGGCGGTTTCCAGGGTGATGGTGGTACCGGGCAAGGTGTCGGTGGGCAAGTCGTAGCCCTTCTCGACGATGACCCGCAGTATTTCGGTGATCAGGCTGCCGCTTTCCCAGTTCAGGTCGGCAAAGTGCACCGGCGCTGGCGCGGCCGAAACTGGCAGTGAAGCCACCGATAGACCCAGGGTCGTCAGCGATGCAGCCAACAGCGTTCTCAATCCTTTCATGCCCATGCACCTCGCGATGTCGCAGCAAACAACGAACGGCTTTGCTGTCTATGCGCGAAGCCTCTGAATAGTTAAGTCAACTCAACTGTAGTAGAGGTTCCGGGAGATAGGAGATGTTCGCAGTATTTACCGATTACTCACTGGCCTTGAACGTCACCAGCTCACCCTTGCGCCATTTGGCGGCCTTGCCGGTCACGGCCTTGAGGGTCTTGGTCAGGCCTTCCTGCAGTTGTTCATGGGCCGCAAACACCAGCATCACACTGTGGCCTTCCTTGAAGACGATGCCCTGGCCCTCGGGCGAGGACACAAAGGCATAGTCGCCCAAGCCATACACCGTCAACTTGATGTCGCGGAACTTGAGTTCGAACTTTCCACCTTCGCGACTGGGCAATACCGCAGCACGGAAATGGTCGCCCACCTTGAGCTCCAGACGGGGTTTGTCATCCACAACCATTGCCGCTTCGGTATCGATTTCGGCGATGTAGATGCCTTCCGGCGTCTGCTCAGTGATGTAAACAAAACGGGATTGAAACTGCTTGACCAACTTTGCGCGCAAATCGCCCAGCACGAACAACGCGTGCATATCCAGATTACTGACTGCCAAGGAAACGCCCCCACATCGAAAAGAGCACTGTCCGCCGGAGCGGGCAGCACAAAGAAACGGCCATCTCGGCACGATCACACAACACATTCATGGAAAACTGAAGAAGACCCCGTTGCTGCGCCCAAAGCCCCGGACAGGCATGCACGATGGGCCTTGCGCAGGGACATCAGGCATCGCAGGAGATCACAGGTTCAATAACCAGAGAATACCGGTCGACCCGCTTCAGAGAATAACACTATTAAAAACGCAGTTTCCGACAGCTCATACAAACAAAAACACCTCGGCGTGGAACCAGACGCCGACTGCCGACGACAATACTAAAACAGCAACACGGGTCAAAACCACCTGTAACGCCGCTGGTGGGTCAACAAGATCGATCGACAGGAGCTGACCATGCAACGACGCCAATACGACGCTATGTCTTCCCGCACTCGTTCATCATGTCAGGACGAACAGCAATACTACTGCTTACGCAGCCCCAACGGGTACCCCGATTCCGTTCTTTACCAAGTTGTACCCGCCGGAAGAAACTTCTTCCATATCCGCGAAGTCACCAGTGGCAGGATCAAAGGCTTTCGCAGCGACCACATCGAGGCCTGTGAACTGGCCAAGCGGCTGGAGGCCTCACTGCACGGCGGAATCGTTTCGTCACCCGGATGACTTTACTGCGCCGCCGCCCTTCAACAACTGCCATACTGGCCTGTCCATTGGAATTTGCTCCCTCACGGGCCAGGTTTCATCAGTGCTGTTGGTTACCTCGAAGGGAAGGCGATACGTGACGGAATTTGATATTGGCGAATTTTTCATCCATGGCGACGCAAGGGAAGTAGACGGTGAGTTTCAAGCAGTGATCGTGATGCGCGCCAAGCCGCCGTTGACCACCGTCACCACGCACCAGGTCGAAAAAGACCGTTGGTTCAAGACCCTCGACACTGCCGCCAGCGCCGGAAAAGAATCCGCCCAGGCACTCAAGGCTGCAGTGGATTCAGGGGCACTGACCTCCTGACAATCCGATCGAACTCTACCGCGCCACAAGCCTCCCATGCATAACGATCCCGAAACCCGCACGGAGACTGACATGGACGCGCCAATACCGACACTCGAAACCTTATTTGAACAACTGGGCCTGGACTCAACCCCCGAAGCTATCGACGCATTTATTGTCGCGCACCCGTTGAGTGACGACGTCAAGTTGATCGACGCGCCGTTCTGGACGCCGCAACAGGCACAGTTCCTCAAGGAAGAACTGCGTGAAGACGCCGATTGGGCCATGGCGGTGGATGAGCTGAACCAGCGCCTGCATCAATCGCAGTAACCCACTCAATGCCGGCTGCCTGAGCGCAATAGCGCTTGCCAGGCAGCTGGTATTTCCCCGCCTCACAGACAACAACAATCCCTAGCGCGCAGCCTTCGCCCCCTCCGGCTTATACCCCAGGCGCAAGCCACCCCAATGCCGCCCCCGGACCATGATCGGCACCGACAAGTCGTGCATCAACTCACCGGTATCGCGGGTGTAGGTCTGCAATAACACCGCTTGCTGGTGGCTGCCGCAGCGGATGCCGGTGCGGTCTTCGAACTTGCGCTTGGTGCGGTTCTGCACCGCGTCGACCTGGGCATCGCCGGTCAGCGCCTGGGAAAATGCCTTGTTGTGCGTCGGCACATAGCCCTGGGGCGTGCAGGCAATGGCAAACACCAAGCCTTCATGGCGTGGCAGCAGTGCTTCCTGGATGGCCGGCAGCACCTGGTCGGTGTAGCCATCGAACCGGCTGTGGTACTTGCTCGGGCTGGTGTTGGGGATCAAGGTGTAGCTGCGGTCGAACAAGTCATCCAGGCTGATGCGGTTCTGCTGTACATCGGCTTCGAATTGCGCGGCAATCCGGCTCGCGCCTTCGCGCGCCAGGTCGTAGATGCGTTGGTGATAGTCATCCAGCCCGACTTCCGCCAGGCGCTCACTGATCGTTTCGGCCTGCCCTTCCATCTGCACAGCGGCATCGGCCAACTGGCGGGTCTGCTGGTCGCTCACGATAAGATCGCTGCGCATTTGCTCCACGGCATGGAACAGGCTGTCGAGTTGGGCGCGGTTGGTGTCGGTGCCCTGGGCGATTTCATTGACCTGGCCTTCCACACCCGCCGCCAGGCCGGCAATGTTCTCCAGGTGCTCGCCGGCGTGCTCCACCTGCTCGACACCGGTGTGCAAGTCTGCCGAGAGCTGGCGAATCTGCTCAACCACCTGGGCAGTGCGTTGCTGGATATCCGCCACCATCACCCCGACTTCATCGGTGGCCGTGGCCGTGCGGCCCGCCAGCCCACGCACTTCATCCGCCACCACGGCGAACCCGCGACCGTGCTCACCGGCCCGCGCCGCCTCAATCGCGGCGTTGAGCGCCAACAGGTTGGTCTGGCTGGCGATGGACTGAATCACCAGGGTCACCCGCTGGATTTCTTCACTGCGTTGGCTCAGGGCTTCAATCAACTCCCGACTGGCATTGGCGCGCTGGCTGAGCTGGTGCATACGAATGATCGACTGGGCCAGCACTTCACGGCCTTCAGTGCTGCGCTGATGGGCCTGGCTGGCCGCCTGAAGGGCCTCGCGACTGAGTTGAGAGGTGACCTTTTCAGTGCTGATCATCACTTCGGCACTGCTGACGATCTGCTTGGCCGCGCCCAATTGCGATTGCACTCGAGCCGCCAGTTGCTTGACTGAATAGGCGACGCCGGCAGCGGACAGTGCGTTGTGGCTGGTGGTATAGGACAGATCGCGGGTCAGCTCGCCAATGGCATCGGCAGTGACGGGCGGTGCCGTGCGGGAGGTGCGGTTCATAAGGCCTGGCAGCCAGATCACCAGCAAGGCAATGGGCAGGCAGAGGTATATCGGCAGGCTGGCAAACGCCAGGCCCAGCAGTACCAGCACCAGGGCGGCGCTCTGCAGGAGCGGCATCAACCAGCCGGGCAACCCGCGCACCACCGGTTGCGGTGGCACTGCTGCGCCCATCAGAGATCCGTCTCCAGCCATCGTCGTTACCCCACTGTTTGTCATTTTTGTCCCTGCATTAAACGCCACTATCCAGCCATTATCCATGGGCCTTTAGTGGGGTAGCCTGCAGCAGATCAATAGACGGGGCGTAACGGGTCTTTCTCCGGGGAACCGCCCAGGCGATTCCCCAGCTTCAGCGCATCAGGCTTGGCGCTGGTGCTTGTCGATCTGCTCGTGGCGCTCTTGCGCTTCGATGCAGTACTTGGTGGTCGGGCTGATCAGCAGGCGCTTGAGGCCGATAGGCTCGCCGCTGTCATCGCACCAGCCGAAGGAGTCTTCCTTGATGCGTTCCAGTGCACGCTCAAGCTGCGGCAGCATGCGCTGGTCGCGGTCGATGGCATTGACCAGCCAGGTGCGCTCTTCTTCAACGGAAGCGGCGTCGGCAGGGTCGGCCGGGGTGTCCAGGCTTTCAATGGCGATGCGGTTCTGCTCAATGCGCTCGTGGTGTTCCACCTTCATGTCCTGCAGCAACTTCTCGAAAAAAGCGTGCTGTTCGGCATTCATGTAGTCATCCGCCGGCATGGCCAGCAACTTTTCCTTTGTCATTGATTTCTCTATAAAAAATACGTGCATTAAGGCGAATAAGGGAGCGTTCCGGTCGACCTCTGCAGGTCTCGGAAAGGCGCCATCCATTCCAAGCGCCACCCGGCACTCAATTTACGAGGGGCGGCAGTCTAAGGCCGACTTGAGGGCACAGCAACTGAAATGACAGGCATTTTTACCGATATAACCCCCAAAGGCACCAGGACGGGCTTGGCGAATGGTCATCGGAGTGCGTTTATAGCAGGAAAGTTCGTAGAGCAGCTATAAGCCGCAGGCTGCAAGCGACAAGCTGTAGAGCTCATCGGACTTGCAGCTTGCAGCTTGAAGCTCAGCGCTTGAGCTTGCGCTTGTTGCGGTACTGGTCGATCACCACCGCCACCACGATGATCAGGCCCTTGATGATGTCCTGGATATACGCATCCACCCCGACAAAGGTAAACCCGCTGGCCATCACTCCGAGGATCAGCGCGCCGATCACGGTGCCGGTGATACGCCCTACCCCGCCAGCCAGGCTGGTGCCGCCGATTACCGCGGCGGCAATCGCATCCAGCTCATAGGACATGCCCATGCCGGCCTGGCCGGTGGCGGCGCGTGCCGAAGCCACCACGCCGGCCAGACCGGCGAGCAACCCGGCAATGCTGTAGACGATGATCAAGTGGCGCTTGACGTTGATCCCCGACGTCCGCGCCGCCTGCATATTGCCGCCGATGGCGTAGGTGTACTTGCCGTACTTGGTGTAGCGCAGGGCGATATGGAAGATCACCGCCACCACCAGGAAAATGATCACCGGCATCGCGCCATGACCGATGGCCGTGTAGGAGTCCGAGAGCATGCTCACCGGCTGGCCTTCGGTGTAGTAACGCGCCAGGCCACGGGCCGAGACCATCATGCCCAGGGTCGCGATAAACGGCGGAATACCCGTGACGGCGATGATGCTGCCGTTGATCGCCCCCGCCAGCAGCCCCACACCCAACCCCATCGCCACCGGAATCCACACCGGCAAGTCCGTCAGCGAAGGGAACACCGCCCGGGAAAAGTCGGAAGTTTGCGCCAAACTGGCGGCAATCATCGCCGACAGCGCCAGCACCGACCCCGAAGACAGGTCGATACCCGTGGTGATGATCACCTGGGTCACCCCGATCGCCAGCAAGCCGATGATGGACACTTGCAGGATCATCAGCACCAGGCGCTGGGAGTTCATCAGGAAGCTCTGGTCTCGCACGATCCAGCCAAACAGCTCAAACACCAGGCCGATGCCGATCAGCACCAGGAAGATGCTCAGCTCGGTGGGCAAGCGCCGACGGTGCTTGACCGGGGCCGTGGCAGGCTTGTTGTCTGTTATTGCGTTCATAGCCAATCACCTTCTTATTCTATGGCGCGGGCCAACCGCAGGCCCGCGCGGCTGTTCGTCAGTGGACTGCGGTCATACCGGAAGCCAGCTGCATGACTTTTTCCTGGGTCGCATCCGCACGGTCCAGGGTGCCCATCAGTTCGCCTTCGTGCATCACCATCACCCGGTCGCTCATGCCCAGCACTTCAGGCAGCTCGGAGGAAATCATGATCACCGCCATGCCTTCGCTGGCGAGGAAGGAGATCAAGCGATAGATCTCGGCCTTGGCGCCTACGTCGATGCCCCGGGTCGGTTCATCGAGGATCAGCAAGCGTGGGTTGGTCATCAACCAGCGCGCCAGCAGGGCTTTCTGCTGGTTGCCGCCGGACAAGGTGTCGATGCACTGCTCCAGGGATGGCGTCTTCACCCGCAGTTTCTTGCACATGTCCTCGCACAGGGCGCGCAGGGCTTTCTGCTGGATAAAACCGTTGCCCGAATAGTGCGGCAGCACGGCCATTTCCATGTTTTCCAGCACCGACAGGCAGGGGAACAGGCCACTGAGCTTGCGGTCCTCGGTCAACAGCGCGAAGCCTTTTTCGATGGCCATGTGCGGGTCGCTGATGCGCACCGCCTCGCCATCCAGGGTGATCTGCCCACCGCTGCTGGGGGTGATGCCGAAAATGGTTTCCGCCACATTGGTGCGCCCCGAGCCCATCAGCCCGGCGATGCCGAGGATCTCACCGGCATGCAGGTCGAACGACACGCCCTGGAACACCCCGTCCAGGCGCAGGTCGCGCACCGACAGCAGCAGTTCGCCGATGGGCGTCTCGCGCACCGGGAACAACTGGCTCAGCTCGCGACCCACCATCATCGATATCAGGCTGTCGCTGTTCATGCTGTCGGCGCGTTGCAGGCCGATGTACTGGCCGTCGCGGAACACCGCCACTTCATCGGCAATGGCGAACACTTCGTTCATTTTGTGCGTGATGTAGACAATGCCTTTGCCCTGGGCCTTGAGGTCGGCAATGATCGAAAACAGGTGGGCCACTTCCTTCTCGGTAATGGCCGATGTCGGTTCATCCATGATCAGGATGTCGGAGTCGTAGGACACAGCCTTGGCAATTTCGACCATCTGCCGCTCGGCGATGCTCAGGTTACCCACGTGTTCCTCGGGGTCCAGGTTGATGCGCAGGCGCGCCAGCAACTCGGCGGTGCAGCGGTGCATTTCGCGGTGGTTGACCATGTGCAGGCTGTTGAGCTGCTCGCGGCCGATCCAGATATTCTCGGCGATGCTCATGTGCGGCATCAGGTTGAGCTCCTGGTGGATCATCGCAATCCCGGCCTTCTGCGCCGCCAGCGGCGTGTCAAACACGATGGGCTTGCCGCGCAGGCGGATTTCACCGGCGTCGGGCTGGTAGATGCCGGCGATGATTTTCATCAAGGTCGACTTGCCCGCACCGTTCTCGCCCATCAGCGCCAGCACCGTACCGGGGCGTACACGCAGTTGTACGTCGGCCAGGGCCACGACGCCGGGAAAGCCTTTGCTGATGTTGACGATTTCCAACAGGTAGGGTTCGTCCAGCGGCAACGGCTGGATACCGGGAGGCTGCGAGACAGCGGCTTGAGCGAGCATAAGACGGTACTCCATCAGCAGGGCGGGCACGACCGCCCTGCCGGTTCATTGTTGTTATGTCAGGGCTACTTGAACGTGGCGACGTTTTCCGGGGTGATCAGCTGGAACGGAATGATCACGTTCTGCTCGACCGGTTCCTTCTTGGCCATCTTGCGCGCCGCTTCCACCGAGCCCACTGCCTGGCCCTTGGCGTCCTGGAACGCGGAGGCGGCCATGTCACCCTTGGTGATCGCATTCAAGCCATCCGGCGTACCGTCGACCCCCGCGATCAGCACACTGCCCTTTTCCTTGCCGGCCGATTTCAGCGCCATGGACGCGCCGATGGCCATCTCATCGTTGTTGGCCAACACCGCATTGAACTCGCGGCCTTGGGTCAGCCAATCGTTGACCAGGGTCATGCCCTTGTCCCGCAGCCAGATGCCGGTCTGTTCCTGTTCGATCTTGATGTCCGGGTACTTGGTCAACACTTCCTTCACGCCCTTGGTGCGGTTGGTGGTGGAATTGTTCGCCAGGTCGCCCAGCAGGATCACGATCTTGCCCTTGCCACCGAGTTTTTCAGCGATGTACTGCATTTGCAGCTTGCCGGCCTCGACGTCATCGGAGGTCACGGCCACGACGTCCTTGGGCAAGTCCTTCTGGTCGGGACGGCGGTTGACGAACACCAGCGGGATGCCGGCCTTGGTCGCGGCATTGATGATGTTCTTGGTAGAGGCTGTGTCGACCGGGTTGACGATAATGGCGTCAACTTTCTGGCTGATGAAGTTCTCCACCTGGCTCAGTTGCTTGACCACATCGGCGCGGGCATCTTCGAACTGCAGCTGCACGCCGTCACCCTTGGGATAGGACTTGGCCTGCTTGTCCATGTCTTCGCGCAGGTAAGTGAGGAAGGTGTCATCGAAGGCGGACATGCTCACGCCGACCTTGATGTCGGCGGCACTGGCAACACCGCTGGCCAGCAGCATGGATAAAGCCAGCGCGGTAAAACGGATCGGGGTCTTCATGAACGGTCTGTCTCCACTTTCTTGTTGGTTTTTTGGACGTTGCGTTTATCAGAGCTCGGCAGGCACGCGTACGACCGGTGCGCCTGGAATGCAGCAGACCAGCGCGCCCTGGTTTTCGACGCACAGCACATTAAGGAAGGAGAAGTAGAACGGCCGGGCGCGGGGCAGGCCGCGGGGCGTGTGGGCAGGGCGTAAAACTCGCAGTACAGCGTTGAAGATTTTCATCTGACGGTACCTGGTTGTTTTTGATCTTGTTTTTGTTGAGTCGTGCGAATCGAGTCCGAACGTACTTTATGCAACCTGGAAAAGACTTTATTGGAAAATAATTTCCATATCAACCTGTTTTAGAATTTTATTCTATTTTTGTTGAAACCACCTGCTGGCGCTCGGCGCTGAGGCGTGCGGCGTCCAATATACGCGTGGTTTCCAGCGCGTCATAAGCGTCCACGGGCAACGGGCCCTGCCCGTTTACCGCCGCTTGCAACTGGCGATAGAACTGGGTCCAGCAGCCCTTCTCCGACGGCACTCGCTCACGTTCCGGCCCCTGTTCGAACCAGCCCCAGCGGCGATGTTCTTCTGCGCCCCAGTGTTCGCCTTCGGTTTTCGGTGACTTGCCGGCCATCAGCGCTTCTTCCTGGCCGTCCAGTCCGTCCACGGTATAGCAACCCAAGGTGCCACTGACGCGAAAACGCGGAGCCTGGCTGTTCTGCAGGGCGTTGCCCCACAAATGGGAAACCACCCCGTTGGCGTGGGTCAGGGAGACGAAGAAGCCGTGGTCGACAGTGGGGTATTCAGGGGTGAACTGTAACTGCGCAAAGACCCGCTCCACCGGACCGAACAGTTGCAGCGCCTGGTCCACCAGGTGGCTGCCCAGGTCGCGCAACCAGCCGCCGCCGCTGGCATTGCCCACGGCCTGCGGGCTGTAGCGCTCGACGCGGGATTCAAAGCGGGTGATCTCGCCCAGGGCACCGGCGTCGATCAATTTGCGCAGGGTCAGGTAGTCCGAGTCCCAGCGCCGGTTCTGGTAGACGCTGAGCAACACCTCATGGCGCTCGGCGGCCGTGATCAGCGCCTGGGCCTGTTCAGCGTTGGCGGCAAAGGGTTTGTCGCTGACCACCGCCACGCCGTGCTCGATGGCTTCCAGCACCAGCGCCGGACGGCCCTTGAGGGTGGTGGAAATCACCAGGGCATCGACGCCGGCTTCGACGATCTGGCCGATGCTGTCAAAGGCCTTCACACCTGGAAGATCGGTACTTAATTGCTGGCGGCGCTCGGGTGAGCGCGTCACCACGCCGACAAACGTCGCCCCCGGCAAAGTTGCAATCAGCGGCGCATGAAAAAAGCGCCCTCCGTGGCCGTAGCCGACTAGTCCGATTCTCATGATCAACTCCTGAATTGAATTGGAAACCAATCAACTGTGGGAGGGGGCTTGCCCTAATGCCAGTCAGTTAAGCGTACATCGCCTCCTGTAGGAGCGAGCTTGCTCGCGAAAAACGTCAACGATAACGAGTGCTTCCTGAATGAACGCGGCGCCTGTGAGTTTTTCGCGAGCAAGCTCGCTCCTACAAAAAGCCTTAACTGAGTGGCATTAGGGCTTGTCCCTCCCACATTGACCGAGTGTTAGCCGTAGAAGTGTGGGCGATCCGGCAGGCGGACCTTCACAATCTGCTCACTGCCCTGGGCCTCGATACACGCATCCGCCGCTACCGCCGCCGCAAAGCCATCCCACGCCGACGGCCCACCGACCTGACCAGCACGCACGCTATCGATGAAGGCCTGCAACTCCACGTCATAGGCCCCGATAAAACGGTCCTTCCAATCCATCAGGATCGCATTCGACAGCTTGGCATCGCTGCGCAGCTGTACCTGGGACGGCTCCGGCAATTTGGCGATGCCGGTCTCCCCCACCACTTCGCACTGGATGTCGTAGCCGTACTGGCAGTTCACAAACACTTCCACGTCGATACGAGTGCCCTTGGCGGTTTCCAGCAGCACGATCTGCGGGTCGCGCAGATGGGCCAGGGCCTTGCTGGTCTTGCGCGGGAACACCACCTGCACCGACACGTAGTCGTCGTTGAGCAGCCAGCGCAGGACATCCAGCTCGTGGATCAGGGTGTCGGTGATCGCCATGTCGGTCTTGTAGTTCTCGCCCACCGTCGGGTTACGGTGCGCGCAGTGCAGCATCAACGGCTCGCCGATCTGGCCGCTGTCGATCACCGCCTTGAGGGCGCGATAACCTTCGTCATAGGGGCGCATAAAGCCCACTTGCACCAGGCGCTTGCCGTAGGCCACTTCGGCGTCGACGATCTTGCGGCAGCCTTCGGCCGTCACCGCCAGGGGCTTCTCGCAGAACACCGGTTTGCCGGCGGCGATGGCGGCGAGCACGAACTCCTCGTGGCTCGGGCCCCAGGACGTGACCAGGATCGCCTCGACCTGCGGCGAGTTGATCAGCCCATGGCCGTCCGCGTACACCTCGGCGTCCAGCTTCAACTCCGCGACCACCTTGGCGGCCTGCTCAAGGTTGATGTCGGTCACCGCCACCACCTGGCTGTTGAGCAGGGTCTGGCTGCACCGACGAATATGATCGCGGCCGATGGCGCCGGTACCGATTACACCAAGCTTCAAAGACATACAAACGCTCCTCTAGTTATTAGTACTGCCGGGCCTTGGCCAGGTGTTCATTGAGTTTTTTCGCCGCCGCGTTGGTGCGCTCGCTGGTGGACACCTGCGCCACCCCCACCCGCCACCACGACAGGTAGCCGTGGACCATGGTCTTGGGCAGGACCTTAATGTCGATCAGGGTCGAGACGCTTTGCGTGCGCGCATCGGCCAGGGCCGCCTCCAACTGCTCCACCGTGCTGACCTTGTAGGTCTTGCAGCCATAGGCCGCCGCACTCATGGCGAAGTCCACCGGCACCAGGCCGCCGTCGAGCTTGCCGCTCTCGGGGTTGCGGTAGCGGAACTCGGTGCCGAAGCTGTCCATGCCGTTGCCGATCTGCAGGTTGTTGATGCAACCGAAGGCCATGTTGTCGAGCAGCACCACGTTGATCTTGCGGCGTTCCTGGATCGAGGTGGCCAGCTCCGAGTGCAGCATCATGTAGGAGCCATCGCCGACCAGCGCATAGACCTCCTTGGAGGGCTCGGCGAGCTTCACGCCGAGGGCGGCATTGATCTCATAGCCCATGCACGAATAACCGTACTCGACGTGGTAGGTGTTGACGCCCTTGCTGCGCCAGGCGCGCTGCAGGTCGCCGGGCAGGCTGCCGGCCGCGGCGACGATGATCGCGTCGTCGGCCAGGGTCTGGTTGAGGACGCCGAGCACCCGGCTCTGGGTCAGGCATGAGCCGGTCAGTTCGATAAATTCACGCAGCACGGCGCGGTCGAGGTGGTCGTCGACTTCCGGCACAAAATCATCGCCGTGGTACTCGACCTGATGCACACGGTCCACTTCGGCGTCCAGTTGCGCCTTGGCGTCGGCGATCTGCTCGCCCCAGCCGGAACGGTAATCACCGAGAGCATCGGCCAGCGCTTCGAGGGCGACCTTCGCGTCGGCCAGCACCTGCACGCCGTCGAGTTTCAAGGCGTCGCAGGGGCTGATATTGAGGTTGAGAAACTTCACCTCGGCATGCTTGAACAGCGATTTCGACGAGGTGGTGAAGTCGGTGTAACGGGTGCCGATGCCGATGATCAGGTCGGCCTCGGGCGCCAGCAGGTTGGCGGCCAGGCAGCCGGTTTCACCGATACCGCCCACATTCAGCGGATGGCTCGAGACCACCGCGCTCTTGCCCGCCTGGGTTTCGGCGAAAGGAATATCAAAGCGCTCGGCAAAGGCTTGCAAGGCAGCATTCGCTCCGGAGTACTTCACGCCGCCACCGCAGATGATCAGCGGTTTGCGCTTGCCCCGGAAGGCGGCCAACCCATCGCCGATCATCGCGGCGGTGGCCGGGCGGCGGTCGATACGGTGCACCCGTTTTTGCAGGAAGTAGTCGGGGTAGTCCCAGGCTTCGGCCTGCACGTCCTGGGGCAGCGCCAGGGTCACCGCGCCGGTTTCAGCGGGATCGGTGAGCACGCGCATGGCATGAATCGCCGCCGTCATCAGTTGCTCGGGGCGGTTGATGCGGTCCCAGTATTTGCTCACGGAACGGAAGGCATCGTTGGTGCTGATGCTGAGGTCGTGGAACTGCTCGATCTGTTGCAGCACCGGGTCGGGCTGGCGGCTGGCGTAGACATCGCCGGGCAGCAACAGCAACGGGATACGGTTGGCAGTGGCGGTCGCCGCAGCGGTGAGCATATTCGCCGCACCTGGGCCGACAGAGGCGGTGCAGGCGTAGATCTTGCGGCGCAAGTGCTGCTTGGCAAAACCGATGGCGGCATGGGCCATGCCCTGCTCGTTACGGCCCTGATGCACCACCAGGTCGCCGCTGTCCTGTTCCAGGGCCTGACCCAGGCCCAGCACGTTGCCGTGGCCGAAAATAGTGAACACGCCGGCGACGAACTTGCTCTGCACGCCATCGACTTCGATGTACTGGTTATCCAAAAACTTCACCAGGGCCTGGGCCATGGTCAGTCGGGTGGTGGTCATGTCGCGCCCCTTATCGTTTCTGCAGGTGGGCGATGCTTGCCCCCAAGGCCTGCTGGATATCCGCCAGCTCGTGCACGCTTGTCGCAAACGGTTCGAACGACAGGTAGCCGCTGTAACCGCTGCTGAGCAAGGTGTCGATCTGCGCGGTATTGCCGAGGATATCGCCCTCGCCCACCAGCACGCGGTGGCCGTCGCGGATCGAATTGAGCGGCGCCTCGGCATCTTCCACGCCGGAGATATGCACCAGCCCGGTCAGTTCCGGGAAGAACTCATGCTCGCTGGCCAGGTGGTGGTGGAAGGTGTCGTGCACCAGGCGGAATACATCCAGGCCGCCGATGGACTGGATCGCATCCACCGCCACGCGCTTGCGGCGCATGGCACATTCTTCAAAGCCCAGGGGCTCGATAAACCCGAGAATCCCGTACTCGCGCAGGATCGGCGCCAGTTGGCTCAACGCGGTGCGCAAACCGGCGGCGCGCTGGGCTTCGTTGCGGGTGTCGCCGGGTTCATTGAACGGGCACATCACCAAGCCTTGCGCACCACATTCGCGGGCATAGGTGGCGAGCGCTATCGCCTGGGCGCGGCGCTCGTCATTCCAGACATCAAAGGGGTACAGCGCGTTGATCGACAGCACCGTGATGCCCTGGGCCGCGCACAATTCGCGCACGCGGCCGGCCGGGGTGCCGTATTCGATCTGGCGATCCTTGAGGTCGTTGCGAATCTCGATGGCATCGCATTTCAAGGCCACGGCCAGCTGGATGAAATCCGGCAGGGACAGGTTGGGCGCGACCATACGGTTGAGGGCAAAGCGTAGAGGCGACTTCATTGTTATTCTCCGTCCAACACCGTTTAAAGGTCCAGCAGCCAGCTGTGCTGCGGGTCGTTGTGGAAATGCCAGGCGCGCTTGGGGCCCGCCATCACGTTCAGGTAGTAAGACTCGTAGCCATACGGCACGCTGACCGGGTGATAGCCCTTGGGCACCACCACCAGATCACTGTTTTCCACGGCCATGGCCTGGTCGATGCTGCGGTCGTCGGTGTACACCCGTTGGAACACGAAGCCCTGGGGCGGGTTGATCTGGTGGTAGTAGGTCTCTTCAAGAAAGCTCTGGTGCGGCAGGTCGTCGGTGTCGTGCTTGTGCGGCGGGTAGCTCGACGAATGCCCGGACGGCGTGCGCACTTCCACCACCAGCAGCGAATGGGCCGGGTCGGTATCCGGCAGGATGTCGCACACGTAGCGGGTATTGGCGCCTTTGCCGCGTACGCTGCGCTTGCACTGTTCAGGACGGATCAGGCGTGGCTCGAAACCCGGAGCACCCGGTGCGGCGCACACGGCAATCTGCACGTCGCTCAACGCCGTGACCTGGGCATCGGTACCCGGCGGCAGATAGGCGGCGAACGGCGATTTGTCCTCGAACACCGACTGGCGATCACCGAGGTTCTGCCAGTTGAAGCCCTCGCCTTCGATATTGACCCGACCGCTGAGCAGCACCAGGCACAGCTCCTGATCGCCGGCAGTCACCGGCAATGTTTCGCCAAGGCTCAGGCGGTAGGCGGCAAAGCCTACGTATTCCAGGCGGCCCTCTTCCAGGGCGACCATGGTTTGTCCGCGTTTACTGCTCTTTACCAGCAAGCTCATGGTTGGGTCCTCTCATCGAGAAGCGCACGCAATGTGTCATAGCCCTTTTTCGCATAGACGTAGCTGGGCGCCACGGCCGGATCCTGCTCGGCTTCTACCACCAGCCAGCCCGCGTATTTCGCGGCCATCAGCACATCGAGCAACTCGGCAAAATCGATATCGCCATCCCCGGGCACGGTGAAGGTGCCGTTGACGATGCAATCGGGGAAGCTCCACATCTGGTTGCGCGCCAGTTGCACCACGGCTTTGCGCACGTCCTTGAAATGCACGTGGCAGACGCGGTCGATATGCTTGCGCAACACCTCGATGGGTTCGCCGCCGCCCATATAGCAGTGGCCCGAATCGAACAGCAGGCCGACTTCC
The DNA here is from genome assembly GCF_032424295.1 of Pseudomonas sp. JV449. Classification (NCBI taxonomy): domain Bacteria; kingdom Pseudomonadati; phylum Pseudomonadota; class Gammaproteobacteria; order Pseudomonadales; family Pseudomonadaceae; genus Pseudomonas; species Pseudomonas sp. JV449. The sequence continues at coordinate 55,320 of NZ_VYKD01000013.1, read as the reverse complement.
GGCCCGGTACGGCCCATCAACTGATCGATGTCTTCAGGCGATTCGACATACGCGCCCATATGATGGTGGTACGCCAGGCGCACGCCCTGGGACAGGGTGAAACGCGCCAGCTCCGTGAGTTTGTCGGCGTAGTCCTGCCAGGCCTGTTCACTCTGAAACCGAGGACGCTCGATCAGGCGAATGCGCGAGCCCTGGATCGAATCGGCCACCTCGCCGTACACCAGCACCTTGGCGCCGTTTTGTTTCAGCAGTTCGACGTGGCCGGCGATGGCTTCGATTTCTTCGGCCACCGAGCGACGGGCCAGGCGACTGGAGTACCAGCCGGAGACCAGCGCCAGGTCATAGGGGCGCAGGACGTCGCCGACGCCCTTGGCGTCCTTGGGGAATTTGCCGTTGAGCTCGAAACCTTCGTAGCCGATTTCCTTGCCTTCGCTCAGGGCGGTGCTCAGCGGGGTTTCACCGCCGAGGGCCGGAAGGTCGTCGTTGCTCCAGGAGATCGGGTTGATGCCAATTCGGATTGCGGGCATGGCTGCACCTTTATTATTTTCTGGTATCACTGAGATCTGCTTTCTGTGGGAGGGGGCAAGCCCCTCCCACATTGGATTGCATTTCAAATTAAGAACTTGGTTCAGCCTCGGGCACTGCGCCAGGCGTTGATCAACTGCTCAAAGGTCGCCTGGACCTGCTGGATCAACGTCTCATCATCGATCTCCCCCGCCATCCACAAACGGCTCGGCTCCTGGAAAATCGTGCGGCCCACGGCAAACCCACGGCAGGTGCTGCTCTGGCTGGCTTGCTGGAAGCCGGCGGACAGGCATTCGGCCGAGGCGTTCAGGCCCAGCAACACCACGCCACGGCAGTACGGGTCGCGTTCCTGGATCAGTTCGTCGAGCTTTGTCCAGTCCTCGGCCGACTGTGCCTCGATTTTCCACCACGCCGGGTAGATACCCAGGTTGTACAGGCGCTTGAGGCTGCGATAGAGCACGTCCGGGTAAGTGGACGGATGATCCTTGGGCGGGATGACTTCCAGCAGCAGCTCATGGCCGCTGGTCACCGAAGCCTCGTACACCGCCTTGAGCTGCGCTTCCTGTTCCAGGCGCAACATGGGCTCGTCGTCGGGGTGGTATTGCACCAGGCACTTGATGATCTGTTCCTGGGGCCAGGCAATCAGGTTGCTGCCGATCGAGCGGCCATGTTCGAACGCCAGGGGCCGCGAGTTCTGCACCTCCACCGGACGCGCGATCCACCAGCCGCGACCGCTGGCGGCATTGAGCGCGTCCTGGCCGAAGCGCTGGTCGGCCAACAGGCCCACATCGGCCTCGACGCCCTGCTCGGCGAGCTTTTTCTCCACGCGTTCGATGGCCTGGATAAACAGCTGCTTGATCTCGCTGATCCGGGTCAGGTCCTGGCCGCCGCGTTGCGCCAGTTCCACCAGTTGCCAGCGGTGATCGAAGGCAAAGATGAACAGCTGCTTCCAGGCCTTGCGCGGCACGGTGACGCGGTGCAGGCGTTGCAGGGTCGCGTCCTGGTCAGGCCGGGTGATCGGCACCGGGCTGTTGAACAGGTAATCCAGTTCGGCCGGGGTCGGCATGGCCGGCGCACAGGCGTGGCGCGAGACCACGAGACCACCGCAGGCATTGGCCAACTGGCTGCAACGCTCATCGCTGGCGTCATTGATCCAGCCGCTGAGGAAGCCCGACATAAAGGCATCGCCGGCGCCCAGCACGTTAAGCACTTCAACCCGCACGCCAGGGTAGATGGCGCCCTCTTCCAGGCGCGCCGGGATTGCACCGTGGATCACCGTGCAGCCTTGCGGGCCGAGCTTGACCACCAGGGTCGCCGGGGTCAGTTCACGCACGGTGCGCAAGGCGGTGAGCAGATCTTCGCTGCCGCCGGCAATCAAAAACTCTTCTTCGGTGCCGACGATCAGGTCGAAACGCGGCAGGATTTTCTGCACATGCTGGCTGACGTTCTGGTCGGCGACAAACCGGGTTTCGCCGTCGGCCTTGCCCGCCAGGCCCCACAACACGGGGCGGTAGTCGATATCCAGCACGCGCTTGACGTTGTGCTTGGCCGCATAGTCCAGGGCCTGGATGCTGGCCTTGTACACGCCGTCGGTGGAGAAATGCGTGCCGGTGATCAACAAGGCTTTGCTCGAGGCAATAAAGGCTTCGTTGACGTCTTCGGCGCGCAGGGCCATGTCGGCGCAGTTTTCGCGGTAGAACACCAGCGGGAAGGTTTCGCGGTCCTTGAGGCCCAGCAGCACCATGGCGGTGAGGCGTTCCGGGTCGACCTTGATGCCGCTGACATCGCAGCCTTCGCGGGCCAGGGATTCCATCAGGAAACGGCCCATATGGTCGTCCCCCACCCGGCTCAACATTGCCGACTTGAGCCCCAGCCTGGCAGTGCCGAACGCGATATTGGCGGAGGAACCGCCGAGGTATTTGGCGAAGCTGGACACGTCCTCAAGCCGCGCACCTACTTGCTGTGCGTAGAGGTCGACGCCCAGGCGCCCGAGGCAAATCAGATCCAATTGACGCCCACTGGCAAAACGAGTCTGGCCCATGCTGGCTCCTGTTATTTTTATCAGCCTGCGTTGTGCCGTCGTGGCGACGGCAAACGCTCTTGGTGGGAGCAGACTAGAACGTCCGGCGGCGGCAATCAATATTTATTCCAGAATTATTTTTAGTGGAATATTTTTTCCAATACGTCAGCATAGGGGCATGCCAGCTGCCGTGCATCGTTTCAGCAGGCCACGCGGGCCGTGATGCCGGGGTATTTTTTTACGCCTACCCTGTAGACTTGCGCCACCCACCAGCGCATCAGAAGAACACGCCAGAAGGATTGCCCATGTCCCGCACCGATCCCGAGACCACCCTGGAAGACACCATCGCCAGCCCTCCGATCAATGCCGAACGCCTGTTGCAGCTGATCACCGACGAGTACGAAAGCCTGCCGCGCCAGCTCAAGCGCATCGCCAGCTACATGAGCCAGCAGAGCGACCGGATCATGGTCGACCGCATCAGCGACATCGCCCGCGAATGCGAAGTGCACCCCTCGGCGATCGTGCGGTTTTCCCAGCGTTTCGGCTTCAGTGGGTTCAGTGAGATGCAGGCGCTGTTTCGCGAGGCCTACACCCACAAGACCACACCGGTGCAGAACTACCAGCAGCGCATCCGCAGCATGATCGCCAACAAGTCGCAGAAAGCCAGCGGCGGCGACCTGGCCCGCGAGTGCGTCAACGCGACCCTCTCGGGTATCGAGCGCCTGGGGCTGGAACTGGATGATGTGGCCTTCGACAAGGCCGTCGACCTGGTGGTCAACGCCGACAATATCTACGTGGTTGGGGTGCGCCGGTCGTTCGCGGTGGCCGATTATCTGGTCTACAACCTGCAGCACACCAACAAGCGCATCCACCTGATTTCCGGTTTGGGCGGCAGCTATCGCGAGCAGATGCGCAGCGTGCGCGCCAATGACCTGGTGATCGCCATCAGCTTCACGCCCTACGGCAAAGAGACCCAGCACTGCCTGCGGATCGCCCAGCACCATCAGGCCAAGACCCTGATCATCACCGACAGCAACCTGTCGCCCCTGGCCAAGCGGGCCAACGCGGTGCTGCTGGTGAATGAAGGCTCGTCGTTTGCCTTCCGCTCATTGAGCGCCACCTTGTGCCTGTGCCAGGCGTTGTTTATTGCCGTGGCGTATCGGTTGGAGTTGAAGGTGGATGAGATTCACGAGCAGGTCGGGTTTGATGACTGACTATCAAACACCGCAAATCAAATGTGGGAGGGGGCTTGCCCCGATAGCGGAGTGTCAGTCGACAGCAACATCAACTGATACACCGCTATCGGGAGCAAGCCCCCTCCCACAATGGACCGAGATAGGCCGGGGATCAGTGCATGAAAATTGCGATCAGGATGATCACCGGGATCGGCACGCCGAGGAACCACAGAAGTAATGAGCGCATGGTGTTCTCCTTGAATTAACGAACGTAGGTTTCGGTTTCGACGTACACCACGGCATCGCGGCGACGGCCACCAAAGGTTGCAGCGAAGCTGGCAAAGAAGGCGCCGATCAACAGGGCGACAAAGGTCCACAGCGAGGTATAAGCGGCGACTTTGGCGGCCGTTTCAGCGGCTTGCTTGGCCTTGAGCTTGGCGTCTTCGACGGCTTTACGCGCGTCGCCGTAGACTTTGTCGATACGCGCTTCGGCATCGGCCTGGCTGAGGTTGGTGCGCTGGCTGATCAACTGGGCCAGGTAGGCACGGTCTTCAGGGGCGAGTTGGCCGTCGTTGCTCAGGGTGCGGGTAAAAATGCGCGCAACCACGCCATGGGCAGCGTCATCACTGACGGCAACCGGGCGATCGTCACGAAACAGGCTGTCGACGTAGTAGTCAAAATCGCCGCCGTTGACGCCTTTGGCTGCGCTGCCTGCGGCCTGGGTGATACCGCTGGCCGCACCGGCTGCCACGCTGGCACCGGCTTTCACGCCGCCGGTGACCACACTGCTGACCGAACCGACCACCAGCACGGCAGTGATCAGCGTGGCGACGGCCCAGGCCAGGAAACCATGGGCGGTGTCGCGAAAGTACACTTCATCGCCATGCATATTGGCCCACTTCACCCGCAACCGGCCGGCGATGTAACCCCCCAGGCCCGAGGCGACGATCTGGGTAAAGGCCAGCCAGACAATCGTGGAAATGCCAAGCCCCTTGGCGCTGATGCCGCTGTCGGCCCACGGCGACACCGCCGAGAAACCCAGGCCGAAGCCCAGCAATACCAGAATCAGGGATAACGCAGCCGCCGCAGCGGCCCCGGCAAAGATAGCCCCCCAGGAAACCCCGGAGCGCGCGCTCGACTCTTGCAGCGTGGATGACGATGTGATCATTGTTATGGTGCTCCCGGCAGGAAAAATAGTGTTACAAGTCTCAAAAGGGACAGTGCAGGCAGCATGCCAGTCGCGCTTAAAATTAAATCCGTTGTATTTCAACAGGTTAAGTAAATTGAACTTGCCTGAACCATGCAACTTGCAAGAAATGATTGTTGCAGGCGGGCGTAATGCATTCCCTGTGGGAGGAGATTGCTCCCCGGCCGGTACCCGTCATGAAAGTTGTGTCAGTTTTGCCAACATGAAGTTTTATTTAGGAAGCGTTCAGCCGTTTCTTGGCAAAATGCCCCCACTTCTAGTGTGAATCGCTCACCAGGTAATCCTATGACCCGCATTTTGACCATCGAGGATGACGCCGTAACGGCCCGCGAGATCGTCGCCGAGCTGAGTAGCCATGGACTGGACGTAGATTGGGTGGACAACGGCCGCGAAGGCCTGGTCCGCGCCGTGAGTGGTGATTACGATCTGATCACCCTCGACCGCATGCTGCCGGAACTCGACGGCCTGGCCATCGTCACCACCCTGCGCACCATCGGCGTATCGACGCCGATCCTGATGATCAGCGCCCTCTCCGACGTCGACGAGCGCGTGCGTGGCCTGCGCGCCGGCGGTGATGACTACCTGACCAAGCCTTTCGCCTCCGACGAAATGGCCGCCCGCGTCGAAGTGCTGCTGCGCCGCAAAAGCACGGTCAAGGAATTCGAAACCGCCCTGCGCGTGGCCGACCTGGAACTGAACCTGATCAGCCGCGAAGCCAGCCGTGCCGACCAGCCCCTGAGCCTGCTGCCCACCGAATACAAACTGCTGGAATTCCTGATGCGCAACACCGGGCAGATCCTGTCGCGGATGATGATCTTCGAGGAAGTCTGGGGCTATCACTTCGACCCGGGCACCAACCTGATCGACGTGCACATCGGCCGCCTGCGCAAGAAAATCGATCCACCGGGCCTCCCGCCGCTGATCCGCACGGTACGAGGTTCCGGTTATGTCATTGCTGAACCCCTCTAAGGGCTGGCGCTCATCCAGCAGCCGCTTGCTGGCGTTGTACAGTTCGTTGTTCGTGGCCTGGAGCTGCATCCTCATGGGGGTGCTGTATTACGAGGTCTCGGGTTACCTGAGTGACCTGTCGCGCCATTCGCTGATGCAACGCCAGCACCTGTTCCAGCGCTTCGACGGCGAAGAACTGGTGGAAGCGTTGACCACCAGCATGACCTTCGACATGAAGGGCGTGGACGCCTACGGCCTGTTCGATGAGCAGTTCCGCCCCTTGAGTGGGCCAATCCGCGCGATTCCCCCCGACCTGCCGCTGGACGGCAAGATCCACGCCCTGGCCAATTGCGTCGACTCCGACGACCCCAAACTGCCCAAGGACAGCTGCGACGCCGTCGCCAGCCATACCGACGACGGCCGCTGGCTGGTACTGGTGCGCGCCAATGGCTCGCTGTTCGGGGTGACGCGGATCATCTGGCATGCCCTGCTATGGGCGCTGTCCCTGACCATTATCCCCGGCGCCGCCGGCTGGCATCTGTTGCGTCGCCGCCCGCTGCGCCGGATCCGCGGGATCCAGGCCAGCGCCGAAGCCATCGTCGCCGGCGACCTCACCCACCGCTTGCCGCTGTCCAACCGGCGTGACGAACTGGACATGCTCGCGGCCATCGTCAACGCCATGCTCGATCGCATCGAGAAGCTGATGAACGAGGTCAAGGGCGTGTGCGACAACATCGCCCACGACCTGCGCACCCCATTGACCCGCCTGCGCGCGCAGCTCTATCGCATCCGCCAGGAGGCCGAGCAGGACTCCGGCTACGCGGTGAAACTGGACGACGCCATCGCCGAGACCGACACCCTGATGGCGCGCTTTCGCGGGCTGCTGCGTATCTCCGAGCTGGAAGACCACCAGCGCCGTTCCGGTTTCCTGGTCATGGACCCGCTGCCGCTGCTGCGCGAGTTGCATGACTTCTACCTGCCCCTGGCCGAGGAAGGCGAATTGCAGTTGCGACTCGAAGTCCCCGAGTCCCTGCCATGGATCACCGGCGACCGCGCCCTGTTGTTCGAAGCCCTGGCCAACCTGCTGAGCAACTCCATCAAGTTCTCTCCAGCGGGCGGCGCAGTGATCCTGCGGGGACTCAACGATGCCGGCAGCACGCGCATCGAAGTGCACGACTCCGGGCCCGGCATACCGGCGGCGGAACGCGATGCGGTGTTCCAGCGCTTTTATCGGGTGGATGAAGGCGACCAGCAAGGCGGGTTTGGGTTGGGTTTGTCGATCGTGGCGGCGATCATCAACCTGCATGGGTTCAAGCTGGAAGTCGGCACCAGCGAGCAAGGCGGCGCGCGCCTGGTGCTGGAGTGTCGCCAGCAGCTGATGCCCGAAGCCTGATCCATAAGCCAGTGAGGTCAAACTGTGGGAGGGGGGCTTGCCCCAATGCCAGTCAGTTAAGGAGGAACACTGTAACTGTGGTGAGCGGGCTTGTCGAATCGTCGCACCGCCCGCGTTGGGCTGCGAAGCAGCCCCAATCAGGCTCCCTGTGTTCTGTCAGGTAAACCGCAGCGCCTGGTTTTGGGTCTGCTGCGCAGCCCAACGCGGGCGGTGCGACGATTCGACAAGCCCGCTCACCACAGGGGAACTCGCCAGTCTCTGAAAGTTGTGAAGATAGCTATCGCCCCTCCCACAGTAGTCTTGCATTGCCTGGTAGAACGAATCAGGCCGGGAAGTTGGCGCGCAACGCCTCGACCCCGCCTTTGTACATCCCGGCAAACAGCTCTTCCACCGCCGCCTCCGTAGTACCCGCCGCCGGGGTAAACACACCGGACCAGGTCACTTTCGCCGACGAATCACTCAACGCCTCAACCTGCACGGTCGCAAGATAGGCACTCACCGGAAACGGCGACTCTTCAATGGTGTAGCTGTAAGTACGCCCGACGTTATCGAAGGTCTGCAAACGCTCGACGATCACACCCCCGTCGGCGGTCGTCAGATGGCGCACGCGGCCACCTTCACCGGGCTCGCTCTTGGCGATAAACGGAAGCCAGTCCGGCAGGCTGTTGAAGCCACCCACCAAGTGCCAGACCGTCTCGGCCGATACCGGGATTTCAATCACTGCAGATGCTGTTGGCACGCTAAATCTCCAAAAGTCGTAGGAAAACGTCGTGCACAGCCTGCCACGCCCCGGACTTCAATGCATCAATTCCCGCAAGCGATGCCACGCCATTCCCAACGCCAGCAGCGGCGAGCGCAACGCCTTGCCGCCGGGAAAGGTCATGTGCGGCACCTGGCTGAAAATATCCAGGCCCTGGCTGTGGCCCGCGTGTATGCCTTCGGCCAGCAGCCGCGCGCACCAGTGGGTCACGTTGAGCCCATGCCCGGAATAGCCCTGGGCGTAGAACACGTTCGGGTATTGCTTGAGCCGCCCGACCTGGGGGAATCGATTGGCGGTGATGCCGATCCTGCCGCCCCACTGGAACGCGATGGCGGTGTCGGCCAATTGCGGGAACACCTTGAGCATCTTGGGCTGCATATAGGCCGCGATGTCTTTGGGATCGCGCCCCGAGTAATGGCAGGCGCCGCCGAACAACAGGCGACGGTCGGCGGACAACCGGTAGTAATCCAGGCCGACTTTCTGGTCGCACAGCGCCAGGTTCTGCGGGATCAACTGATTGGCCTGTGCAACCGACAGCGGTTCGGTGGCGATGATGTAGCTGCCCGCCGGCAGCACCTTGCCGCTCAGGCGCGGTTCCAGTTCCTCCAGGTGCGCATTGCAGGCCAATACCAGGCTGGCCGCGCGTACCGTGCCGCCAGCGCAACGCACCTGCACCGTGTCGCCGTGGATCAGTTCCAGCACTTCGGTGTGCTCAAAGATCCGCACCCCAAGGGACTCGGCCACCTGCGCCTCGCCGAGCACCAGGTTCAGCGGGTGCAGGTGCCCGGAGCCCATGTCCACCAAGGCGCCGGCATACTGCGTCGAATCCACCACGTCGCGGATGTCCTGCGGGCCCACCAGGCGGGTTTCATGCACATAACCCAGGCGCGCCAGGCTGTCCTGCTCGCCCTTGAACGCAGCGAACTGCGCCGGGGTGTTGGCCAGCTCGGCAAATCCCCAGCGCAAGTCGCAGTCGATCCCGTGCTCGCGAATGCGCTCGCCCACCAGGGCCACCGACTCGATCCCGGCCCGTTCCAGGTAACGCACGCCCTCCTCGCCCACGTACTTGGCGAACCCCGACACATCGTGGCCGATCCCGCGAATCAACTGCCCGCCATTGCGCCCGCTGGCGCCCCAGCCGATACGCCGGGCCTCCAGCAGGATCACCGAGAGCCCGCGCTGGGCCAGTTCGATAGCGGTGTTGACCCCGGTAAAACCAGCGCCGATCACACAGACATCGGCGCTCAGGTCGGCGCCCAGTGCCGGGCGCTCCGGCATGGCATTCGCCGACGCAAGGTAGTAGGAACGGGCGTGGTCGCTGGATGGGATCATTTGTTGGTCTTCACTTTGCTCCAGGCGCGGGTCATCAGGCGCATGGTCGCCGGAGTCGGCGTGGTGGAAATATAGAGTTTATCGAGCACTTCCTGCGGCGGGTACACCTCGGGGTTATTCACCAGTTCAGGGTCCATAAAGGCCTTGGCGGCCGGGTTGGCATTGGCGTAACCGACCGAGGCGCTGACCTTGGCGATCACTTCAGGGTCGAGCAGGTAGTTGATGAAGGCATGGGCCTCTTTCGGGTGACTCGCATCGGCCGGGATCGCCAGCAGGTCGAACCACAGGTTGGAGCCTTCCTTGGGAATCGAGTAGGCGATATTCACGCCGTTCCTGGCTTCCTTGGCGCGGTTGGCGGCCTGGAATACATCACCGGAATAACCGAACGCCACGCAGATATCGCCGTTGGCCAGGTCCGAAATGTACTTGGAGGAATGGAAGTAGGTGATGTACGGCCGCAGCGTCAACAGCTTGGCCTCGGCCTGCTGGTAGTCCTCGGGGTTCTCACTGCGCGGGTCCTTGCCCATGTAGTTGAGGATCGCCGGGAACAGCTCATCCGCCGAGTCGAGGAAGGCCACGCCGCACTGGTTGAGCTTCTTGAGATTCTCCGGTTCGAACAGCACCGCCCAGGAATCGATATGATCGATACCCAACACCTGCTTGACCTTGTCGACGTTGTAGCCGATGCCGTTGGTACCCCACAGGTACGGCACCGAGTGCGCATTGCCCGGGTCGTTTTTCTCCAGCAGCTTGAGCAGCTTGGGGTCGAGGTTCTTGAAGTTGGGCAACTGCGAACGGTCGAGCTTGAGGAACGCGCCGGCCTTTACCTGGCGCGCCAGGAAGTGGTTGGAAGGCACCACCACGTCATAGCCGGTGCGACCGGCGAGCAACTTGCCCTCCAGGGTTTCGTTGGAATCGAACACGTCGTAGATCACCTTGATCCCGGTCTTGGCCTGGAAATCCGCCAGGGTGGTCTCGCCGATATAGTCGGTCCAGTTGTAGACGCTCACCGTCGGCGCGGCTTGGCCGGCACCGCTGAACGCGGCCACCAGGGCCAGCGGAAGAAGCTTGTTCACAAGACGCATATCGATACCCCTTTTGTGTTTTTTAGACGCTCAACAGCAGGAACTCACGCTCCCAGGAACTGATCACCCGCTTGAAATTCTCGTGCTCGGCGCGCTTGACCGCGACGTAGCCGCGCACGAACTTGTCGCCCAGGTACTGCTTGACCGTGTCGCAGTCCTCCATCCGCGCCAGGGCGTCTTCGAGGGTGAACGGCAGGCGCAGGTTGCGGCGCTCATAGGCGCGGCCTTCTACCGGGGCGCTGGGTTCGATCTGCTCGATCATCCCCAGGTAGCCACACAGCAGGCTGGCGGCAATGGCCAGGTAGGGATTGGCATCGGCGCCCGGCAGGCGGTTTTCCACGCGCATCGCATCCGGGCTCGAGGTGGGCACGCGCAGGCCGACGGTACGGTTTTCTTCGCCCCACTCCACATTGACCGGCGCCGAGGTGTCCGGCAGGAAGCGGCGGAACGAATTCACGTTGGGCGCGAACATCGGCAACAGCTTGGGGATGTACTTCTGCAGGCCGCCGATATGGTGCAGGAACAGCGGGCTCATGTTGCCGTCGGCGTCGACAAACACCGGCTTGCCTGTGGCGATCTCCACCACGCTCTGGTGCAGGTGCATGGCGCTGCCGGGCTCGTCGGCCACCGGCTTGGCCATGAAGGTGGCGGCCACATTGTGCTTGAGCGCGGCTTCGCGCAGGGTGCGTTTGAACACGGTGATCTGGTCGGCCAGGTCGAGGGCATCGCCGTGGCGGAAGTTGATTTCCATCTGCGCCGGGCCGTCTTCATGGATCAGCGTATCGAGGTCCAGGCCCTGGGCTTCGCACCAGTCGTAGACGTCTTCGAACAGCGGGTCGAACTCGTTGGCGGCATCGATGGAAAACGACTGGCGCCCGGTTTCGGCACGCCCGGAGCGGCCAATCGGGGTTTTCAGCGGCAGGTCCGGGTCTTCGCAGCGCTGGGTCAGGTAGAACTCCATTTCCGGCGCGACAATCGGCTGCCAGCCCCGGTCGGTGTAAAGCTGCAGGACTTTCTTCAGCACGTTGCGCGGCGACAGTTCGATGGGGTTGCCATGCTTGTCGAAGGTGTCGTGGATCACAATCGCGGTGGGCTCGATGGCCCACGGCACCACGTAGGTCGCGTTGGCCACCGGGCGGCAGACCATATCGATGTCGGCCGGGTCCAGCAGGTCGTAGTAGATCTCGTCGTCGACAAAGTCCCCGGTTACCGTTTGCAGCAACACACTCTCCGGCAGGCGCATGCCTCGCTCATGCAGGAACTTGTTGGTGGGCGCAATCTTGCCGCGTGCGATGCCAGTCAAGTCACTGATCACGCATTCGACTTCGGTAATCTTGTGTTCTTTCAGCCAGGCGGACAGCTGATCGAAGGGGGCGTTCATAAGGACCTCATCATGGGGTGGGTGCTGCGCCGGCTTGTACTCGCGGCGCATTGAGGTCTATCTTGGGCCAGCCTTCACAGGCCATCTATCCACTTTGCACGCAGCACAACGCACCAATAGAGTGCGCACGGATCACCCATGACCCAGGCAACCGCTTTGCGCGTACAGGCCTTCACCACCGCTGATGTGGCCGCCCAATGCCGTGCGACACCCGGTTGGGTGCAGCAGTACCAGCAGATGTCCCCGGGGCATTTTGCCGGGCGCGTCCGCTACCTCGACCTGCACGGTGTGCAGGTGTACGAAGAGAGCATGAACACCCGTGTGGAGCAGCACTTCAACGCACCGCCGGGCGCGCTGGCGTTCTGTTTCGATGGCAGCGACAACGCGCTGTATCTGCTCAATGGCGAAAGCCGCAACACCTGGATCACCCCGGAAAACTACCGCGAAGTGGCGGTGGTGTTCGGGCCGCAATTCGTGCAGCGCCACGGCCTGGATGTGGAGACGCTGGAAGGCCTGTTCATGGCGCCGCTGACCTGCCAGCAGAACGCGCTGTTCAGCCGCTGGCTGAGTGGCACCCTGACGCGCTTGTCCACGGTCATCGACCCCGTTTCCCTCACTCAGCAACTGCTCGACGACTGCCTGTTCATCCTCGACAACGCCTGCGTGTGCCTGGATCGCAGCTCATTGCAAAAGCGCAGTGAAGAACGCCGGTTGATGGCGCGCATAGGCGAGTGGGCGGCGGATGCGCCGGACGAAACCGTCAACCTGTTGGAACTGGCGCGGATTGCCGGCGTACCGCTGCGCCAGTTGCAACAAGGGTTCAAGACCTACACCGGGATGAGCCCGGCGCAGTGGTTGCGCCTGCGCCGGTTGAACGGGGCACGGCGGGAATTGTTGAGCGGTGCCGGAACGACCGTGGCCGAGGTGGCGATGAATTGGTCGTTCTGGCATTTGGGGCGGTTCTCTAACAGCTATCGAGCGTTGTTCAAAGAGCTGCCGAGCGAAACCCTCAAGCACTCACTTTGAAATGCATCTGAAAATGTGGGAGGGGGCTTGCCCCGATGGCGATGGGTCAGTCAACATATCTGTATCTGAACTACCGCAATCGGGGTGTAGCCCCCTCCCACATTGAATTGCATTTCAAGGTTGGGATTTTAGGAAGGTTGAGATTAGTTGGTTAACCCGCTCCGCCGCCTCCAACTGCACCATATGCCCCTGCCCCGGCAGAATCTCCACCTGGGCCTCCAGCCCCTGGGCATGGCCGGCCGGGATGATTGCATCGTCACTGCCCCAGATCACCAGGCTCGGTTGCTGCCCCACTACGTTGCGCAAATCCAGGCGCTGGCGCCCATCCTCGAACAGTTGGGCATTGAGCTGACGAAGCGCCTGGTCCACCCCTTCCAACCGCTTGAACTTGAGCATGTCCTCCAGCATCTGCCGCGTCACCAGCGCCGGGTCGCTGAACAGTTGCATCAGTTGCGGCTTGAGCGCGTTACGGTTATTGGCTTCGGTGAAACCTTGCAAGTAATCGCCATTGATGTCCGCACCCAGCCCGGCGCTGGCGATCAGGGTCAGTGAGGCAACGCGCGCCGGCGCCTGGCCGGCAAGCGTCAGGCTGACCAAGCCGCCCATGGAGTGCCCGGCCAGGTGCACGCGCTCGAGCTTGAGGTGATCGAGCAAGGCCAGCACGGCCTGGCTCAGCTCTTCGGCGTCACCGGTTTGCAGATGCTTGCCCGACTCGCCATGCCCCGGCAAATCCACGGCGATCACCCGGCGCTCGGCGGCCAGGGCCGGTTGGTTGAACAGCCAGTTGTTCAAGTCGCCGCCAAAGCCATGCACCAGCACCAGCGGCGTACCGCCGTCGCCCAGGTCGAGATAGCGCAGCAAGCGCCCGCCCACCTCGACCTTCTGCGCACTCGGCCCGGTGGCTTCGGCTTCGGCGCTGCTTGAGACGAACCCGGCGTTGAAGCTTTCGATCACCGCATCGATCTCCGCCTCGCTGGCCTCACCTTCCACCACGATCCCCAGCAGCGCGCCCACCGGCAAGGTCTCGTCGCTCAGCGCCAGCACGCGGCGCAGCACGCCACTGAACGGCGCCTCGACACTGCTGGAGATCTTGTCGGTCTCGACGTCCAGCACTTCCTCGCCCTTCTCCACCCGGTCGCCGGGCTGCTTGAGCCAGACGTCGATGCGGCCTTCGGTCATCGACAGCCCCCACTTGGGCATGGTCAAGGTATGGATCATGCGGCGTTCCTCTTGTCGGCGATCTTCAGCACCGCGGCCTCGATCTTCGCGGCGTTGGGGATGTACAGGTCTTCCAGCGCATCGGAAAACGGCACCGGCGTGTGCGGCGCGGTGACCATCTCGATCGGCGCACGCAGGAACGAGAAGCCCTGCTGGGCCACCAACGCACTGATGTCGGTGGCGATGGAACAGCGCGGGTTGGACTCGTCGATCACCACCAGGCGCCCGGTTTTCTCCACGCTCTCGAGGATGCTGTCTTCGTCCAGCGGGCTGGTGGTGCGCAGGTCCAGCACTTCGCAGTCGATGCCCTGGCGTGCCAGGTTGGCGGCGGCTTCCAGGGCGATATGCACCATGCGGCCGTAGGTCACCAGGGTCACGTCGCGGCCTTCGCGCACAAAGTTGGCTTCGCCGAACGGCACGGTGTAAAGCTCTTCCGGCACCTCACCTTGGAGGCTGTAGAGCATCTTGTGTTCGAGGAAGATCACCGGGTCGTTGTCGCGGATCGCCTGGATCAGCATGCCCTTGGCGTCATACGGCGTGGCCGGGCACACCACCTTGAGGCCGGGAATGTGCGTCCACATCGAGGTGAGCATCTGCGAATGCTGGGCGGCGGCGCGCAGGCCGGCACCGTACATGGCGCGCACCACCAGCGGCGTGGTGGTCTTGCCGCCGAACATGTAGCGAAACTTGGCGGCCTGGTTGAGCAACTGGTCGAGGCAGCAGCCGATAAAGTCGACGAACATCAATTCGCACACCGGGCGCATGCCACGGGTGGCGGCGCCGACGGCCATGCCGACGTAGCCGACTTCGGACAACGGCGCATCGAGTACGCGGTCCGGAAACTCCGGGTACAGGCCCTTGGTCACGCCGAGCACACCGCCCCAGGCGTCCTGCTCGCCGGGGGAACCGGTGCCGCCGGAGACGTCCTGGCCGATAATGAACACGCTCTGGTCGCGGCGCATTTCCTGGGCCAGGGCTTCGTTGATTGCCTGCTGATAGCTGATTTTGCGAGCCATGAAATTCTCTCCGAGTCTTGTAGTTATTAGCGGTAGGCGACGTAGACATCACTGAGCAGGTCGGCGGCCTGGGGCTTGGGATCGGACTTGGCCAGGCGCACGGCGTCGTCGATCAACTGCGCGACCTCGCCGTCGATACGTTCGAATTGGGCCGCGTCAAGCCAGCCTTCGGCATTGCAGCGCTGGCGGAACAGTGCGAGGCAGTCGTGGGATTCGCGCAGGTTCTTCACCTCGTCCGGGCCACGATAGGTTTGTGCATCGCCTTCGAAGTGGCCGTAGAAGCGACTCAGCTTGACTTCCACCAAGGTCGGCCCGTCGCCTTTGCGTGCACGCTCCACGGCCACGCCCAACGCCGCGTGTACGGCAAAGAAGTCATTGCCATCGACAATCACCCCCGGCATGCCGAAGCCCACCGCCCGCTCGGCAATGTCCTTGCACGCCACCGACCAGCCGGAACCGGTGGCCTCGGCATAGCCGTTGTTCTCGGCAACGAACAGGCACGGCAGTTTCATGATCGACGCCAGGTTCATCGCCTCGAACACCGCGCCCTCGTTGGAGCCGCCGTCGCCGAAAAATGCGACCGCCACGCCCTGGCTGCCCTTGAGCTTGGAGGCCAGCGCGGCGCCCGCCGCCAACGGCGCACCCGCCCCGACAATGCCGTTGGCGCCGAGCATGCCCTTCTCCTGGTCGGCGATGTGCATGGAGCCGCCCTTGCCTCCGCACACGCCGGTTTTCTTGCCGTAGATCTCGGCCATCATGCCGAACACATCCACGCCCTTGGCGATGCAATGGCCATGGCCACGGTGGTTTGAGGCGATGCAATCTTCATCGTTGAGGTGGGCCATGACCCCCGCTGCGCTGGCTTCCTGGCCGGCATACAGGTGCACGAAACCGGGGATCTCGCCGGTGGCGAATTCCACATGCAGGCGTTCTTCGAAATCACGGATGGTGCGCATCACGGTGTAGGCATGCAGCAATTGATCGGTGGACAGGTGGGTGGACATCTTGTTGTTCTCCAGGTTGTCTCGACACACAAAAGGCTGGCTGCGGCCAGCTGCAAGCGGTTCAGCACAGCCTGTGCCAAGGTGCGATGAAACCTGGCAAAGCCTTGATCCAGAGCAGTGCCGTGCGGTTGTGCCGGGACGGTATGCCTGTGCAGAATGAGACGGTGCATTGCACTGTGCAGGCGGCGTCTCGGCCGGAATGAGACGCCGCGTCTCACGCGGGGCTGTTGGTCAGGTCGCCCTTGTCCCCTCGCGCCCACGGGCGCTTAATGGCGGGCATAACAACAAAGATCGAGAACCGGAGGCCTTATGCTCGCCGCGAACTCCAGGGAGCACGTCGACTGCGTCAGTCGCGTGGTCCGCAATGCCGATCGCCTGCCCCAGGCGCCGGTGCCGTCGCTGATTTTCGATTCATGGCGGCGTTCCATTGAACAACACCACCTCGACCCCGGCTCGCTGCAGGGGCCACGCATCCTTACCGAACCCTTGCTCAAGGAATGCCGCGAACGCGCCGAGCTGTTCATGCGCATCGCCGGCGAGGAAGTCGGGCAACTGCACCACCGGGTGCGCCACGCCGACTACTGCGTGATGCTCACCGACGCCCAGGGCCAGACCATCGACCACCGCGTCGACACCACCATTCGCAGCGACTGCCGCAAAGCCGGCCTGTACCTCGGCACCTGCTGGTCGGAAGCCGAGGAAGGCACCTGCGGCGTGGCCACGGTGCTGACCAGCAAGGCCGCAGTGACCGTGCACAAGCGCGACCACTTCCGCGCCGCCTTCATCAGTTTGACCTGCTCCGCCGCGCCGATCTTCGACTCCCAGGGCAACCTGCTGGGGGTGATGGATGCCTCGGCGCTCAAATCCCCGGATGACCGGCGCAGCCAGCACCTGGTGCGGCAGATGGTGGCCCAGAGTGCCCTGGCCATCGAAAACGCCTTCTTTATGCACAGCGCCCGCGAGCACTGGGTGCTCCAGGCCCACAGCACACCGGGCTACGTGGACAGCCAGCCCGACCTGCTGCTGGCCTGGGACCAGGACGGGCGCCTGCACGCGCTGAATAGCAAGGCGCGCCACGCACTGCGCCGGCGTTTCGGCCAGGTGCCGGAGCATATCGGCGAAGTGTTCGACCTGGATGCGTTGCGCTCGGCCACCGATCAATCAACCCAACACCTGCAATGGCTGGGCGAGCCTGGCGTGCTGCACGTGCGGGTCAACGCGCCGCGCCGCAAACCGTCACGGCCCGTTGCGCACACACAGGTCGACCCACGGGTGGAAGAACACCTGCGCCTGGCCGTACGCGTCAAGGACCGCAACCTGCCGGTGCTGGTGCAGGGGGAAACCGGCGCCGGCAAGGAAGTGTTCGCCCGCCAGCTGCACGAACGCAGCGCCCGGCGAACAGGGCCCTTTGTGGCGGTGAACTGCGCGGCGATCCCCGAGAACCTGATTGAAAGCGAGCTGTTCGGCTACGTGGCCGGGGCCTTTACCGGTGCGTCCAGCAAAGGCATGCCGGGGCTGTTGGTGCAGGCCGATGGCGGCACCCTGTTCCTCGATGAAATCGGCGATATGCCGCTGGCGTTGCAGACGCGCCTGCTGCGGGTGATGGCCGAGGGTGAAGTCGCGCCCCTGGGCGGGGCCAAGACCCGCACGGTAGACATTCAGGTGATCTGCGCCAGCCACCGCGACCTGGCCGTGCTGGTCGGCGACGGGCGCTTTCGCGAAGACCTGTACTTCCGCCTCGGCTGCGCACGCTTCTACCTGCCGCCGCTGCGCGAGCGTAGCGACAAGCTGGCATTGATCAACCGGCTGGTGGAGCAGCAAGCACGCGGCAGCGGCGTCTCGGTCGGCATCGGCCAAGCCGCGCTGGAACGCCTGCTGGGCTATGCCTGGCCGGGCAATGTGCGCCAGCTGCACCACGCGCTGGCGTATGCCTGTGCGGTATGTGAAGGCGGCACCATCCAGTTGGCGGACTTGCCGGTGGAAGTGCGTGGGGAGCAGGTTTCGCCAGCCGCGGAACCTAGCGTGAGCCCGGAACGCCAGGTGGTACTGGACGCGTTGATCCGGCATCGCTGGAAGCCGTTGCCGACGGCGCAGGCGTTGGGCATTTCCCGAGCCACCCTCTACCGCCGAGTCAACCAACTGGGCATCGACATGCCCGGCAAGCACTGACACAACGGGGGTCAACAATGTGGGAGGGGCTTGCCCCCTCCCACATTTAATACCGTCGGCCTTGGGAGATCAGCGGTAAACCAGCCCGCCATCGATCAACGGCGCCTGCCCGGTCATGTAATCCGCGTCCGGTCCCGCCAGGTAGGCCACCAACCCCGCCACATCCTCCGGCGTTTGCGCACGGCCCAAGGCAATCCCATCCACGTACTTCTTATACGTCGCACCCACTTCAGCCCCGGTAATCTCGGCCATGCGCTTGTCGATCTCCACCCACATATCGGTGCCCACTACGCCCGGGCAGTAGGCGTTGACCGTGATCCCGGCGCTCGCCAGTTCCTTGGCCGCCGCCTGGGTCAAGGCGCGCACGGCGAACTTGGTGGCCGAGTACACGCCCAGCAGCGCGAAGCCTTCGTGGCCGGCGATGGAGCAGGCATTGATGATCTTGCCCTTCTGTTTGAGCGCCTTGAATTTCCTGCCGGCAGCCTGGATGCCCCACAACACGCCCTGCACATTGATGCCCAGGGTGCGCTCGACCTGTTCCGGGCTGACGTCCAGCAGCGCGTCGATCTGCGCGACCCCGGCGTTGTTGACGATAATGTCGAAGCCGCCGAGGGTCTGGTGTGCGTGTTCGACCGCCGCCACCACCTGGTCGCGCTTGGACACGTCGGCGATAAACACCGAGGCCTTGCGCCCCAGGGCCACGACTTCGGCGGCCACGGCTTCGAGCTTGGCGCCATTGATGTCGACCAGGGCGATGTCGGCACCGTCCTGTGCCAGGCGCAGGGCGATGGCCCGACCAATGCCCTGCCCGGCGCCAGTCACCAGCGCAACTTTTCCAGCGATACTCATGACAATCTCCTGCAACGATGAGAGAACGTTGTCTATCGCAGGTACGCGCACGGGCTGTCGAGGCGCAACGGGTTTGGCATAGGCGTTGAGACGCCCTGTCTCAGCGCACGCCCGTGTACCGAACGCTTGTAAAACCTGGCCGTTATGCCTAGCTTATGCGCCCCCCGCCCTGCGCTTTAAGGCCCTCCCCCATGGTTTTGCGTTTTCGTCCTGTCGTCAGTACACGTTTCGCCCTCGGCCTGCTGCTCAGCGGCGGGATCGGCAACAGTTGGGCGGCACAACTCGAGCTGCCGGCGGTGCAGGTCCAGGGCGAGGACGCGTCAGGCTATCGCGCAGACACCGCCTCGGTCGGCGGCTTCAACGAGGCGCCGCTGCTGGACACCCCGGCCTCGATCACAGTGATCAATGCCGCGTTGATCAAGGACCAGCAAGCGCGCCTGCTCAGTGAGGTGCTGCGCAACGACGCCTCGGTGGGCGACAGCTACGCCCCCATCGGCTACTACGAGAATTTCGTGGTGCGCGGTTTCTCGCTGAATGCGGCGAGCAGCTACAAGATCAACGGGCGCACCATCACCGGCGAGCAGAACGTCGCCCTGGAAAACAAGCAGCAGGTGGAAGTGCTCAAGGGCCTGGCCGGTTTGCAGAGCGGGATTTCCGAACCCAGCGGCGTGATCAACTACGTGACCAAGCGCCCGGAAGATGTGCGCTCGGTGACGGTGTCCACCGATGACCGCGGCAGTGGCTATATCGCCACCGATGTGGGTGGCTGGTTTGGCAGCGAGCAGCAATTCGGCCTGCGCGCCAACGTCGCCCATGAAGACCTTAATTCCTATGTGGAGCACGCCAACGGCCAGCGCGACTTCGTGTCCCTGGCCTTCGACTGGAACATCAGCCCCGACGCGGTGCTGCAACTGGACGCGGAATACCAGAACAAGCAACAGCGCTCGGTACCGGGCTACCAGTTGCTGGGCGGCACCGAGGTGCCCCACGACGCCTCGCCGAAAAAACTGCTGGGCCACCAGAGCGGCTCCAGGCAGGTCGGCATCGATTCGCTGAACCTCAACGGCACCTTCGAATACCGCTTCAGCGACCAGTGGAAAGGCAGCGTCAGCGCCGCGCGCAGCAAGGTGGTGATCGATGACTACAGTTCGTTTGCCTGGGGCGGCGACACCAACGGTGTCGGCAACCACTTTACGCCCGCAGGCAACTACGACGTCTACGACTACCGCAGCCCCGACGATACCCGCCGTGACGATGAAGTCCAGGCGGCGATGACCGGCCTGTTCGACACCGCCGGCATCGGCCATGAACTGACCTTCGGCACCAGCGCGTTTCGCCGGGTGATCGACAAGCGCAAGTCCGTCAACGAGTACATCGGCACGGCCAATATCGACGCTGACGCGCCGACGTTCACGCCCACCGACAAGCCGTTGAACGACAGCCATCGCACCCTCGACAGCCGCCAGTACGGCCTGTTCGTCACCGACCGCATCCGCTTCAACGAGCAATGGCAAACCATCCTCGGTGGCCGCGAAGTGCGCCTGGATGAAAAAGCCTTCGACGGTGTCACTGGCAACCAGGCCCGCCATACCCAGCAATACGTGTTTCTGCCCCAGGCGGCATTGATCTACAAACCCGTAGAAAATATCTCGCTGTACACCAGTTACAGCAAAGGCCTGTCCCTGGGCGGCACTGCGCCGTGGTTTGCCAGCAACGCCGATGAAACCCTGGCCCCTACCACCTCGCGGCAAATCGAGGCCGGGGTGAAATACGACTGGCGCCGCATCAGCTTCGCCGCCGCTGTGTTCCAGACACGCCAGGCCTACCAGTACGCCAGGCCGGATGGCGCCGCTACCTTTACCTATGTGCAACAGGGCGAGCAGAAGAACACCGGCGTGGAGTTGTCGGCCAACGGCTGGGCCACCGACCGCCTGCAGATTTCCACCAGCGTGGCGGCGATTCGTGCACGGGTAAGCGGCAGCGGCACACCGGAATACGAAGACCACCAGGCGATCAACGTGCCCAAGCTGCGCGCCAGTGTGTACGCCGATTATGCGTTGCCGTGGGTCAATGGCCTGGCGGTGCTCGGCGGCGTGCAATACAGCGCCAAGAAGTACGCCAACCGCAGCGGCAATGTGGAGGTGGGGGATTATGCGGTGGTCAACGTCGGCAGCCGCTACACCACCAAGGTCGACGGCTACGAGACGGTGCTGCGCCTGAGCGTCGACAACCTGTTCGACAAGCGCTACTGGCGCGACGCGGGCGAGTACATGGGCGATGACTATCTGTTCCAGGGCGCGCCGCTGACGGCGCGCCTGAGTGCTTCAGTGAACTTCTGACACTTACTGCTGTGGCGAGCGGGCTTGGCGAATCGTCGCACCGCCCGCGTTGGGGTGCGAAGCGCCCCTGATGAAGACGAATGGGGTATATCAGGCACTCCTCTGCGCCTGGTTTTGGGGCTGCTGCGCAGCCCAGCGCGGGACAAGCCCGCTCACCACAAAAGAGCCGTCTTCAACCTTTCTTATTTAGGCATCTTGCGAAACCCTACCGCGAGGCGATTCCAGCTGTTGATGGTGGCGATGGCCACGCTCAGGTCGACTTGCTCCTGGGGGCTGAACTCGGCGGCGAGCGCCGTGAAGTCTGCGTCCGGCGCGTGGGTCTGGCTCAGCAGCGTCAGGCTCTCGGTCCAGGCCAATGCCGCGCGCTCACGCGGGGTGAAGAACGGCGTTTCGCGCCAGGCCGACAGGGTGTACAGGCGACGCTCGGTCTCGCCGCCCTTGCGGGCATCGGCGGTGTGCATGTCCAGGCAGAACGCACAGCCGTTGATCTGCGACACACGCAGGCGTATCAGTTCCAGCAGTGGCAGCTCGATGGAGAGTTTGCCGACGGCGGCTTCCAGGGCGAGCATGGCTTTCATGGCGTCTGGGGAAGCGGTGTAGAAATCGGTACGGGCTTGCATGCGGAACTCCGGAACGGTGGGAAGTGGTGGCTAGGTTAGCCACCGGGCCATACGGGAGAAATAGCCAATTACGAGGAAGAACAGGTGACCAATGGTGCGATCAACCTGGTAATGGAATCACCCGCAACGGTCGCACCGACTTATAGGAAAAACTCGAATAAATCTCCTTGACGCACGGCAGCGTCTGCAACACCTCCCGCGCAAACTCGCCGAACGACTCCAGATCCCTGGCCACCACTTCGAGCAAAAAGTCATAGCGTCCCGACACGTTATGACAGGCCACGATTTCCGGAATATCCAACAGGCGTTGCTCGAACGCCCGGGCGATTTCCTGAGTGTGGCTCTCCATCATGATGCTGACAAACGCCGTCACCCCGTATCCCAGCGCCTTGGGCGAGAGGATCGCCTGGTAGCCGCTGATCACCCCGCTTTCCTCCAGGTTCCTGACCCGTCGCCAGCACGGTGAAGTGGTCAGGGACACGCGCTCGGCCAGCTCGGCCACGGTTAAACGGGCATTGCCTTGCAGGGCGTTTAATAACGCCTTGTCGGTGCGATCCAGCGTGATGGGCATGACGTGCCTCTGTTTATTGTTTTTAGCGAGTTTTCATCCCAGGACAAGGGATTTCTCGGCAAAGTTTGGAAAATCCAGCCGTGATTATAAGCATAGCATTGTAGGAAATAAGGAGCGCCCGACATGAACACTAAACACAATGCATTCGGCTTTTCCACCCGTGCCATCCACCACGGCTACGACCCCAAGGCCCACCACGGCGCACTCGTGCCGCCGATCTACCTGTCGGCCACGTTTGCCTTTCCCACTGCCGAATACGGCGCCGCCTGTTTTGCCGGTGAGGCCGGCGGCCATTTCTATACGCGCATTTCCAACCCGACCCTGGCGCTGCTGGAGTCCCGCATGGCCAGCCTGGAAAACGGCGAAGCGGCGGTGGCGTTCAGTTCGGGCATGGGCGCGATTGCCGCGACGTTCTGGACCCTGCTGCGCCCAGGCGATGAGGTGATCGTCAGCCAGACGCTCTACGGCTGCACCTTCGCCCTGCTGCATCACGGTATCGGCGAATTCGGCATCAAGGTGCGTCACGTGGACCTCACCGACCTGGCGGCCCTGCAAGCGGCACTCAGCCCCGCCACCCGCATGGTCTACTGCGAAACCCCGGCCAATCCCACCCTGCAATTGGTGGACATCGCCGCCGTGGCCGCCCTCGCCCATCAACAGCCGAACGTGACCGTGGTGGTCGATAACACCTACTGCACGCCGTACCTGCAACGGCCCCTGGAACTGGGCGCCGATGTGGTGGTGCACTCGGCCACCAAGTACCTCAGCGGCCATGGCGACATCACCGCCGGCATTGCCGTGAGCAACCAGGCCCTGGCCCAGCGCATTCGCCTGCAAGGCCTCAAGGACTTGACCGGCGCGGTGATGTCGCCCCAGGACGCCTCCCTGTTGATGCGCGGCCTGAAGACGTTGGCCCTGCGCATGGACCGCCATTGCAGCAACGCCCAGGCCGTGGCCGAAGCCTTGCAGGCGCATCCGGCCGTGGAGTGGGTGACGTATCCGGGGCTGCGCAGCTTCGCGCAATA
This sequence comes from Pseudomonas sp. JV449, assembly GCF_032424295.1. Taxonomy (NCBI): domain Bacteria; kingdom Pseudomonadati; phylum Pseudomonadota; class Gammaproteobacteria; order Pseudomonadales; family Pseudomonadaceae; genus Pseudomonas; species Pseudomonas sp. JV449. The sequence goes on along the minus strand of NZ_VYKD01000013.1, from coordinate 31,657 downwards.
CGCATTGGCGGCGCGGCAGATGAGCCAGGCCGGCGGCATGATCGCCTTCGAACTCAAGGGCGGGATCGACAGCGGACGACGCTTCATGAATGCCCTCAAGCTGTTCACCCGCGCGGTCAGCCTGGGCGACGCCGAGTCACTGGCCCAGCACCCGGCGAGCATGACCCATAGCACCTACACCCCTGAAGAACGCGCGCATCACGGTATCAGCGAAGGCCTGGTGCGTTTATCGGTGGGGCTTGAGGACGTCGCCGACCTGTTGGCGGACGTGCAGCAGGCGCTGGCCAAGTGCACCCGCACCGTGCCACGCCAAACGCTCAAGCCTCTCGCGCCTTCACCTTCAAATGCCGCGCATACCAAGGCCGCTTCGGCACGCGCTTGAACAGGCCCTGCAACAGGTGCTCGTCCTCGCCAAAGGTAATGCGCAAGGCGAGCTTCATGGTCTCCGGGTCCATCTCCATCGACTTGCCCATCTGCAACCCCGGGGTGGTGCTGCAGCCATGGGTGTCCGGGCCCAGCCACGGGTCGCCGACTTCGACCCAGCGTCCCGCTGCGAACCAGGCCACGCCGTTGACGTCCAGGCGTCTGACTTCGCCGGGGTTGAAGCGTTCGTGGGCGCGGTACCAGTCTTCGATACGGTCGTCGATCCAGCCGTGGAAGTGCCAGAACACCGGGTTTACATGGGATGAAAACGGGTCGCCGAGGAAGTCGTTTTCTGCCGCGTACCAGCGTGGGGCAAAGTCTGCCGGGTCGCGGGCCAGGGGTACCGGCGCGCCGTTGGACGGGTCGCGGGGCACCGAGGCCCAGCGCATGTGCAGCCAGTCGTGCAGGCCCAGTTCCATTTCGGAGCCGAGTTGGCCCAAGGTCAGTTTGGCCAGGTAGCGCGGGTCGCGGTACTGCGATTCCCAGACCTGGAAGTTGCTGTGGTAGGTCTCGGCGGCCTTGATGTCGCTGACCCACTGGGTGTATTCGCTGTCGTCCGGGGCTGACCAGGTGGGCGGCAGCGCGAAGCCGTCGTGGTTGTCGAAGTAACGCAGGAAACCCAAGCGGTCGCGCTCCAGCGCCGGTTGCGGTTCGGGGAATACAGGCCACGAGGGCAGATCCTGCATGGAACGCGCGGTGCCGAGCATATGCCGGTGCATGAAGAAGAAATCGATGCCCGAGCCGTTGCGGTCTTTGTGTTTGCCACGGGCGTCACGCTCCTTGCCGCGCGGGCCGGGTTGCCAGCCGATGCCGCGCAGGGCGTCGCGTTTTTCTTCGGAGAGTTTGTGCCATTGGTCACGGGTGGCGTGCCACAGCTGGTGAAACAGGCGGTGCTCCGGAGCAATCAGCCAGGCCAGCAGGGTCGGGTTAAGGCCGATGCGTTGGCGGGCTTCGGGAAACAGCTGTTTGTGGGCGATAAAGCGGTGGTCACGTTCGGTCAAGGCCAGGGGCCGATCCAGGTCGAGGATGTGCCCGCTGAGGGTGCCGCTGCCGGCGTTGGCGAAGTCGGCCCAGACTTCATCGAGGGTCATCTTGAACTCATAGGCGGGCCTGCCGTCGAGGGCATCGCGGTCGATCAGGCGCCAGTAGAGCAAGGCGCCCTCGCCGGTCAGCAGGTCACCGAGCACGCGGTAGCGCGGTTCGCCGTCGGCGCGCAGGTTGGCGGCGGTGTCCAGGTAGCCGCGCAGGCCACGGCCACGGGGGGCGATGTCGAGCAGCAGTTCCAGGCCTTGCAGCGGCAGGCCCTTGAGGCCGGCGTCGCGGCCTTCCAGGCGCAGGCTCCACACCCCGCGCAAGGTGTTGGCCAGGTGCTGCCCGGCGGTGTCGGCCAGGTCCACGGTGGCTTCGCCGGGAGTGATGGGCAATTCTTCTTCGCGCGTCAACTCGCGATGGGCATAGAAGGCGGCAGGCACAGCCGCGCCGGTCAGCGCCAGGCCTGCGATGAACCCACGTCGAGAGATGGTCATTGTCTACCTTAGGAAACGGCTTTATCAGAGCTAGAACGTTTGCAGGCCGGGGAAATTTACCGCCCTGCCCGTGCCGCCTAAATTTCCCCGCGCACCACTCGTTCTTCCCTGATAGCGAAGGCCTCAACTGACTGAGATGGCAATGACAAAACCACGTTCGAAAAAGGCGCTGTACATCGGCTTGCCGCTGGCACTGGCCATCGGTGCCGGCGCAGGCTTCCTGGCCTGGGATCATTGGTTCAAGGGCAATGCCGGCTACCCATTGGCCGTGATCAAGCAGGCCAATGAACTGCAGGACCGCTTGCTGTCGTTCGACAGCCATATCACCGTTCCCATGGATTTTGGCACCGCCGGCAACGAGGCGGACAAGGACGGCAGCGGCCAGTTCGACCTGGCCAAGGCGGCACGCGGGCGCTTGTCCGGCGCAGCCCTGACGATCTTCGGCTGGCCGGAAATCTGGAATGGCCCCAACGCCCCGCACAAGCCTACTGACGGCTTTGTCGAGGAAGCCCGCCACGAGCAGGAGGTGCGCTACAAGATCATCTCCGGCATGGTGCGTGACTTTCCCAATCAAGTCGGCATCGCCTATACCCCGGATGACTTTCGACGCCTGCATGGCGAAGGCAAGTTCGCGATCTTTATCAGCATGCTCAACGCCTACCCGCTGGGCAATGACCTGAATCAGCTGGACCTGTGGGCCGCCCGGGGCATGCGCATGTTCGGTTTCAGTTATATCGGCAATAACGCCTGGTCCGACTCATCGCGCCCACTGCCGTTTTTCAATGATTCCGTCGATGCGCTCGAAGGCCTGTCGGACATCGGCAAGCAAGCGGTGCAGCGCCTCAATGACCTGGGGGTGATCATTGACGTGTCGCAGATGTCGACCAAGGCCCTGGAGCAAGTCGCGCAGCTGAGTCGCACGCCGATGGTGGCGTCCCACTCGGCACCGCGCGCGTCGGTGGACATCCCGCGCAACCTCAGCGACAAGGAACTGCAACTGATCAAGAACAGTGGCGGCGTGGTGCAGGTGGTGGGCTTCCCGGCCTACATACGCCCCCTGAGCCAGCCGACCCAGGACAAACTCAACACCCTGCGCGCGCGTTTCGACCTGCCGCCGCTGCCCAACCTGGCCATGGCCCTGATGCCGGGGGACGCGATCATCGCGGCATGGCCGGAGCAGAAGTTCGGCCAGTACGCCCAAGGGCTGTACGGGATTCTTGAGGAGGAGCCCAAGGCCACGCTCAAGGACTGGGGCGACGCCGTCGACTACACCGTGCGCAAGATCGGGATCGATCACGTCGGCATCGCCTCGGACTTCAACGACGGCGGCGGCATCGACGGCTGGAACAACGTCGGCGAAATCCGCAACGTCACCGCCGAACTGATCCAGCGCGGCTACTCCGAAGCCGACATCGCCAAGCTGTGGGGAGGTAACTTCCTGCGGGTCTGGGACCAGGTACAAAAAGCCGCCAAACCCTTGGCCAACCGCTAATCACCTAGAAGCAAGTCCATGACTGACCGCCGTACGTTTCTCAAGCAGGCCGGGATATTCGCCGCCAGCCTGCCATTGGGCGCTGCACTCATCCCGCAGGCACTGGCTGCCACCACCACGGATGCCCCATGGACGGTGTTCAAGCAGCTGTTCAACCAGGACCCGGATTACCTGCACTTCTCCAACTTCCTGGTGGCCTCGCACCCCAGGCCGGTACGCGAGGCCATCGAGCGTTACCGCGCCCAGATCGACCGCAACCCAGGGCTTGCCATGGACTGGGACCTGGAGGAAACCTGGAAGCGCGAAGGCCAGGTACGCGAATGGGCCGGCCGCTACCTCAAGGCCACCCCGGCGCAGATCGCCCTGACCGGCAGCACCTCCGAAGGCCTGGCGATGATCTATGGCGGCATCAAGGTGCGCCCGGACCAGGAAATCCTCACCACCGTGCATGAGCATTACGCGACCCAGAACGTGCTGGATTTTCGCGTGCTCAAGGAAGGCACCCAGGTTCGCCGGATCAAGCTGTTCGAGCGGGCCAGCCAGGTTTCTGCCGACGAGGTGCTGGCCAATATCCAGCGTAATATCCGCCCCAACACCCGCGTGCTGGGCATGACCTGGGTACAGTCCGGCAGCGGCGTAAAACTGCCCATCGGCGAGATCGGCAAGCTGGTGGCGGCGCACAACCGCAACCGCGATGACAAGGACCGCCTCCTCTATGTGGTGGATGGCGTGCATGGTTTCGGTGTGGAAAACCTCGACTTCCCAGACATGCATTGCGACTTCTTTATCGCCGGCACCCATAAATGGATGTTCGGTCCGCGCGGTACCGGGCTGGTGTGTGCGCGCAACCCTGAAAACACCTACGTCACGCCCATGGTGCCGACCTTCTCCGAAGACAAGGACTTCGCCACCATCATGACCCCCGGCGGCTATCACGCTTTCGAGCATCGCTGGGCGGCGGATGAGGCCTTCAAGCTGCACCTGCAACTGGGCAAGGCGCCGGTCCAGGCGCGCATCCATGGACTGAACGCCGAACTCAAGGAGCAATTGCTGGCGCACCCGCAGATCGAACTGGTCACGCCGCGCAGCCCAGAACTGTCTGCCGGCTTTACCTTCTTCCGGGTCAAGGGCCAGGACAGTGATCGGGTGGCAGCCTACATGCAGAAGAACCGCGTGGTGATCGACGCGGTGGACCGCGACGTCGGCCCGGTGATCCGCACGGCGCCCGGCCTGCTCAACAACTCCGACGAAATCCAGCGTTTCATGACCCTGCTCAGCCAGCGGTTGTGACGCGCCTTTTTCCCTTTGCACGAGAGGTCCCTATGACGCCACTGCGACTCAACCCCCTGACGACCCTGGCACTGACCGCCCTGTGCGGCGCGCTGCTGCCGGGCCTGGCCCAGGCCGCCACGCCGCAACCGGGCAAAGTGTTCAAGGACTGCAAGGACTGTCCGGAAATGGTGGTACTGCCCGCCGGCACCTTCACCATGGGGACGCCGGAAGACGAAGTCGGCCGTGAGCCGGACGAAGGCCCGATGCATGACGTGACCTTCGCCAAGCCGTTCGCCATGAGCCGCTTCCACATCACCGCCGGCGAATGGGACAGCTATATCCGCCAGACCGGAGTGAAGATCGCCGACGGCGACACCCGCCCCGGCCGCGAATGCATCGCCAGCAAGCCACGCTATCCCCAGGGCCCGCGCCAGCCGGCGGTGTGCATGGACATGGACGACATCAAGCACTATGTGGCCTGGCTGTCGAAAAAAACCGGCCAGCAGTACCACATGGTCAGCGAGGCCCAGCGCGAATACGCCGCGCGCGCCGGCTCCGCCGGACCATTCCCATTCCCGTTCGACGAGGGCAAGGGCTACAGCATCGCCGAGCATGCCAACACCTACGGGCCGGCGGACGGGTACAGCTATTCTTCGCCGGTAGGCAGCTACCCGCCGAATGCGTTTGGCATGTACGACATGCATGGCAATGTCTATGAGCGGGTGGCCGACTGCGAGCACCCCAACTATGTCGGCGCACCGACGGATGGCAGCGCGTGGATGGAGCCGAACTGCGAGGGCTACCAGATTCGTGGCAATGACTGGGGCGAAGCGCCGGTGTTTTCACGCTCGGGCAACCGCAACAACATCTACCCGCAAACGCGGGGGGATTGGATTGGCTTCAGGGTAGTGCGCGATCTCTAAAGCTGACGGGATTTAATGTGGGAGGGGGCTTGCTCCCGATGGGGTGCGGCAGTCGACATCGCCATTGACTGATACTCCGTAATCGGGATGCAAGCCCCCTCCCACAGTCAAATCGTGCGCGGCTTAGACCCCCTTCTGCGCCAACAACTCCAAACCTTCATGCAGCGCCGGGAACAGGCTGTTGTTGAAGTTGTTCCAGCGCAATTCGAGGATGGTGTCGTCCGGCGAGATCTCGGTCTTGAGTACGTCGTGGAACACCTCGCCGGAGTCGATGCCGTTGTCCACGTAGTGGAAGGAGGCGCCGGTCAGGTACAGCGGCTCGGATGGCGTGGTGGCCTTGGTCACCCAATCCGTAACCGTCAACCCACGCGCACCGTACAGCGCATTCCAGGTCGCATAGGCCCCACGGCGCTCATAGGGCGATTCGATACGGGTGATACCGGGGTGAATGTTCATGATCCTACGGGCAAACGGCGCACCGGGGCGCACCAGCTCGTCCAGGATCACCAGCAGGCCGTCCAGCACCACAATATCGGCCTTCAATTCCACCAGCGTGTCATGCAGGCGGCGTTCGAAGTCCTGCTTGCCGGCGATATGCTCGGCGCTGCCCCGTGGCAGGCGGCGATAGGTGGACGGCACGCTCAACAGCAGGTCGTTGACCAGGTGGCCCTGCACCTGCAAATCCGCCGGATAAAGCCACTGGCGCCCCGGTTTATAGGCAAACCCATAGTCGACCACCAACTGCTGGTCGCGCGGGTTCTGCTCATCGTCGTCATACACCACGCCCACCAGGTTGTAGGCGTCACCCAGGGACGTGTCGTTGAGCGACCCCACCAGAAACTCCAGCACCGACTTCATGTAGCGCTCGTGGTCCTTGTAGGCCACCGGCTGGCCGGCCTTGTCGGCAGCGGCATTGCGCAGGGACCACACGTACACCAGGTTCTTTTTCGTCATTGTTTCGCTCTCGCTGGAAAGATCAGGCACGCGCCGATACGCGTGCGCCTACACCACAAGAACGAACCAGATGCCGGTCAATTTATCCACCAACCGCACCGCCGGGCACACCGAGCTAAATCGTCGCGCCAACACTTCGTTTGTCATGGGTAAGGGTCTGTGTGCCCAGCCCCCTCTTTTTCACTTTCCGGGAAGTACTTATGACCGACCCCAAGCGCGGCGCCTTCAAAGGTTTGCTTGCATTGCTCAGGCCGTTTCGCACCATCGTGACGGTCTCCATCGCCCTGGGCATGGCCGGCGGCCTGGCCATCACGCTGTTGCTGGCGACCATCAACAACGCGCTGCACTCTTCCACGGGTATGACCCAGGGCGTGATCCTGAGCTTTGCTGCGCTGTGCGTGCTGGCGCTGACCAGTTCGATCGTCTCCGATATCGGCACCAACTACGTGGGCCAGCGGATCATCGCCGCCCTGCGCAAGGATCTCGGCGAAAAGGTGCTGTCGGCGCCCATCGAGCAGATCGAGCAGTATCGCTCCCACCGCCTGATCCCGGTGCTGACCCACGACGTCGACACCATCAGCGACTTCTCCTTTGCCTTCACCCCGCTGGCCATCGCCACCACCGTGACCCTGGGCTGCCTGGGGTACCTGGCGTACCTGTCGGTGCCGATGTTCCTGATGATGGTGGTGGCGATCATCATCGGCAGCAGCGTGCAGTTCATCGCCGGCGCCAAGGGCATTCGCGGCTTCGACGAGGCCCGCGACCAGGAAGACGAGTTGCAACGCTACTACTCGGCAATCGCTTCCGGCGCCAAGGAGTTGCGCATCCACCGGCCCCGCCGCTACCGCATGAACACCCACCGCATCCAGGAAACCGCCGACCGTATCAGCGATATCCAGGTGCGTTCGGTGAACATCTATATCGTCGCCAAGACCTTCGGCTCGATGCTGTTCTTTGTGGTCATCGGCCTGGCGCTGGCGATGCAGGCCTACAACCCGAACCCGGACCCGGCGGTGATCACCGGTTTTGTGCTGGTGTTGCTGTACATGAAGGGCCCGCTGGAACACGTGGTGGGTTACCTGCCGATCATCGGCAAGGCGCGCATTGCGTTTGCGCGCATCACCGAACTGTCCGAACGCTTCTCTTCCCCCGAACCACACCTGCTGATGGACGGCAGCGAAGCGCCGACACCGGTGGTGCACAGCCTGGAGTTGCGCGGCGTGAGCTACAGCCCGCCGCCGGTGGAAGGCAGCCAGCCGTTCCACCTGGGGCCGATCAACCTGAGCATCAAGCAGGGTGATATCGTGTTTATCGTCGGCGAGAACGGCTGCGGCAAGACCACCCTGATCAAGCTGCTGCTGGGCCTGTATCAACCCGAGGCCGGGGAAATCCGCCTCAATGGCGAAACGGTGACCGACCCGGCGCGCGATGACTATCGCCAGCTGTTCACCACGGTGTTCGCCGACTACTACCTGTTCGACGACCTGGTCCAGGGCAGCGCCACCCAGTCGCTGGACAGCGCCGCCAAGTACCTGGAGCGCCTGGAAATCGCGCACAAGGTCAGCGTCAAGGACGGCGTATTCAGCACCACCGACCTCTCCACCGGCCAGCGCAAGCGCCTGGCACTGGTCAATGCCTGGCTGGAAGAGCGCCCGGTGCTGGTGTTCGACGAATGGGCCGCCGACCAGGACCCGGCCTTCCGCCGCGTGTTCTATACCGAGCTGCTGCCGGACCTCAAGCGCCTGGGCAAGACCATCATCGTGATCAGTCACGACGACCGCTACTTCGATATCGCCGACCAGTTGGTGCGCTTGAGTGCAGGGAAAGTCGTTGCGGAGTTGGAGCCCGCATAATTTTTTCCGGTTTATGCGAGTGCGAACGTCTCATATGCAGCAATGAGAATTAACCGCATTAAGTACCCATCTGCCAACACTTAAAAAAGAGAAACAACACCATGCCAGTACGGCTTGCCCTCAGCCCATTGAGCACCGCACTTTCCATGCGGCGGGCCCTGAAATTCAACGCTCTGCCCAATAGCCTGGCCCTGGCGGCCAGCCTGTCGATGGCGAGTTATGTGCAGGCGCAAGAGTTCGAATTGAACATCCCCGCGCAGCCGTTGAGTACTGCACTGCAGGTATTTGGCCAACAGACCAACCTGCAAATCCTGTACAGCCCGGAAACCGTGCAAAACAAGCACAGCGTGGCGGTCAGCGGCAAGATGGACCCGGTACGGGCTATCGAGCAAATGCTGGGAGGGACCGGCGTCAGCTACAGCCTGCAAGGCAGCTCGATGATCATCAACGCGCCCGGCTCCGGTAGCGACGCCCTCGAGCTTGGCGCCACCCAGATCAACGCCAACCAACTGGGCACCATCACCGAAGGTTCCGGCTCCTACACACCAGGCACCATCGCCACCGCCACCAAGATGGTGCTGACACCGCGCGAGACGCCCCAGTCGATTTCCGTGGTCACCCGCCAGACCATGGATGACTTCGGCTTGAACGGCATCGACGACGTGATGCGCCACACACCGGGCATCACCGTCTCGACCTTCGACAGCGAGCGCACCAACTATTATTCCCGGGGTTTCCCGATCCAGAACTTCCAGTACGACGGCGTGCCGACCACCCGCAACGAAGGTTACTCGGCCGGCCAGACCCTGAGCGACATGGCGATCTACGACCGTGTCGAAATCCTCAAGGGCACCACCGGCCTGATGACCGGCGCCGGCGGCCCGGGCGGCACCATCAACCTGGTGCGCAAGAAGCCCACTGCCGAGTTCCAGGGGCATGTGGGCCTGGGCGCCGGCTCGTGGGACAACTACCGCTCGGAGCTGGACGTGAGCGGCCCGCTGACCGAAAGCGGCAACGTGCGCGGGCGTGCCGTGGCGGTATACCAGGACAAGCATTCATTCATCGACCACTATGAACGCAAGACCAATGTCTACTACGGCATCCTCGAATTCGACCTGTCGCCGGACACCCTGCTGACCATCGGCGCCGACTATCAGGATAGCGACCCCAAGGGTTCGAGTTGGTCCGGCAGCCGCTCGTTGTTTGATGGCGTGGGTAACGAGATCAGCTTTGACCGTGGCTACAACAATGGCCCGAAGTGGAGCAGCTGGGGGCAATACAGCCGCAGCGTTTTCGCCACCCTGGAACACGCGCTGGATAACGGCTGGATCGCCAAGGCCAACTACAGCAACCAGCTCAATGGCTATAACGCACCGCTGGGTTACGCTTCTCCAAAGCAAAATTCCACCGACAGAGCCTCGGTGTATGCCGCCAAGTACACTGGCAAGACCATCAGTAATAACGGCGACTTCTATCTCTCCGGGCCGTTCAGCCTGGGCGGTCGCGAGCACCAGTTGGTGGTGGGGGCATCGGTTTCGCGTTCGCACTGGGAAGGCAACGACTATTACAGTGCGACCTATAAGGACAGTAATGACTTCCCTCTTTATTCATGGGACGGCGACAGCCTGGAGCCGGATTGGGGCCGCGCTACCGAGAAAGACGACATCACCCGCCAGGCAGCGGTCTACTTCTCGACACGCCTGAGCCTCACTGACGACCTGTCCCTGTTGCTTGGTTCGCGCCTGACCGACTACCGGCTGACCGGCACCAACGACTCGCGCGAGACCGGCAAACTCATCCCGTATGCGGGCGTGGTGTACGACCTTAATAAAAACTTCTCGGTGTACGGCAGCTATACCTCGATCTTCATGCCGCAGCAGCTGCGACCCGACCGCAACAACAAGATGGTCGAGCCTGACGAAGGCGAAAACTATGAACTGGGTGTGAAGGGTGAGTTCTATGACGGCCGCCTGAATGCCAGCCTTGCCTACTTCGAGATTCATGAGTCCAATCGCGCCGAGGAAGACACCGAGTACAACAACAATATGCCGGCCAACTCGCCTGTCGAGTGGGCCTACATGGGCGTCCAGGCCAAGACCAAGGGCTATGAAGCCGAGATTTCCGGTGAGCTGCTGCCAGGCTGGCAGGTGCAGGCGGGCTACACCCACAAGGTGATCCGCGATGACGATGGCAAGAAGTTCTCCACCTGGGAACCTCAGGACCAGCTCAATTTCTACACCAGCTACAAGCTGAGCGGCGCCCTCGACAAGCTCACCCTCGGCGGCGGCGCGCGCTGGCAAGGTGAGGCGTGGCAGGATGTCTACAACCGCGGCAAGAGTGTCACCCAGCGATTCTCTCAAGACCCGTACTGGCTGGTCGACGCCATGGCGCGCTACCAGATCAGCAAGAACCTCTCCGCCTCGATCAACGTCAACAACGTGTTCGACAAGCGCTACTACACCAACATCGGCTTCTACACGTCGTCCTACTCGGGCGACCCGCGCAACGTGATGCTGTCGACCCGCTGGGACTTCTGATCTAACCCCGGCAACCTCCAGACACCCTGCGCAGCCCGCCTGCCCAGGGTGTTTTTTATGGGCGATGCTTCACCGCCCTCCCCCCATAACCCACCATCGAGTAGGAGGCGGCCTCACAGCCGCCGTCCTCTCACACCACCGTACGTAAGGTTCCGTATACGGCGGTTCAGGTTATGCGGATATACGTCACAGCGATCCGTGTAAGTATTGGGCTTTGACGATTGTGGCCGTCTTACCCCGCTGCGCCGCCTCATCCGCTTCCTGTTCGTCAGGCCAGCATTTTGCCTCGGGCTTCCTTCAGATTCGCAGTCACCCGCGACAACCTTGCCTCTGGCTAGCACTTCCCCTTGCCGGGTGTGTAGAGGACTTGCACCTCCAAGTCGTTTGGCTCACCACCACAATGAGCTAAACAGCGCCAGTCACGGCGCTACGCGCCATGCCTGGCGCACCACAAAAAAGCCCCGGTTCACACCACGTGAGCCGGGGCTTTCTGCCCAAGTGACGGTTACGCCATGGCCGTCACCAGGCTGCGTACAAATTCAGCGTTGTCGATGATGCGCTCATGGTCCACCTCAATCACCACCGACCGCACCACACAGCCCTCGCCAATCACCCGCTGCATGCTGGCTTCGATCAACGCCCGGTGCTGACCGGCCCGGCTCATGGCGGCCCACCAGCAACTGACAGGCGCCTTGAGTGGCTTGAAGTCAGCCTGCTCCATGCGCTTGACCAACGTACGGTCGACGTCCCAGGACACCTGCGCTTCGTTGCCCTCCAACAGCGCTTGCCTGATGTCGAGGAAGGCGTCACCCAGGGTGGCCTCGGCCCATTCGACGAAGCGTGCCCATTGCGTGCCTGCATCGGCGTGGGTGGCCTGCACGTCCTGCCAGGTGGCATGGACAGCCTCTGCAAACGCCGGGAACATCACCCCGAGCAAGTCCACGCGCCGTTCGTTGTCGGATATCTCGCTGTCGTCGGTCACGATTGCCGCTTCCCAGTACGGGGTGAGCCAGCGCGGCGGCGACGAATCGATCCAACCGACAAACTCCACCTGTCGGCCCGCCTGTTCCAGGTGATAGGCAACCTCTACCGCCAGGTTGCCGCCCAACGACCAGCCCGCCAGGCGGAAGGCCCCTTCGGGCTGGGCTTCCAGCAATTGCGCGGAGTAATCCTCGACCATGCTGGACCAGGCCGGCACTTCGGCGCCCTCCTCGGCCAACGCACGGCAGATCACCCCGACCACCGGCCGCTGCTCACGCAACGCCAGGGCGATGGCCTTGTAGCAATGCACCGAACCGTAGCTGGGGTGGAACAGATAGAGCGGCGTGCCTTCGGTGCGGCTGTTAAGCGGCACCAGCAGCGAGCGGCGAGTGATGCCTGCGAGACAGCCGACCTGCGCGCGTACGGTCGGGTTGAGCATCAACTGGCTGACCGAAAGGCCGATGCCGCTGGCCTTGCGAATCCGCTCCTTGAGCATCAGCACCAACAGCGAATGGCCGCCCAATTCAAAGAAGTTGTCATTCAACCCGACGTGTTCCACACCGAGCACATCGGCCCAGATCGCGGCGACTTTCTGTTCAAGCTCGGTCCGTGGTGCTTCAAACCGCTGGGTCGACTGCGTGTCCGGTTTCGGCAATGCCTTGCGGTCCAGCTTGCCGTTGGGGCTCAGGGGCATCTGTTCCAGCAGCAACCATTGCGTCGGCACCATGTAATCCGGCAACTGCACAGCCAAGTGTGCACTGAGGGTTTCACGCCAGCCCTCGCCCTGCGCCTGCAAGACCAGGTAACCCACCAGGTGCTTGCCGTCCACCGCCAGCACCGCCGCCTCGCGCACCGATTCGTGCTCCAGCAGGCGTGCTTCGATTTCACCCAGCTCGATACGCAAGCCGCGCAGTTTGACCTGATGATCGATACGCCCGGCGTATTCGATCACACCGTCAGGGCGGTAGCGCGCCAGGTCTCCAGTACGGTAGAGGCGCTCACCCTTGATGAACGGATGCGCGATAAAGCGCTCGGCGGTCAAGCCCGGGCGCCGGTGATAACCGCGCGCCAGGCCCACGCCGCCCAGGAACAGCTCACCCAGCACGCCGGCCGGTACCGGCTCGAAATGGCTGTCCAGGACATAGCAGCCCAGGTTGGCAATCGGCTTGCCGATCGGCACTGCGTCGCGGCCTTCATCCACGCACGTCCAGTGGGTCACGTCGATGGCCGCTTCGGTCGGGCCGTACAGGTTGTAAAGCGCGGTGTGCGGCAGTTTGGCGAACACTTGCTGTTGCGCATCCACCGGCAACGCCTCGCCACTGCACACAATGCGCTGCAGGCTGGCGCAGGAAGACACGTTCGAATCCTGCAGGAACGCTTGCAGCATCGACGGCACAAAATGCAGTGTGGTGACCTGTTCACGCGTGATCAGGCCGACCAGTTTGTCAGGGTCGCGATGGTCCCCCGGTGCGGCGACCACCAGGCGTGCGCCGGTCATCAGCGGCCAGAAGAACTCCCACACCGAGACGTCGAAACTGAACGGGGTTTTCTGCAACACGGTATCGCGGGCATCCAGCGCGTAGGCCTCCTGCATCCAGCACAGGCGGTTGGTCAGTGCGCAATGGCGGTTGCCCGCGCCTTTGGGTTGCCCGGTGGAACCCGAGGTGTAGATCACGTAGGCGAGGTTTTCGCCGTCCAGGGCGACGCCCGGGTTCGCGTCGCTGTAGCCTTCGCACCCGGCGTCGCCCAGCACCAGGGTTTCCAGGCCTTGGGTAATCGGCAATTGCTCAAGCAAATGGGCTTGGGTCAGCAGCAGTTTCACGCCGCTGTCGTCCAGCATGTAGGCCAGGCGCTCACGCGGGTATTCCGGGTCCAGCGGCACATAGGCGCCACCGGCCTTGAGCACCGCGAGCAGGCCGACGACCATTTCGATGGAACGCTCCACCGCCAGGCCGACCAGCACGTCCGGGCCTACGCCGGCTTCGAGCAAACGATGGGCCAGGCGGTTGGCGCGGCGGTTCAACTCGGCGTAGCTCAGCCGCTGCGTGCCAAATGCCAGGGCGGGAGCCTGCGGCGTCAGGGCGACCTGATCTTCGATCAATTGGTGCACACCGCGCGGCAGCGGGTACTCGCGCGCCGTCGCATTCCAGTCCTCGACGATCACCTTGCGCTGTGTCTGCGGCAGGGATGGCAGGTCCGCCAGGCGCTCCACCTGCGCAAGAGTGAGTGCCTGCAACACCTGCTCGAAGTGCTCGGCCAGATGGACGATGTCCTGCTCGCCGAACGCAGCCGGGTCGTAGTTGAACTCCACGGCCAGGCGTTCACCCATGGCCAGCAATACGGTCAAGGGATAGTGCGTCTGCTCCAGGCTGTCCATTGCGCCGAAACGCAGGCCCGCCGGGGCGCCCTGCTCCAACGCCGCCGACACCGGGTAGTTCTCGAACACCAGGATGCTGTCGAACAGCGCTTCGCCACCGAGCCCGGCCCATCGCTGGATGTCGAACAACGGCGTGTGCTCTTGCTCGCGCAGACGCAGGTTTTGCCCCTGCACCTGCTGCAGCCAGGCGTCCACGCTCAACTGCGGGCTCGGCGTCGCCACCACTGGCAAGGTGTTGATAAACAAACCGACCTGCTGCTCGATGCCCGGCAACTCGGCCGGACGTCCCGCCACCGTCGCACCGAACGCTACGGTGTCCAGGCCGGTATGCCGTTGCAACAGCAGGAGCCAGGCACTTTGCACCAGGGTATTGAAGGTGACCTTGTGCCGCTGGGCAAAGGCCTTGAGCTGCTCGGTGGCCGACTGCTCCAGTACCAGCCGGTGAATGCCGTTGACCTGGGACACACCCTGCTCGCGCCTGGCACCGCGCGACAGCCGGGTAGGTTCCTGCAGCCCCGCCAGCTGCGCCTTCCAGAAGGTTTCGCTGGTGACCGGGTCCTGTGTCTGCAGCCAGGCGATGTAGTCACGGTAACGCCCGTTCGGCGCGCGCAACACCTCACCGGCGTACTGCTGCAGCACCTCGCCGAACAACTGCGATGAACTCCAGCCATCCATCAGGATGTGGTGGTTGGTGTAAATCAGATGATGGCTGTCGGCACCGGTACGCACCACCACCAGGCTCAACAATGGGGCCTGCTCAAGCACAAAGCCTTCGGCCCGGGCGGCTTCGGCCAGTGCGTCGAGTGCTTCCGCGCGGTCCGCGCGGTGCTGCCAGTCGTGTTCGAGCAAAGGCACCCGCACCGTCTTGTAGACCACTTGCAACGGCTGCTCCAGCTCGGTCTGCCAGAGAAACGCCGTGCGCAGGATATCGTGATGTTCCACGGCAACCTGCCAGGCCGCCTGGAACCTGCTTACATCCAGCCCTTGCACATCGACGCGCATCTGGTTGATGTAGTCGCCGGAACCCTGCCCATACAAGGATTGGAACAGCATGCCCTGTTGCATCGGTGACAACGGGTAAATGTCCTCGACCCGGTTCAACGGCAACGACAGGCCATCCAACTGTGCCTGGCTCAAGCGCGCCAATGGGAAGTCCGACGGCGTGGCACCGGTGTTTTCAGGCTGGCAGCAATGCGCGATCAGTGCCTTGAGTTCCTGGGCATAGTCATCGGCCAATTGCTGGATGCTGGCCGGGTCGAACATCTGCTGGCTGAAGCTCCAGGTCAGGTTCAATTCGCCGCCATACACCTGGCCGTTGATTTCCAACCAATTGCCCAAGGATGCCTCAGGGCTTTGATCGGCCCCTGCAGCGTCACCGGAAGGCGCAAACAGGCCCGGCTCCTCGCTGTCATCAAAACTGGCATCGAACTGGCCCAGGTAGTTGAAGGTAATGCGTGGCTGCGGCAAGCGCGCCAGGGCTTCGCGAACCTGCGGTTGTCCCAGGTAACGCAAGGCACCAAAGCCGATGCCTTTGTCGGGAATGGCGCGCAGTTGCTCCTTGATCCCCTTCAACGAGTCCGTCAGGGTCAGAGCCGGCGTCAGTTTGACCGGGTAGAGACTGGTGAACCAGCCGACGGTACGGGTCAGGTCGATATCGTCGAACAGGTCTTCGCGGCCATGGCCTTCCAAACGGATCAGGGTCGACGCATGGCCGGTCCAGCGCCCGATCACCCGGGCCAGGGCGGTCAGCAACACATCGTTGATCTGGGTGCGATAGGCCGCCGGTGCATCCTGCAACAGACGCCGGGTGTGAGTGCTGTCCAGGTGCGTGGTCGCACTGCCGGCATGCCGGTTGCTCAAGCTGGCACCCGGTCTGGCAGCTGGCAGGTCGACCTCGGCGTCGTGCAACTGCGCTTGCCACCATGCCAGTTCGCCGGTCAGCGCATCGCCCTGGGCGTACTGCTGCAGTCGGTGTGCCCAGTCGCGGGTGGAACTGGTCTTGACCGGCAATACCACGGCAACGCCACGGGCGAGCTGACGGTAAGCCGTTTGCAGGTCCTCCAGCAGGATCCGCCACGACACACCATCCACCACCAGGTGGTGGATCACCAACAGCAAGCGCTGTGCTCCACCGTCCAACTCGACCAGTACCGCCCGTATCAGCGGGCCGTGGCCCAGGTCCAGGCTGCGTTGTGCCTCTTCACCCAAGGCCGCGAGTTCGTCGATGTCCTGCAGCGTGCGGTGCCACAGCACGGCGTCGGCCTGGTGCTGTTCGGCATCGCGATAGACGCCCTGCCAGCCACCCGCACCGTCAACGAACTGCGAACGCAACGCATCGTGATGCACGATCAACGCCTGCAAGGCCTGGGTCAGCGTCGTGGCGTCGAGGTGTTCATGGGGTTGCAATACCACCGATTGGTTCCAGTGATGACGCTCGGCGATCTCATCGGCGAAGAACGCTTGCTGGATAGGCAGCAGCAAGGTTTCGCCACTGAGCGCGGCCTGGCTGATCGTCACGCCTTCGACGCCTTGGCGCGCGACACCGGCCAGGCTTTGTACGGTCTGGTGCTGGAACAGGTCCTTGGGCGTGAACCGAATACCCGCCTGGCGAGCACGGCTGACCACCTGGATCGAGATGATCGAATCACCACCCAGCTCAAAGAAGTTGTCGTTCAGGCCCACTTGCGGCAGGCGCAGCACCTCGGCCCAGATCGTCGCGAGCTGTTGTTCCAGCTCGCTCTGCGGGGCCACGTAAGCCTGTTGCAACAGGCTCGCATCCGGTTGCGGCAGGCCCTTGCGGTCGAGCTTGCCGTTGGGGGTCAACGGCATTTGCGCCAGGAAGATGAAATGCGCCGGGACCATGTAGTCCGGCAGGCGGGTTTTCAGGGCACGGCGCAGGTGGTCGCGGAATTCGGCTTCGTTGACCAGGCTGGCGTCGGCCGGCACCACGTAGGCTACCAGCCGTTTGCCGGTCGGGCCGTCCTGGGCCACCACCACGGTTTCACCGACACCGTCCTGCTCACGCAAGCGCGCTTCGATTTCCCCCAGTTCGATGCGGAAACCACGGATCTTCACCTGGTGGTCGACACGCCCGAGGTAATCCACCACGCCATCCGGGCGGCCACGGGTCAGGTCGCCGCTGCGATACACGCGACTGCCCGGCTTGCCGAACGGGTCCGGCACGAAGCGTTCGGCGGTCAGCGCCGGACGTTCCAGGTATCCACGGGCCACGCCCTCGCCGCCCAGGTACAGCTCACCGGCGACGCCGATGGGTTGCAGGTTGAGTTGCGCGTCCAGCACGTAGCCGCTGCGGTTGCCCAATAGCGTACCAATCGGTGCATAGACGGCGCCGCAGGGGTCGCCCTTGCGCGCTTTCCACAGCAACGGAGTGACCACGGTTTCGGTCGGGCCGTAGCCGTTGAACAGGTAGGTCGGCTTGAGCGCGCGCCAGGCCAGGTCGTAGCTGGCTTGCGCCACCGCATCGCCGCCAAAGCAGTACACACGCACCTTCGGTGGATTACCGTCGCGCTCGGCATGCTCGGCCAGTTGTTGCAGGTACACCGGCGGGAACACCGCCATGGTCACGTTGTGACGGTGCATCTGCGCGTAGGTGTACTCGGGCAACCACAGGCTATCGTCACGGACCAGCACGCTGGCGCCGTTGATCAGCGGGTGCATCCAGCCTTCGTGGGAGCCGTCGAAGGCGAACGACATGAAGTGCAGTTCGCAATCGGCCGGCGATGTCTCATAACGCTCGCCGGTAGCGATGATGTGCGCCACCAACGGGCCGTGGGACACCGCCACGCCCTTGGGCAGGCCGGTGGAGCCGGAGGTGTAGATCACGTAGGCAAGGTTGTCGCCGTGCAGTTTTACCTCCGGCGCGGTGTCGCTGTAGTCGGCCCACGCCTCGGTGCGATCGATGGCCAGGCTGTCCAGGCCCTCGTGAATCGGCAGTTGCGGCAACGCACTGGTGTGGGTCAGCAGCAACTTCGCGCGGCTGTCCTGCATCATGTACAGCAGGCGATCACGTGGGTATTCGATATCCAGCGGCACATACACACCGCCGGCTTTCATCACCGCGAGGAACGCCACCAGGCTCTCGGCACTGCGCGGCATGGCAATTGCCACGCGCACTTCGGGGCCGATGCCACGGGCGATCAGGGCATGGGCCAGGCGGTTGGCCTGGCGGTCCAGCTCGCCATAACTCAGGGTTTGCGCATCGAACTTGACCGCCACCGCAGCGGGGTTTTCGGCGGCGCGGTCGGCAACCATTTCGTGTACCAGACGCTCGGCCGAGAAGCCGGCGTCAGTCTGGTTCCACAGCTGCAGGATGTGTCGTTGCTCATCCTGGCCCAGCAGGTTGAGTTGGCTGATGGATTGCTGTTGGTCGGCAACCATCGCCTGCAACAGGTTTTGCCAATGGCAGGCCATGCGCTTGATGGTCAAGGCGTTGAACAGGTCGGTCGCGTAACCCAAGGTGGCCCAGATGCTGTCGGTGCCTTCATGCACATCCAGGTCCAGGTCGAAATGGGCGGTCTGGCTCTCCCATTCCAGGCCTTCGACGCGCAGTGTGGACAGCGCGAGTTCGGCGCCGCCCAGGCGCGCTTCGGTCTGGTGGTTGAACATCACCTGGAACAACGGGTTAAGACTCAAACTGCGCTCGGGTTGCAGCGCCTCCACCAGTTGTTCGAACGGCAGGTCCTGATGGTCCTGGGCTTCCAGCGCACGCTGGCGGACCTGCTGCAACAGTTGCGTGACCGAAGTCTGCTCATCGATATCGGCCTTGAGCACCTGGGTGTTGACGAAGAAGCCGATCAGCCGCTCGGTCTCGACCCGGTTGCGGTTGGCAATCGGCACCCCGACGCGCACGTCTTCCTGGCCGCTGTAACGGTGCATCAGCGCCTGGAACGAGGCCAGCAACAGCATGAACAGGGTCACGCCTTCGCGTTGCGCCAGGCCCTTGAGGTCGGCAACCAGCGCGGGCGGCAGCTCGACAAACAGGCGCGCACCACGATGGCTTTGCTCGGCCGGGCGCTGGTGGTCGAAAGGCAATTCCAGCACCGGTTGCTCGCCGCCCAGCAAACCTTGCCAGTACGCAAGCTGCCGGGCTTTTTCGCCCGCGTCCATCCACTCGCGCTGCCAGCGGGCATAGTCGGCGTACTGGATCGGCAAGGCCGGCAGTTGCAGATCCAGGCCCTGGCTGTAGGCGCTGTACAACTGCACCAACTCATCGACCATGATTTGCATCGACCAGCCGTCGGAGACGATATGGTGCAGCACCAGCACCAGTACATGCTCGTCCTTGCCCTGGCGCAGCAACGTGGCCCTGAGCAATGGTCCGGCCTGCAGGTCGAACGGGCGGGCGATCTCGGTTTGCACCTGGGCCTTGAGCCGGGTCGGGTCGCTCTCGACCAGAACGATGTCGACCGTGGCCTGCGGCGCAATCACCTGCACGGTCTGCTCATCACCCTGATGCAAATGGGTGCGCAGACTTTCATGGCGCGCTACCAGCGTGTCGAAGCTGCGTTGCAGCGCGTTCAGGTCCAACTGGCCCTTGAGGCGCAGCGCGCTGGGCACATGGTAGGCGGCGCTGTCGGGCTCCAGCAGCCAGAGGAACCACTGGCGCTCCTGGGCGTACGACAACACCAAGGGCACATCGCGGGAAGACGGCACCAACGCCGGCGCCGTCGAACCGACCTGCTTGCCCTCGCTTTGCAGGGCCGCGACAAAGCCGTCGAGGCGCGCTTGTTCGAACAGCACGCGCAGCGGCAACTCGATCCCCAGGTTATGCCGCAGGCGCGACGCCACTTGCATGGCCAGCAAGGAATGCCCGCCCATCTCAAAGAAATGATCGGTCAGGCCAATACGTTCAGCACCGAGGATATCCGCCCAGATCGCGGCAACCTGCTGCTCCAGCACACTGACCGGCGCCACCCAACTGTGCAGCGCCTGGCTCGCATCCGGGCGTGGCAAGGCATGGCGATCCAACTTGCCATTGGGGCTCAACGGCAGTGCCTTCAGGAACATGAAGTGCGCCGGCACCATGTAGTCCGGCAGCTCATCGCGCAAGGCCGTGCGAAGCTGCTCACGCAGTGCGTCCTGCTCGGACTCGGCCGCGGAGATGACCAGGTAGGCGATCAGTTGCTGGTCGGCAGCAATCACCAGCGCTTCGCGGACCGCATCCTGGGCCAGCAGGCGCGATTCGATTTCACCCAGTTCGATACGGAATCCACGCACCTTGACCTGATGGTCGATGCGCCCGATGTACTCGATCACACCATCGGCACGGTAGCGCGCCAGATCGCCGGTGCGGTACAGGCGACCGCCGCCAGCGGGGTCAAAGGGGTCGGGAATAAAGCGTTCGGCGGTCAGCGCCGCGCGGTTGAAGTACCCCCGCGCCAGCAATGGCCCGCCGATCACCAGTTCGCCGGCCACGCCCACAGGCACCGGGTTGAGGCTGGCATCCAGCAGGTAGATGGCGCGGCCGTCCAGTACGCGACCAATCGGCATCATTTGCGTGACGGCTTCGCGGCCATCGACATAACCCGCGCAATCGAGGGCCGTGACCGTAACAGTCGCCTCGGTGGGGCCGTAGGTGTTGAGCAGGCGCACATGGCCCAGGCCGGCATCGCGCCAGGAAGCCAAACCTTCCGGCGGCATGGCTTCGCCGCCCGCATGCACCTGGCGCAACCGCCCATAGTCCCGCACACCTCGCTCGGCAAAGTCCCGGGCAATCAGGTGCCAGTAGGCGGTGGTGAGGTCGACCACCGAAATCTCATGTTCGATCAGTTGGGTGTAGAAGGTGTCGCTATCCCACAGCTCGCCGCCACGCACCACCACCGCGGCCCCGCAGCAGAGCGCCGGGTAGAGTTGCTCGACGAAACCGTCGAAGTTGAATGTACCGAATTGCAGCACGCAGTCAGCGGCGGTCAGCGCAAACACCTCGGTAAACACCTCGACGTGGCGTGCCAACGAAGCCTGGTCGATGCCCACGCCCTTGGGCCGCCCGGTCGAACCCGAGGTGAACATCAGGTAGGCCAGGTTGGCCGGGAACGCGCGCACCTCGGGGTTACTCGACGGGTACTCGGCCAACCACTGCGGATCGGACTCCAGGCAGATCAACGCCAGGTCGGCACTGATCGGCAGGCGCTCCAGCAAGGGATGCTGGGTCAGCAACAGCTGCAAGCCGCTGTCTTCGATCATGCATTGCAGGCGGTCGCGGGGGTATTGCGGGTCCAGCGGTACATAGGCGCCGCCGGCCTTGAGCACGGCCAGCAGGGCCACGATCATTTCCAGCGAACGGTCCACGGCCACGCCGACCAGGCTGTCGGCGCCCACGCCCTGTTCGATCAGGGCGTGGGCCAGGCGGTTGGCGCGCTGGTTGAGGTCGGCGTAACTCATGCGCCGCTGATCCATGATCAGGGCGACGGCGTCGGGCCGGCTCGCCACCTGCTGCTCGAATTTAATCAGCACGCTGCTGTGGGCGGCACGCGCGGGTTGCGGCGGATTCCACTCATAGAGCATCTGCGCTTGCTCATCGCGGCCCAGCATCGGCAAGTCGGCGACACACTGCCGGGCCGTGCCTACCACGCTCTTCAGCAGGTTTTGCCAATGCGCGGCGAAGCGCTGCAGGGTACTGGCGTCGAACAATGCGGTCGCGTAGGTCAACGAAGCGTGCAGGCCCTCGGCAGACTCCTGGGTGTCCAGGCTCAGGTCGAAATGCGCCGTATGGCTGTCCCACTCCAGCCCCTGCACCTGCAGCCCCGGCAATTGCTGGCTGCCACGGTTGGCATGGGCGTCGGACTGGTGATTGAACATCACTTGGAACAGCGGGTTGTGGCTCAGGCTGCGCTCGGGTTGCAGGGCCTCGACCAACTGTTCGAAAGGCAGGTCCTGATGGGCCTGCGCCCCCAACGCATGCTCCTTGACCTGCTGCAACAGCTGGGCAAAGGTCATGTGCCCGTCGATCTCGGCCTTGAGCACCTGGGTATTGACGAAGAAGCCGATCAGTTGCTCGGTTTCCAGGCGGTTACGGTTGGCGATAGGCACGCCGACACGGATGTCCGACTGGCCGGTGTAGCGGTACAACATCGACTGGAAGGACGCGAGCAGCAGCATGAACATGGTCACGCCTTCGCGCTGCGCCAGGGCGCGCAAGCCCTCGACCACGGCAGGTTCGACCAGCACATCCAGGCGCGCACCTTCGTAACGTTGTATCGCCGGGCGCGGGCGGTCCAGCGGCAGCTCCAGTACCGGCTGCACATCCCCCAGGCGGGCCCGCCAGTAGGCCAATTGCCGGGCTTTTTCGCCCGCCTCCATCCAGCCACGCTGCCACTGGGCGTAGTCCGCGTATTGAATCGGCAGCAGCGGCAGCACTGGCTCGAGCCCCTGGCTGTAACCGGCATACAAACTCACCAGTTCATCGACCATGACCTGCATCGACCAGGCATCCGACACGATGTGGTGCTGGACCAGTATCAGCACATGCTCGCGCTCGCTCAGTTGCAGCAGTTTGATGCGCAGTAACGGGCCGGCCTGCAGGTCGAATGGCCGGGCGATTTCTCGCTCCACCCACCCCTGCAATTCGCCGGAGGTGGCTGCGCCCACGACCTGGTGTTCAATGACCGGCGCAGCCTGTTCGAGCACACGCTGAACGGTCTGGCTCACGTCGGAAAAAAATACCGTGCGCAAGGTTTCATGGCGCTGCACCAGAGTGTCGAACGCACGTTGCAGGGCCACACGGTCAAGCGCACCCGACAGGCGCAGCGCGGCAGGAATGTGATAGGCCGCGCTGTCGGGTTCCAGCTGCCAGAGGAACCACTGGCGCTCCTGGGCGTACGACAGGGCCAGCGGCTGTGTGCGATCGGCGCGGGTGATCTGCGCGACCTCGGCGCCTGCATCCCCCAATGACGCCACGAAGGCGCCCAGCACCGGTTGCTCAAACAGGCTTTTGAGTGCCACCTCGATACCCAGCGCCTGGCGCACACGGGACACCATGCGGGTCGCCAGCAGCGAATGACCGCCGAGCTCGAAGAAATGGTCCTCCAGGCCCACCTGTGGCACACCCAGCACCTCGGCCCAGATCGCGGCCACCTGCCGGGCTTTCTCACCGACCGGCGCCACATAGTGTTTTTGCAGCAGGCTGGCGTCTGGCTTAGGCAGCGCCTTGCGATCCAGCTTACCGTTCGGGGTCAGCGGCAGGCGGGCCAGGAACAGCATTTGCGCCGGCACCATATAATCCGGCAGCACCTCGCGCAGTGCCGCCTTGAACGCTTCGCGCAAGGCGCCCTGATCGGCTTCCGGCGTCAAGGTGTCGGTCACCAGATAGGCCAGCAACTGGTCATGCTCGGCCACCACCACGGCTTCGCGGATCGCACGCTGCTCACGCAGGCACGCCTCAATCTCTCCCAGTTCGATACGGAACCCACGCACCTTGACCTGATGGTCGACGCGGCCGATGTACTCGACCACGCCATCCGCGCGATAGCGCGCCAGATCGCCTGTGCGATAAAGCCGCTCACCGTTGCGCGCAAACGGATTGGGCACAAAACGCTCGGCGGTCAACGCAGCCCGGCCGTGATACCCCCGGGCCAGGCCGACACCGCCGATCAGCAGCTCACCGCTGGTGCCTACCGGGCTCGGAGTGAGCTCGGCATTGAGGATAAACAACGAGGTGTTGGCGATTGGCCGACCGACAAAGGGCACCGGCTCGACCAACTCATGGGCCGCCGACCAGATGGTGGTTTCGGTCGGGCCATACAGGTTCCACACCGCGCCCTCTTGGGCCAGCATGCGCTGGGCCAGGTCGGCCGGCAGCGCCTCGCCGCCGCACAGGCACTTGACCCCGCGCAGTAAGGCGCGGCGTTCGCTGTCCAGGAGCATGCGCCAGCTCGAGGGCGTGGCTTGCACCACACTGATCGCTTCGCGCTGTACCAGATCCAGAATCGCCTCAGGGTCCAGGGACACGTGCTTGTCGGCCAGTACCACCGTCGCACCTGTCGCCAGCGGCACGTAGAGTTCCAGGGCAAAGATATCGAACGAGAACGTCGTCAACGACAACAGCCGCGCGTCAGCGCCAATGGCCAGGGTGCTGGCCATGCCATGGGTGAAGCTGCTCAGTGCGCCATGACGCACCATCACGCCCTTGGGCTTGCCGGTGGAACCGGAGGTGTAGATCACATAGGCCAGGTGCTCGCCCGTCAGTTCGATATCGGGGTTGGCGCTGCTGTAGCGCGCATCTTCCTGTGCGTCCATGAGCAGCAATTGCTGGTCAGCCGCCAGTGGCAGGCGTTCGTGCAGGTCGCCGGCAGTCAATAGCACGCGAGCGCGGCTGTCTTCCAGCATGAAGGCCAGCCGGTCCGCCGGGAATTGCGGATCGAGCGGCACGTAGGCGCCACCGGCCTTCAGCGTCGCCAGCAAGGCCAAGACCATGTCCACCGAGCGGTCGAGGGCCACCGCCACCAGCACGTCCGGCCCGACACCCGCAGCGCGCAGGCGATGGGCCAGGCGGTTGGCGCAACAGTTCAGCTCGCCGTAACTCAGCGCCTGGCCGTTGCACACCAGGGCAATGGCGTCGGGGCGCGCTTGCGCCTGGGCCTCCAGCAACCGATGCACGCCCTCGTCCTGCGCAAACGCCATGGGCGTGTGGTTCCAGCCGTGCACCTGTTGCTGCCACTGTGCATCATCCAACAGGGGCAACTCACCGATACGGCCGCCGCAATCCTGGGCCACCCGGTGCAACAGGCGATGCCAATGGCCAAGGAAACGCTCCAGGCCAGGCGCATCAAACAAGTCAGTGGCATAGGTCAGCGACGCCTGGATACCGTCAGCCGATTCCTGGGTGTCGAGGCTGAGGTCAAACTGCGACGTCTTGCTGTCCCACTCCAGCCCTTGCACTTGCAACCCCGTTACACTGCCGCCACCGCGCTGGGTGTCGGTCTGGTGGTTGAACATCACTTGGAACAACGGGTTGTAGCTCAAGCTGCGCTCGGGCTGCAGCGCTTCCACCAACTGCTCGAACGGCAAGTCTTGATGGGCCTGGGCCTCGACCGCGCGTTGGCGGGTCTGCTGCAGCAATTCACGAAATGTCATCTGGCCGTCGATATCGGCCTTGAGAATTTGCGTGTTGACGAAAAAGCCGATCAGGCGCTCGGTCTCCACCCGATTACGGTTAGCCACCGGCACACCGATGCGGATGTCAGCCTGGCCGCTGTAGCGGTGCAGCACAGCCTGGAACGACGCCAGCAACAGCATGAAAATCGTCACACCTTCACGCTGCGCCAAGGTCTTGAGGTCTGCCACCAGAGAGGCTTCCAGGGTCAGGTCCAGCCTGGCCCCGCGGTAGCTCTGTAGCGCTGGCCGTGGACGGTCCATGGGCATTTCGAGGACCGGTTGCTCGCCGCCGAGCATGCCTTTCCAGTAACCCAATTGGCGCTCACGCTCGCCCGCCTCCATCCAGCTGCGCTGCCATAGCGCGTAGTCGGCGTACTGGATCGGCAAGGCCGGCAGTTGCAGGTCCTGGCCCTGCACATAGGCGGCGTACAGTTGCACCAGCTCGTCGACCATCACCTGCATCGACCAGCCATCGGAGACGATGTGATGCTGCACCAGCACCAGCACATGCTCCTGGGGCGCCAGGCGCAGCAGCTTGACCCGCAACAGCGGGCCTTGCTGCAAATCGAATGGCTGGGCGATCTCGGCTTCCACCAGCGCCTTGAGTTCGGATTCCTCGGCGTCGACCAGGGCAATATCCACCCGTACCTGATCGGCAATCACCTGCAAGGCACTGTCGCCGTCCTCCTGCAAATGCGTGCGCAGGCTTTCATGGCGCAGCACCAGTGTGTCAAAGCTGCGCTGCAACGCGGCCACGTCCAGTTGGCCGGTAAGGCGCAAGGCCCTTGGCACATGATAGGCGGTGCTCTGCGGCTCCAACTGCCACAAAAACCACTGCCGCTCCTGGGCATAAGAGAGCCGAAGAGGCTCACCTTCCTGGCGCTTGAAAACCGGGGCAATCTCAAACAGGTTGATGCCTTGCTGCTTGAGCATTACCGCCAACGCTTTCTTTTGCTGCGCCGAAAGTGACCCTACCGACTCGATTAATGCTTGCACGCCACGCCCCTCAGGAAGTCAATTTATCCAAATCTTCTGCTGATAGACGTTTGAGAGCCTCCAAGGATTTAGCCAATGCGTCCTGCACCGGCGAATTATTTGTCTGCTGGCCTGCCACATAGGCGCTGAAATCGGCCAGGGTCGGGGTGGTGAAGATCGATTTGACGTCGAATTCGGCGTGCAGCTGCTCGCGCAGGCGCACCACCACCTGAGTAGCGAGCAGCGAGTGGCCGCCCAGTTCGAAGAAGTTGTCGTTCAACCCCACGCGCGGTACCGCCAGGACTTCGGCCCAGATCGCGGCGATCTGCTGTTCCAGCTCGCTCTGCGGCGCGACATACTCCCGCGCGAGCAAACTGGCGTCCGTCTTGGGCAAGGCCTTTCGATCCAGTTTGCCGTTGGGGCTCAGAGGCATCTGCTCCAGCAGCACCCATTGGGCGGGCACCATGTAGTCCGGCAACTGCTGGGCAAGATGGGCGCTGAGCACATCGCGCCAGTCGTCCCCGGCGTTTTGCAGCACCAGGTAGCCCACCAGGTATTTACCGTCGACCGCCAACACGGCAGCCTCACGGACCCACGCGTGCTCCAGCAGGCGCGCTTCGATTTCCCCCAGTTCGATGCGCAGGCCGCGCAGCTTGACTTGATAGTCGATACGCCCGGCGTATTCGATCACGCCGTCTGCGCGGTAGCGTGCCAGGTCGCCGGTACGGTACAGGCGCTCGCCCTGGATGAACGGGTGGGCGACAAAACGTTCGGCGGTGAGTGCCGGGCGGCGGTGGTAACCCCGGGCCAGGCCGATGCCGCCGAGGTACAACTCGCCGAGCACACCGACCGGTACGGGTTCGAAGTGGCTGTCGAGGATGTAGCAGCCGAGGTTGGCGATCGGGCGGCCAATTGGTACCGCATCGCGGCCTTCGTCCACGCAGGTCCAGTGGGTTACGTCGATGGCGGCTTCGGTCGGGCCGTACAGGTTGTAGAGACCGGCCTGGGGCAGCTTGGCGAAGACCTGCTGCTGGGCATCCACCGGCAACGCTTCACCACTGCACACGATGCGGTGCAGAGTATGGCAAGTCGCAACCGTCGGCTCCTGCAGGAAGGCCTGCAACATCGACGGGACAAAGTGCAGCGTGGTGACCTGCTCGGCATTGATCAGGCGCACCAGTTTGCTCGGATCGCGATGATCCCCCGGCGCGGCGACCACCAGGCGCGAGCCGGTCATCAACGGCCAGAAGAACTCCCACACCGATACGTCGAAGCTGAACGGGGTCTTTTGCAGCACCGTGTCGCTGACATCGAGGCGGTAGGCTTCCTGCATCCATTGCAGGCGATTGGCCAGGGCTGAATGGCGGTTGCCCGCCCCTTTGGGTTGGCCGGTGGAGCCCGAGGTGTAGATCACGTAGGCGAGGTTTTCACCGTCCAGGGCGATGCCTGGGTTGGCGTCGCTGCAGCCCTCGAAGGCAGACTCACCCAGCACCAGGGTTTCCAGGCCTTGAGGAATCGGCAGCTGTCCACGCAAGTGCGCCTGGGTCAACAGCAGTTTCACCCCGCTGTCGTCCAGCATGTAGGCCAGGCGTTCGCGCGGGTATTCCGGGTCCAGCGGCACATAGGCGCCACCGGCCTTGAGCACCGCGAGCAGACCGACGACCATGTCGATGGAACGCTCCACTGCCAGGCCCACCAGTACGTCCGGCCCTACGCCGGCCTCGATCAGGCGATGGGCCAGGCGGTTGGCGCGGCGGTTCAGCTCGGCGTAGCTCAAGCGCTGCTCGGCAAATACCAGTGCCGTGGCGTCCGGCGTGCGCGTCACCTGCTGTTCAATCAGCTGATGCACACAGTGCTGCAACGGGTAGTCCCGCGCCGTGGCGTTCCAGTCCTGTACCACTTGCCGGCGTTCGGCCACATCGAGCATCGCCAGTTCGCCCAGGCGCTGCTGGCCGTCCTCGAGCATGGCTTGAAGCAGGTTGAGCAGATGGCGGCCGTAGGTTTGCACCGTGTCCGGATCGAAGTGCGCACGCGCAAAGCTGAACTGCACCGACAGCGTGTCACCGACGTCCACCAGCACCGTCAGCGGGAAGTTGGTCTGCTCGCGGGAATCCGGCAGGCCAAAACGGATACCGCTGCCGCCACTCTGTTCCAGGGCCTTGGACACCGGGTAGTTCTCGAACACCAGGATGTTGTCGAACAGGGCTTCACCGCCCTGCCCGGCCCAGCGCTGGATATCGTACAGCCCGGTGTGTTCATGCTCGCGCAACGCCAGGTTCTGCGCCTGCACCCTTTGCAACCAGTCGGCCACGGTTTGCTCGCCCTCCACTGCGCAGATCACCGGCAGGGTATTGATGAACAGGCCAATCTGCTGCTCCACCCCCACGAGGTCTGCCGGGCGCCCGGCCACGGTGGCACCGAACGACACCACCGCCTGCCCGCTATGGCGCTGCAACAGGACCAGCCACGCCGCCTGGACCAGGGTGTTGAGCGTGACCTTATGGCTGCGGGCGAAGGCCTCGAGGCGCCCTGTCAGGGGGCGATCCAGGCTCAGCGCGTGCTCGCCATGCCCGTCCGCCGCCATGGGCTGGCTGCGGCCCAGGCGAGTCGGCGCTTGCAGTGCACTCAACTGCTCGCGCCAGAAGGTTTCGGTCGCACCGGCATCACGCTGCTGCAACCAACCGATGTAATCGCGATAGCGTCCGGCCGCTTCGGGCACTGCCACGCCGGCGTAACGTTGCAGCACTTCACCGAACAGTCGCGAATTGCTCCAACCGTCCATCAGGATGTGATGGCTTGTGTAGATCAGCTCATGGCGTTGCTCGTCGGTACGCACCAGCACCAGACGGACCAGCGGTGCCTTGGCCAGCTCAAAGCCCTGGCGACGTTGGGCTTGCTGCAGGTCTTGCAACGCCAGCTCCGGCTCCGGCATGGCGCGCCAGTCGAGCAGTTCGATGGGCAGCCGTGCCTCGCGGTACACCACCTGGCATGGCCACTCCAGCTGGCCCTCCCAAAAAAACCCGCTGCGCAGCACGTCATGGGCCTGCACCGTGGCATCCCAGGCCCGCTGGAAGCGCGCCACATCCAGGCCCTCGGCCGTCACGCGGATCTGGTTGATGTAGTCGCCGGCGGCCTGTTCGTACAGGGTGTGGAACAGCATGCCTTGCTGCATGGGCGACAAGGTGTAGATGTCGTCAATCCCATCGGCGGCCAGCGGCAAGGACTCAAGCTGCTGCTGGTTCAGGCGTGACAACGGGAAGTCCGAGGCCGTCACGCCGTGGTTGCCAGGGGTGCAGCAATGTTCCACCAATGCCGTCAGCTCACGGCTGAAGGCCTGGCTCAAGGCATCGATCTGCGACGCCTCGAACATCAGCGGGCTGAAGGTCCAGCCCATGTGCAGTTCACCGCCGAATACCTGGCCGTTGAGGGTCAGCCAGTTGCCCAGCGGCGCCTCCGGGCTCTGCTCGGCTCCGGCGCTTTCCGCTGCGAGTACAAACAAACCGTCCGGCTGGTCAAAGCTGGCGTCGATCTGGCCCAGGTAATTGAAGGTGATGCGCGGCACCGGCAATGCGCTGAATGCCTGGCGCGTGGCCTCGTCGCCGAGGTAGCGCAGCTCGCCGAAGCCCAGGCCCTTGTCCGGCACGGCGCGCAGTTGCTCCTTGATCTGCTTGATCGAGGCGCCAAGGGATTCGGCCGGGGTCAGGCGCACCGGGAACAGGCTGGTGAACCAGCCCAGGGTGCGGGTCAGGTCGATATCCTCGAACAGGTCTTCACGGCCATGGCCTTCCAGTTGGATCAGGCTGGAAGCCTGCCCGGTCCACTGGCAGATGACACGCGCCAGGGCGGTCAGCAGCAGATCGTTGATCTGGGTGCGATAGGCCGCAGGCGCCTGTTGCAGTAATTGCCGGGTGTGCTCGGCGTCCAGTCGGCTGACCACTGTCTGCGCCAGGCGGCCAGGACGCGCGCCTTGGGGATCACGGCAGGGCAGATCGGTAGGCACGCCCTGGAGCTGTTGCAGCCAGAAGTGTTTTTGCGGCTGTACCGCTTCGCTGCGGGCATGGGCCTGCAAACGCTCGGCCCAGGCCTTGAACGACGAGGTCTTGGCCGGCAACGGCTGTTGACGGTAGAGGCTTTGCAGGTCCTCGAGGAACACCCGCCAGGACACGCCGTCCACCACCAGGTGGTGCATGACCAGCAACAGGCGCTGGGAACCATCGGCCAGTTCGGCAAGCACCGCACGCAACAAGGGCCCCTGTTGCAGGTCGAGGCTGCGCTGGGCTTTTTCGCACAGCGCGGCCAGTTCGTCGGCATCCGCCACCGCGGCCTGCCACAACACCTCCGGGATGGCGGCTGCATGCTCGGCCCGCCACCCTTCGGCGGGCTGGCTGAAGCTCAGGCGCAGCCCATCATGGTGGTGGACGATGGCGTGCAAGGCCGCTTGCAGTCGATCTGCCCGCACCGGCTCGCGTGGCGTCAGCAGCAAGGACTGGTTCCAGTGGTGGCGGTCCGGCAGGTCCATCTCGAAGAACAGCTGCTGGAACGGCAGCAACGGCGTCTCGCCCTGCACCGGACCCTGGTCAAACACCTGGGCAACCCGCAACTGCGCCACCCGCGCCAGGCTGCGCACGGTCTGGTGCTGGAACAACGCCTTGGCGGTGAAATGGATACCGGCGGCGCGGGCGCGGCTGACCACTTGGATCGAAATGATCGAATCACCGCCGCGCTCGAAGAAGTTGTCGTTCAAGCCTACCTGTTCGACGCCCAGCACCTCGGCCCAGATCGCCGCGATCTGCTGCTCCAGGGCACTTTGCGGGGCCTCGTAGTGGTGGGTGGCTTCGGGTTTGGGCAGCGCCTTGCGGTCGAGTTTGCCGTTGGGGCTCAGGGGCATTTGCTCCAGCAGCATCCATTGTGCCGGGACCATGTAGTCCGGCAGGTGCTGGGCCAGGTGGGCGCCGAGGACCTCGCGCCAATCATCGCCAGCGTCCTGCAGCACCAGGTAGCCCACCAGGTATTTACCGTCGACCGCCAACACGGCAGCCTCACGGACCCACGCGTGCTCCAGCAGGCGCGCTTCGATTTCCCCCAGTTCGATGCGCAGGCCGCGCAGCTTGACTTGATGGTCGATACGCCCGGCGTATTCGATCACGCCGTCTGCGCGGTAGCGTGCCAGGTCGCCGGTACGGTACAGGCGCTCGCCCTGGATGAACGGGTGGGCGACAAAACGTTCGGCGG